>JBDTEQ010000014.1:0-10119 GCA_039922475.1 Edaphobacter sp.
GAACGCTGCGTTGACTGCGAAGGTTACGGCGGAGTTGAAGACGACACAGTCCGACTTTCCGCTGGTGGTGAATGACTATGTGGCGGGGTTCATCAGTTACTTCTCGAACTCTCCTGCAGGTCATGCACATCTGTTGCGGTCGCTGGAGCGAGCAGGAAAGTACAAGGAGATGATCTCGAAGAATCTGCGCGATCAAGGCGTCCCGCAGGATTTGATTTATCTGGCGGTTGCGGAATCGGGGTTTCAGCCGCAGGCACTGAATGCGCGTTCGGGCGCGGGAGGGATGTGGCAGTTCATGCCTACAGGCGCGTATGGCCTGACGCGAAATGGCTGGTTCGATGAACGGTTCGATCCGGAGAAGTCGTCGATCGCCTATGCGAAGTACATGAAGACTTTGTACAACCAGTTCGGCGACTGGTATCTCGCAATGGCAGCGTATGACTGGGGCCCAGGGAATGTACAGCGCGCGGTGATGCGTACGGGCTATGCGGACTTCTGGGAGTTGTATCGGCGCAATGTCCTTCCCGCCGAGACAAAAAACTATGTGCCGGGAATCATTGCGGCAATCATCATGGCGAAAAATCCGGAACAGTATGGACTCGACAAGATCGTACCGGATGCAACGGTGATGTCGGATACGGTTACGGTCGATTATGCGATCGATCTGCGCCTGGTTGCCGACGTGACCAATTCATCGCTCTCGGAGATCGTTGCATTGAATCCAAGCTTGCTGCGGATGACAACACCGCGGGACATGCCATTCGATCTGCGCATCCCTGTAGGCACGCAGGATGTATTTGCAACACGCATTAAAGATATTCCCGAAGACAAGCGCGCCAGTTGGCGTTTTCATGTTGTACGCAGCGGTGAGACGCTGGACGGTATCGCGATTGGGTTTCATACGCATGCAAACGATATCGCCAAGGTGAATGGATTGACGGAAGATAATGGGGTGGATGCTGGAGACGAGCTGGTTGTCCCTGTTGCCAGTGCTACGGCTAACGCGGGGCCACAGCGTTATCGCGTGCGACGCGGCGATACTTTGATTACAGTTGCCGATCGGTTCGGGGTCTCTGTTGAAGAGTTGAAGCGATGGAACCATCTTTCGTCGAGTGTAGTGAAACCTGGAGGCTCACTCACGATTGCGGAGCCGATTAAGCTTGCGCCTGTTACGCGCGCACACCACAGACTGCTGCGCGGGAAGCATCGTACGAACGCTGCGGCGACCACTGCCCATGCGGCTTCTGCGCATGTTGATTCGAAACATTCGACTTCAAAGTCGAAGAAGACTTCGTCGACTGCAAAGAAAAAAAAGGCGCGATGAAGCAGCCCACGACTCCCAAAGATGAAATAAAAAGCTGTACGAAAAGTTACCCGACGAAAAAGATTGCTTGCTATCGGTGGCGCTTGGATGCATCCTGTTGCTAGCATCACGTACCAGGAAGTAACGATGATTTTCCGTGCATCGTACTCGGAAGACAGAAACTAAAGAGTGGTGAGAAGCACAAAGCAGTGAGGGGAAAAAGACGATGATGTTTGACGATACGATCAAGCTATACGCAACCTCAGCAGACGACGATCACCACTATGGCGATGAAGACGAGCATGACGATATGCACCGTCGCTTTGAAACCGATGACGAGGAAGAAGAAGTGACGATGACCTCCGATGACGATGAAGAGACGGATGACGATAGACTGCATGAGACACATGCAGAGGAGGCAACAATCTTTGCGCTGCCGCCGTCGCCGGTGAGGAGCTACGAGCCCCCGACCAGGCCCTCGGCTTTACCCGAGAAGAGCGTCGCTACAACTGCAACTGCAAAACCGGCACAAGCTGTAAAAAAAGCAGCGACTCCGGCGAAGAAGGCCGTCAAGAAGGCTGCGCCGGCGAAGGCAACAAAGAAGGTCGCGAAGAAGAAAACTAAGCCCGCAAAGAAGGCTGCGAAAAAGGCTTCGGCGAAGAAGAAAGCTCCGGCTGTGAAGAAGGCTGGGAAAAAAGTTCTGGCGAAGAAGAAGAGCTCTAGCCAATCGAAGTCTGCTGCGAAGAAGTTAAGTGCTCGTCGCGGCGGCGGGGTCACTCGTAAGAAGGTGGCCGGCAAAAAGAGCACTAAAAAATCAACAAAGAGAGGTATTACCTTGGCAACTAAGAAAGCAGCAAAGAAGCCCGCAAAGAAGGCAGCGAAGAAGGCTGCAGCAAAGAAGCCCGCAAAGAAGGCAGCAAAGAAGACTGCAAAGAAGAAGTAAGCACGTCTAAGGCAAGCAAATAGGCCCGGACTCCTCAATTGAGAGCCCGGGCCTTTTTGCGTCTGCTGGTACGGATTTACTTCTTGCTGGCTGTGATCTCGGCGAGGACCTCTCCGCTGTGGACGTTGGGATTGACCTTCTCCCAGACCTTGACGATCTTACCGGAGGGCGAGATGAGGAAGGTGTCGCGGCTGGCGTACTTCATGTCGCCGTGGGTCATAACGGGAACGCCATAGAGGTCTACGACTTTGTGATCGGGGTCGGCAAGCATCTTGAAGTTGAAGGTATCCTTCGCGCACCATTCTTTGTGGCTCTCGACGGTATCGAGGCTGACACCGAGGACGACGGCGTTGAGGGCATGATACTTATCGAGGTCGCGCTGAAAGTTGTGGGCCTCGATGGTGCATCCCTGGGTCTGGTCCTTGGGGTAGAAGTAGAGGACGACCCACTTGCCTTTGAACTCGCTGAGGCTGATGAGCTTGTCTTCCTGCGAGGGCAGGGTGAAGTTGGGTGCTGTGGCACCAACCTGAATGATGTCGGATGCGGGGGCTGCATGAGCCTTGATTCCGAAGCCACAGGCTGCTACGACGGCGAGAATTGCTGTGATCCAAACTGCTTTGCGCATGATATTTTTCCTTTTTGGTCAATCTATTTGAAGAGACGTGGACAGGGCTGTTTTTGACGCAAGCCCGAGATGTCGCGATGTAATTTTACCCCTTTGGATCAATACTTTGCAGGATGGTGACAATATCTTTACAAGACTGTGTCAATTGAGCAGGTCGTGTAACGAGACTAGTCTGCAACGATGGCGATGCCTGCAAGGTCTGCGGCGGCTACGGTGGCGGAGGGGTCGAAGAGAAGGGTCTTCCCTGCTTCGATGGCGAGGCAGGTTGCGCCGGCGGTCTGCATGGTGCGAATGGTTGCAACACCGATAACCGGGACGTCGAAGCGCATGTCCTGATTGGGCTTGGCTACCTTTACTACGGTGAGGGAGCGGCGGAGGGTGGTTGGGCTGTCGGATGCTTCGCCTGATTCCTGTGTGCGGATGAGTTCGCCGGCGCGGGCGATGGTGGCGTCGGTACCTTCCATGGCCTCGACCGCGACACAGGCCTGGGCGGCGATGACGACGGTCTGGCCGAGGTCGTAAGCAGCAATGGCCCGAGCGACAGTGCGACCGTAGACGATGTCCTTTTGTTCCTCTTCGTCCGGAGAGCGCTGGGTGAGGACGCCCGGCTTCGCCAGGAGTGGCTCGAGGTAGGTGGTGGAGGAGATGAGTTCGATTCCTTCGTCGCCGAGAACCTTTGCGACTGCGCCGAGGAGCATGTCGGTGTTGCGAGTGCGCAGGTTGAGGAGGAGTTTGGCTAGACGCCAGTCGGGACGGATGCTGGAGAAGATCTGCTTGTGCTTGACCTGACCGGCCATGACGGCTCGAGTGACACCTTCGGCGTGGAAGGTTTCAATGAGGCGGGAGAGTTCGCCGAGGGAGATCCAGTGGACGTGGATGTCGGGATCGGCGGCGGCTCGGGCGTCGATTTCAGGATCGGTCTCTTCCTTGATGGCGGCGACAACTACTGTGAGGCCGTGGGCGCGCGCTGCGTCGAGCAGGAGGAAGGGGAAACGACTGTTGCCGGCGATGAGGCCTAGTTTCTGCACTCTGGTTACTTTAGCTTATGCGTGTGCTATGGCCTTCGCGTGTTCTCTATCGACCGGTATCTTTGTCTGCGGATTATCTGACACCGACGAGGAGGAAGTTGGAGGGGACGGCCTGGCACTTCGGGCTGTTTCCGGTTGGGCGCCAGGTGGTGCCGTCGGTGTAGACGATGGAGATAAGGTCCGCCAAGCGAACGGAACCTGCCTGATGCATCCAGACATCGGCTTCGGTGAGACTGACCTGGCCGGTCTGACGCTCGATCGTGAAGGTCTTTGAGATGGTATCGGGAGATGAGTCGTCGAGAAGCAGAGTTCGCGGCTTCAAGGAGCTGGCATAGACGGTGACCTCTATGCTCTGGATGTCGGACTTTAAGGGCTGCCCGAGGGTCAAGTGGAGACCCTGTCCGGGGCCGAGCTTCTTTTCATCGCTGGCTGTCATGGCGTGAAGACCGCCCTGACGGCTGGCGAAGAAGCTGATGGGGCAGCCGGTGGCCGATGCAGGAAGGATGTAGGTCGTGGCTTTTTGGGCGGGGGCGACCGTGGGGTTTTGTGCGAGGGTGGCAGAGCTTGCGAGAAGGATGAGGATGGAGAGGTGGTGCATAGAACCTCCTGTGACTCCTGCGTACAGTGGAATTTTACTCTCGTGGGAACGCAGTCAGATGGTGATTCAGGTCGTTACTGAGTGGTGCCGGTGAGGAAGATCTGTTCGGAGTGGGAGGCGATGACGCGGTAGAGGGCGAACTGGCGAACGTTCTGGCTGCGGAGTTCGAAGAGGAGGCTGGCGCGATTGCTGGCGTCGGCATCGACTACGTCGACGAACTGCATGCGCGGGGTGCGGTCGAGATGGGCGGCGTCGGTGACGCTTTGGATGGCGGGCTTGATGTTGCCGAGGCCGTCGTCCTGTGCGACGACGGTGACGTAACGCAGCGCTGCACCTGTTCCAGCGGTGTGGGCGGAATAGACATATGTGGCTGCGCCGCCGTAGCTGAGGGTGTATGCCTTGAGCTGTTCGTCAAGGAGAGAGATCGAGGGTGGGATGGGGGCCGCGTGGTGCGAGCGAGCGGAGGCGGTGGTCTTCCTCTTTGGGTGCGTTGCTGCTGTTGCCGCGGGTGCGGTTGGAGGCGTCGATCCGTAGGCAGCGAGCTGGGTGCGGGCCATGGTCTGCATCTTCTGGAGGATCGCTTTGTGCTGCTCGTCGTCGTCCCAGGCGAGGGCGAAGGGGTGGGGGTCGCGATTGACGGCATCGGAGACGGCGATCATCTGGTGGAGATTGGGGGGCAGACCGGTGAGGCGGGGAAGATCAGCTTCGTTCATGGCGCTGACGGGCTTGCCGTAGTGAAGGTTGGGGCGGTTGGGATCATTGTTCAAAGCATCGACGCCCGTAGCGCTGCCAGAATCGTTGAGCTGCGCTTTCTTTGCGTCTTCAGGGGTGTGGCGCTTGAGGGTTGGGCGATCAGGATCATCGGTGGGGGCTGGGTTGTCGCCGGAGTTCGCCGATGCGGCGTCGGGAGTGGTGTCGCGGCGTTTCATGGTGGGACGGTCGGGGTCGTCCGCAGGGGTGCTTCCTGTAGAGGGCGTTGTGGTGGTGCTGGTTGTTGCCGTGCCTGAGCTGTCGGTCGCGGCCGGAGTGCGGCGCTTCATGGTGGGACGGTCGGGGTCGTCGGAGCTTGCAGTGCTCGCAGGCTTGTCGGTCGCGGTAGTGGAGTCGTTGGTTGGCTTCGAGCCGAAGTGCGGGCGGTTGGTGTCGTTTGAGGCGACTAGAACAGGCAGTGTCTTCGATGGCTTGAGGGTAGACCGCTTTGGCACGGCGAGAGGCTTGACGCTGCCGTAGCCGAACCAGCCGTCGTCGTAGGCCAGATCGCCGGTGGGTGCGACGGCTTGCAGGTGGCGCGCGTAAGTGAGATCAAGTGTGCCTTTGTCTATGCCGGCAGCCTGGAGGATGTAGAGGTTGCCGGGGAGAAGGGCGAAGGGAATAGGACGGGCGATGTAGATGCCGGCGTCCTGGAACTGTCCGTCGATGTACAGGGAGACCGGGATGAGACGGCTGGCGGCGGGTTTGGCAAAGTCACCGGTCCACTCGTAGACGCCGATGGCGCGAACAACCTGCTGGGGCTTGGCGACCTTGTGCATCTGGGCGGTGACAGAGGCGGTGAAGGTTGCGGCGATGAAAAGAACGCGGAGGGAGAGTGCTCTCATAGGTCTGCTAACGAGATTAGACGCTATCCGGCGGGCAAAGTCCTGCGGCGGTTCGGCTAGTATACGAAGCATGGACGATGCGGCGCTGCTGAATGTGAGGGATTTATCGATTGCATTTGGGCAGCAGGCGGCGGTAAAGGGGATCTCGTTCCATATCAATTCGGGGGAGACGCTGGGGCTGGTGGGGGAGTCGGGTTCGGGAAAGTCGGCTACTTCGCTAGCGGTGCTGCGGCTTTTGCCGGAGACGGCTCGGGTTTCAGGAACCATTGAATTTGACGGAGGGGATTTGTTGCGGCTTCCGGAGGAGGCGATGCGGCGACGACGGGGGCGGGAGATTGCCATGATCTTTCAGGAGCCGATGACGGCGCTGAATCCGGTGATGCCGGTGGGGGCGCAGATTGCCGAGGCGGTGAGGGCGCATCATCCGGCGGAGTCGCGCAGGGCAGTGCGGACGAAGGTGTTGGCGGCGATGGAGGAGGTGGGGTTGCCGGAGGTAGAACGAAGGTCGAAGGATTATCCGCACCAGTTTTCCGGAGGGCAGCGGCAGAGGATTCTAATTGCGATGGCGATTGTGAATCGGCCTCGACTGCTGATTGCCGATGAACCGACGACGGCGCTGGATGTAACGGTGCAGGCACAGATTCTTGAGTTGCTGAATGGACTGCGGCGAGAGCACGGGTTGGCGATGCTCTTCATCTCGCATGATTTGGCGGTGGTGGCGCAGGTGGCGGACCGCGTGGCGGTGATGCAGCAAGGAGAGATTGTGGAAGAGGCTTCGGTGGGGGAGTTGTTTCGGAGACCGCAACACGCTTATACGCGGAGGCTGCTGGCTTCGGCTCCGACGATGAAGACGGATCGGACGCGACCGCTGGCTTCTACAATTTGATTGCGTCCTGTGCGACGAGCGGTGGTTTCGTAGATGAGGAAATGTCTATAGACTAAGAAATTGGTCGTCAGGGCATTTTCAACTTCATGCGCGCGCTTGTACTTTCGGATATCCACGGGAACCTCGAAGCACTGAACGCAGTTCTTGCCGCCGCAGGGCCATATGACGCGCTTTGGAACCTGGGCGACATGGTGGGGTATGGCGGGAGTCCGAATGAGGTGATCGACCTGATGCGGGCGAAGGCGCAGGTGAATGTTCGGGGGAACCATGACCGGGTTGGCGCAGGGTTGACTTCAGCGCTGGGGTTCAATCCGGTGGCGCGGGCGGCGGCGATGTGGACACAGAAGGAGTTGACTGCGGAGAATCTGGCTTGGCTGCGGGCGGTGCCGGCGGGACCGATTCAGCCGGAGGAGCCGGGAGTGACCTGCGTGCATGGGTCGCCGCTGAATGAAGACCAGTACATTTTGAGCATGCGGGATGCGTGGGCTCCGCTGCAGCAGATGGGGACGGCGATTACGTTCTTTGGGCATACGCATCTGCAGGGCGGGTTCTCGCAGAAGCAGCATGACTTGCATGAGATCAAACCGCAGTACTGTACGGAGCATGAGGCGGAGAGCTGGATGATGGCGATTCCAGAGGGGGCGCGGCATCTTATCAATCCGGGGTCGGTGGGGCAGCCGCGGGATTGCGATTGGCGGGCGGCGTTTGTGGTGTATGACTCCGAGGCACGGACGATTGAATACAGACGGGTTCCGTATGATGTGACGGCGGCGCAGGGACGGATTTTGATGGCGGGGTTGCCGGAGCGGCTGGCGACTCGGCTGCGTGAAGGAAGATAAATTTTTCTTGAGGTGGTTTTTGGCGGGGGTTTTGCGAAATACGGGTGATTTTTGTGGTTTTCAGCGTGGTGATTGTGTCATTTCGGGTGGTGAAACATGGTGAGTTGTGTGGTTTTTGGTGGTGACGAAAAACACGCCAACTTTTTGAAATAAATCTGAGGAAAAGCTTCAGGCGAGTTGTTGTTCTTCGAGGGTCAGGGAGAGTTCTTCCCATTCGGCTAATGTGGCTGTGCGCCGGGTGCGGAGGGCTTCGAGCTCGGCGGCGTCTTTCTGGGATTGGTCGGCGGAGGTGAAGTTGCCCAGACTGGCTTCGACGGCGGTGATTGCGGATTCGAGGCGGGGGATCTCCCGTTCGGCTTGTTGGAGGCGGTCTTCGAGTTGTTTGAGTTTGATGGGGTTGAGACGTTTGATGGGGACGATTGGGACTGCCGGTTGCGTTTGTGGTGCTTCGGGAACCCAGGTCTCAGAATCGAGACCTGGGGCACCCGGTTTCGTATCTCCCCCGAAAGCTGGGGCACCCGGTTCTTTGGCTCCCCCTAAAGCTGGGGCACCCGGTTCTGTGCTGACACTTCCCCTCGTGGCTCCATTCGACGATGGTGGCTTTGGGGCAGGCGCTAGTGAGTTTGTAATCTGTTTGGTTACTTTTTCGGGGCCGCCTTGTTTGCGCCAGAGGTAGTCCTCGTAGTTGCCGGGGTAGATGTGGAGGCGGCGGTCTTCTACTTCGAAGACGCGGGTGGCGAGGCCGTCGATGAAGTAGCGGTCGTGGGAGACGAAGAGGACGGTGCCGGTGAAGTTGCGGATGGCGTCGAGGAGGACGTCTTTGGCGCGGAGGTCGAGGTGGTTGGTGGGCTCGTCGAGGAGAAGGAAGTTGCTGGGCGAGACGAGCATCTTGGCCATGGCGTAGCGGTTGCGCTCGCCGCCGGAGAGGACTCCGAGTTTTTTGAAGACGTCGTCGCCGGAGAACATGAAGCAGCCGAGGAGGGAACGAAGTTCGACTACGGGAACTTTGGGGCTGGAGCCGGAGATGTCGTCGAGCATGACGGCGTTGGGGTCGAGGACTTTGTACTGGTCCTGGGCGAAGAAGTCGGTGAGGACGTTGTGGCCTTCGCGGATGGTGCCTGCGGTTGGTTCTTCCTGACGGCTGAGGAGACGGATGAGAGTGGACTTGCCTGCTCCGTTGGCTCCTACAAGGGCGATGCGGTCGCCGCGCTCGATGGTGAAGTTGAGGCCTTCGAAGATGAGTTTTTCGCCGCCGGTTGGGGTGGGGTAGATTTTTTTGAGGTCGGAGACTTCGATGACAGTGCGGCCGCTGGCGGGAGGCTGCGGGATGGAGAAGTGGATGGTGGCTTCTTCTTCGGGAATCTCGATGCGCTCGATCTTTTCAAGCTCTTTGATGCGGGACTGGACCTGCTTGGCCTTGGTCGCCTGGGCGCGGAAGCGGTTGATGAAGGCTTCGAGGGCCTCGATGCGGTCGCGCTGATTTTTGTAGGCGCTCATTAACTGCGTTCGGCGCTCTTCTTTCTGCGTGACGTACTTTTCGTAGTTGCCGTGGTAGACGTGCATGCGCTTGTTCCATAGCTCGATGGTCTTATTGACCGTCACGTCGAGGAAGTAGCGGTCGTGCGAGATGAGGATGTAGGCGTTGGGGTAGTCGTGGAGATAGTTTTCGAGCCAGTTGCGAGATTCGAGGTCGAGGTGGTTGGTGGGCTCGTCGAGGAGCAGGAGGCTGGGTTTTTGCAGGAGCAATTTCGCGAGCGCTATGCGCATCTGCCAGCCGCCGGAGAACTCTTCGGTCTTGCGCTCCCAGTCTTCTTTGGTGAAGCCGAGGCCGCCGAGGACTGCGCCGACCTGCGCGTCGAGGGTGTAGATGTCGTGGACGTGGAGCTGGTCGGCGATGTCGGAGTAGCGGTCGGCGGCGGCGGCGTACTCTTTCGATTTGGGGTCGGCGGTGGAGAGGGTGTGGGTGATCTGTTCGGCTTCAGCTTCGAGGGCGTGGAGGTGGTCGAAGACGGAGAGGCACTC
Source organism: Edaphobacter sp. (assembly GCA_039922475.1). GTDB lineage: Bacteria > Acidobacteriota > Terriglobia > Terriglobales > Acidobacteriaceae > Edaphobacter. Next base: position 9,840 of record JBDTEQ010000014.1, read on the forward strand.
GGCGAAGACGGTTTTGCCGCGGAGGGCGAGGCCGTCCTGCGGGAGGTAGCCGAGGGTCATGCCTTTGACGCGGGTGAGCTGGCCGTAGTCGAGGGTTTCGATACCGCCGATGATTTTGAGGAGCGTGGATTTGCCGGTGCCGTTGCCGCCGACGAGGCCGGTGCGCTCGTCCGGTGTGATGAGCCAGTTGGCGTCTTCGAAGAGGAGTTTTTGGCCGAAGCGTTTGCCGGCTGAGGAGAGTTGGAGCATGCAGTTCTATTTTCTCATTGGAGGGTGAAAT
>JBDTEQ010000015.1:0-5691 GCA_039922475.1 Edaphobacter sp.
CACAGCAGAAAGCAATTCTGCCGCCAGACGTATTGGACTACTTCAGCGGCGATTGGGTTGGAAAAGGAAAATTCACCACAGGAAAGGAGATTGAATCGGACTTCAGCTTCGTTCCCGACCTTGCCAATCAGTGCATCCTCGTTCGCCAAAAAGAGAGATCGCCGAACACCTTTGAATTCATCGCGCTTTGGAGCATGGATTCAATCTCCGGCGATCTCGTGATGTTGTTGACGAGCAACCACGAATCGGGAGCAAGGGTCTTTCGCAGTCGCGGATGGCAAGAGGGCAAGGTTGTCTTCCAAAGCGACTCGGAGCTGCGCGCACGTTTCGCGTTGGAACGGTTTACCTTCCAGCGAGAGTCCGCCACGGCGTTTCACTCGCTCTACGAGATGAGTTTCGACAATGGAAAAACCTGGCGAGCCGGAGATAGCCAGGTCTTCACGAAGAATCCTTAGAACCTGTTTAAAAACTCGAAAAGAAGCTGTCACCTCGAAAAGAGGCCGTCACCTCGAAAAGAAGCTGTCACCTCGAAAAAAAGCTGACACCTCGAAAAAAGCTGTCATCTCGACCGAAGTCGCGCAGCCTCATCGCGCGACGCAGCGGAGAGATCCCCGCATTTTGCTCTTGTCGTTGCTTGTTCTTTCACGTCGCAAAGCCACAAACCCCAGAGTCTTTAAACGGATTCTTAGGCAGTATCGACAATATGGCTGGGTCTTTAGTCCCTGGTTTCTATAAGGAGTGCCATCCTGAGCGCAGCACCGAAGATTTCGACGTAGCGAAACCCTGCCACACGCATAACGCATAAGCGATTGATCTAAAATCAATTGATCCATCGTCTCGGAGCACGCTATGAGCCGGGTTCTCATCATCGGAAGCCACCAGGTCAACCACGCAATCGGCGACGGTCTCGTCGCTGCCTCTCTGCCTATGGAGTATGCCGCCGGCCACGCCGATGCCCTTCAGCGCCTCCGCACCAGAGCCTTCGGTGTCGTCATCACCAGCGCCTACAACGCCATCGAAGAAGGCCTCGCGTTTCTCGAAGAGATCCGTTCCATCCGGCCCGGCATCAAGTGCATTGTGCTCGCGCATAAAAGCACTCCCGATGAAGTGATCGCGGCGCTGCGTGCCCGGGTCTTCGCCTTTTTCTCCCCTCCGTTCGACACCCACGAGATCGCAAGCCTCGTCGCTCGCGCAGCATCCGACACTCAGTCACGCGACGACATCGAAATCCTCTCCGCCCGCCCCGGCTGGGTCTCTCTCCGCGTCCACAGCCGCCTCATCACCGCCGAACGGCTTATGGCATTCGCCAAAGAACTCAGCGCTCAACTCCCGGAAGACGCCCGGCACGAGATGCTCCAGGCGCTCCGCGAGATCCTCCTCAACGCCATGGAACACGGCGCAGCCTTCAACCCCGAACAAGCCGTCGAAGTCACCGCCATCCGCACCGCCCGCTCCATGGTCTTCCGCGTACGCGACCCCGGCGCAGGCTTCCGTCAGGAATCCATCACCCTTGCAGCCAATCACGATTCGCCCGATCCCACGGCCCACATCGCACAGCGCGAAGAAGAGGGAATGCGCGCCGGAGGCTATGGTCTCCTCCTCGCCGCAGGCACCGTCGACGAGCTCATCTACAACGAGATCGGCAACGAAGCCATCCTCATCAAGTACCTCGATTCAACTCCAGCCTCGACCCCGGCCCCCGACAAAACATAACCTCGCCAATCGCTCAGCTCAATCGACGCTTCCATTCTGGTTTCGTTAAAACTTCTGGTTCCGTTAAAATAGAACCTGTTATGCCATTCCCAATCAAAGTCTGCGCCATCTGCTCCGAAGAGTTCGAACTCAAACCCGGCAAGCCCGGCTTCGCCAATCGCTGCCCCGAGTGCAGCGCCGAAGAGACAACGAGCTCTGCACCCAAAGGCCCCATGAGCGCCGACGAGCGCAAGAACCAGCGCGAAGCCAACGAAGCCCGCCGACAGGCCATGCGCAACCTCCTCTATCGCAAAGACAGTTGATGCTCTCTGAAAATTTCCACAGAAATATTTTAAAAGTGTGGCGTATTTTCCCGCACTGAAAAATGACCGTCAATAAGCCGCGATAACCACACCATCCACCACAACTTCACCACAAAAACACCACGCAAAAGCACCATCCTTTTCGAATACCCCCTCAAAAAACGCCCATAAGTCACCATAATTCGCTCCGAACCAGCGTCAGAAAAAAAATCTCCCAAAAACAGGTTTAGGATTGCTAAATGGACTGGAAGAGTAAGCGGGTAAGCGCAATTCTCGAAGCGGCGCTGGCCGAAGACAAAGTCGCCAACGATATCACCACAGCATTAACCATCCCCTCGAACCTCCGCGCCTCCGGCACCATCATCGCCAAGCAGTCATGCGTCGTTGCCGGCCTGGGCTGTATCCCCGTGTTTCTAGAGATCTTCGCCCGCATGTCCCCTGCACCCGTAGGCCGCTTCGAGGTCGTCAGCCACCCCGAAATCTTCGACGGCGTCAAAGTAAAAAAAGGTCAGACCCTCGCTGTCATCCGCCACAACGCCGCCGCTCTCCTCTCCTGCGAGCGCGTCATCCTCAACCTCATGCAGCGCATGACTGGCATCGCCACCCTCACCAACGAGTTCGTCAAAGCGGTAAACGGCACCAAAACCAAGGTGCTGGACACACGCAAAACCATCCCCGGCCTCCGCGCCCTCGATAAATACGCCGTCTGCTGCGGTGGCGGCGTCAACCACCGTCTCGACCTGCAGGACGGCATCCTCATCAAAAATAACCACATATCTCTCGGTGGCGGTCTCCCCGCAGTGCTCGAACGCGCACTGAAAAACCGCAAGACCGGCCAACAGGTCCAGGTGGAAGTCCGCTCACAGATCGAGCTCCAACAGGCTATCGCTGGCGGAGCCGACTCGATTCTTCTCGACAACATGACGCCATCCCAGGTGAAAAAGGCAGTCAAACAGATTCGCGCAGCACTGCCAAATGCGTCGATCGAAGCCTCCGGCAATATGAACCTCAAGACGGTGCGAAAGTATGCATTGGCAGGAGTGGACTTCGTCTCCGTCGGAGCCCTCACTCACTCTGCATCTGCAGCCGACCTGAGCATGCGCATCACTGCGGATATCTTTTAAAGATGGCGTTGACCGACTCATTCGATCGATCCAGCGTCGATGCATCTCTTGCTGGAACCATCTTCGCAGGCCATCTGCATCATCTTTCTTCCGTGGGGTCAACGAACGCTTCGGCGCTGGAGGCGGCGCAGTCGGGGGCAGCAAACGGCAGCGTATGGGTAGCCGACGAGCAGACTGCGGGACGAGGACGAGGCGGTCATGCGTGGCACTCTGCGGCAGGCAATGGGCTCTACGTCAGCGCACTGCTGCGTCCCCAGATGGCGTTGACTGAGGCGTTGTGGTTGTCTCTCGCCACCGGTCTTGCAGTAAAGACGGCCATCGCCACCGTAACCGGCTTGACGCCCGATATTCGCTGGCCGAATGATCTCTTGATCGGCAATAGAAAGTGCGGTGGCATACTGGTGGAAACCTCCGCCATCGCACCGCAATCGCCGGCACCTGCGATGCTTCGGTACGCAGTCGTGGGCGTTGGCATCAATGTGAACCATAAGAGTTTCCCTCCTGAGTTGGAAACTCTTGCCACCTCTTTGCAACACGAGACCGGAAGATCATGGCCACGAGAACAGATCCTTATCGAATTTCTCCAGGCACTGGCGCGCGAGGTTTCCCTGCTTGAGACCGAGTTACGGGGAACGTCTACTAGTGCGGGCCTGCTGGAAAGATTTGCGGCATCATCGAGCTGGATACGCGGAAAACGAGTAAGAGTCGAGGAAGACGGCGGCTATACTGGCGTGACAGATGGGCTCGATGCACGCGGTTTTCTGCGCGTCGCTGGAGACGATGGTGTGCTACACATTGTCCTTTCGGGCGGGGTCCGTGAGCAGTAACCGACACGAAAGAGGCAGCAATGCTACTTGCACTGGATGTAGGCAATACCAACACGGTGATTGGGCTTTATCAGTTGGCGAGTGAAGCAACCGAACCGGCCATAGGCCCCGTGATGGTAGCGAACTGGCGCATCACGACGCCGTCCTCCGTACAGACGAGCGATGAGTTTGGTGTCCTGCTGCGCAATCTATTCGAGTTGAAAAGCTTGCAGATTAGCGTTGTCGACGGGATCGTTATCTCTTCCGTCGTCCCTCCTTTGGACTCGACCTTGCGGCAGGTATGCGAACTTTATTTCAAGGTTAAGCCGCTGTTCGTCGAGCCCGGCGTCAAAACCGGCATGCCGGTGTTAACGGACAACCCCGTTGAGCTTGGTGCCGATCGGATCGTCAATTGTGTCGCAGCGTTCGAACGCTTCGGAGGCCCTTGCATCGTCGTTGATATGGGCACCGCAACCACGTTCGATGCGATCTCCAGAAAGGGTGAATTTATTGGTGGCGCAATCGCTCCCGGTCTTGGCATCTCGGCCGACGCACTCTTTTCCCGAGCCGCCCGGCTGCCGCGCGTCGATATCAAAAAGCCGACAAAGGTGATCGGCACCGGTACCGTAGACAACATACAGATCGGCCTCTATTACGGTTACATCGGACTGGTTGATGGCATCCTCGAACGTATGATCGCCGAGATGGGAACCGATACTAAGACCGTGGCTACCGGAGGTCTTGCGAAGCTCATCGCTGGTGGTTCGAAGCATATCGGTGCAGTGGATAACATGCTGACTCTCACCGGACTGCGCATCATCTACGAACGCAATCTCGACCGGCACAGAAAGCGCGGAGCATAACTTGGGCGCGTTCGACTGCCCGGGCTTAAGCTTGTAAAAGAGCGCATGTTGAACTACTTCAACTACTTTACCGAAATCGAAGAGCGGTTCCAGCAGAGGCGCGGCTCGCTGCTAATGCTTTCGACACTGGACTGGGCTCTGATTGAAATCTGGCGAGAGGCCGGAATCCCTCTGGAGGCGGTTCTGCGCGGCATCGACGTCGCCTTTGATAAGCATGATGCAAAGACGTTGCGGTCCTCCGCAAGAGCGCGCAAGGTGAATGGCCTGGCGTGGTGCGCACAGAGCGTGATGGAAGCAGTAGAACAAGCGATGGAAGCGTCGATCGGCGCTGCACCGGCCTCTGGAACTGAAGGCACCGAGAGCGGCTTCGAGTCTGAGCACGTGGAACGGTATTTGAACCGGAACGCAGATATTCTCGACGCAGCCGCGCTCACTTCTCCGGCGGACGCGATGGCCATCGAAGTCTCCGGTCGGCTACGAGCCCTGGCAATCGGGTTGCAAACCGAGCCGGCACGATCGCTTGAGGAACTCGATCGAACACTCACTGTGCTAGAAGAAAAGATGTTCGCCGCACTGTTAACGTCAGCGCCGGAAGAGGAGCTGATCGCATTGCGCGAGCAGGCGACGCGAGAACTGGCACCGTACCGCGGCAGGATGCAGGCCGTACAGATCAAGCAGGTTCAGCAGCAGTTTCTCCAGAAGAAGTTGCTTGAGGCGCACAAACTACCGAGGCTGAGCCTTTTTTATATGAGCCACGGATGAAGCTGCGAATTGAAAAACCAGTTTACGGCGGTGCGGGACTGGCTCACCAGACCGAGGGTAACGACGCGGGTAAAGCAGTGTTTGTGCCCTTCACGTTGCCAGGAGAGCTTATCGAGGCGCG
>JBDTEQ010000016.1:0-10082 GCA_039922475.1 Edaphobacter sp.
ACATTGCATACGGATTTGACAGATGACCCGGCAGCGAAAGAGAAAAAACTGGAGATGGCGTTGCTTGGACAGGCGGTGAGCGACCGGACGCGATCTACAGTGCTGGCGCAGTCTCAGGACCAGGGAATGCCGCAGCGGGCAGTGAAGAACCTTCCGATTCGGCCGAATGAGTTGGAACCGATGGCGCAAGTATTGAATCCGAAGAGGTTGGATCAGCAGGCTAGGCCTCCGATGGATCGTGAGGCGGCGATGATGGCAGGGCTGTTGTTAGGTTCTCCGGAGTTTCAAAGGCGATAGCTGTTTCTGTCCTTGGACTCAAATCTGGCATCGGGAGACGCCTTTGAAAAAATGGGGGCACAACTTCTGGATCGCAGTTGCGTTTGTAATCACTAGCGACGTCAACTGTGAAGCGGTTGGAAGCTGCCAAGGCGAGGAGTGACCATGACGAAGATGAAGTGTGTGGCAGACTGCAGCGACTGGGGATGCGATATTCAGGGGCCCGATGCTGCGCGACGGATGGTGACGCGACGCGGGTTCATGAAAGGTGGAGCGCTTGCACTGGTGGGCACGTCGGCGATTCCAACGTTTCTGTCGCGTAGCGTTCTGGCCGAAGTGACGACTGCTGCGGCGAATAAGAAGAAGCTGGTCGTTTTGTTTCAGCGTGGCGCAGTGGACGGATTGAACGTTGTGGTTCCTTATAAAGAGAAAAACTACTACGCGATGCGGCCGACAATTGCAATCCAGGAGAAGGACGTTCTGGACCTCGATGGATCTTTCGGTCTGCATCCGTCAATGGCAGCGTTTAAGCCGTTATATGACGAAGGGCATTTGGCGATCGTTCATGCAGCAGGATCGCCGGATACGACGCGGTCGCACTTCGACGCGCAGGACTACATGGAGAGCGGAACGCCGGGTATTAAGTCGACTCCCGATGGATGGCTGAACCGCGCGCTACAGGTGGAGATGGTTCAGGGGAAGCCCTCAGCGTTCCGTGCGGTGGCTCTGGGGTCGCAGATCCCTCGAACGCTGCAGGGAAGGTTGCCGGCGATTGCCGTAAACAATCTGGCGGACTTTTCAGTTGGAGGCAGAGGACCCCAGACCTCTCCGATCAGCAATGCGTTTCAGGCGATGTACGACGAGAGTACAGATGCCGTGCTGCATGGAACGGGTCAAGAGGCGTTTGAAGCAGTGAAGATGTTGAAGGCAGCCGACCCGTCGCACTATCAACCAGCGGCGGGTGTGATCTACCCAAACACAGCATTCGGCAATAGCCTGAAACAGATTGCGCAATTGCTGAAGGCGAACCTTGGAGTGGAGGCGGCGTTCTCCGATATTGGCGGATGGGATACGCACCAGAACCAGGGGAACATCAATGGTCAACTTGCGAACCGGCTGAAAGAATTCTCCGAGACGATTGGGGCTTTCTGGAAAGATATGGGAGACGATGCCGAGAGTGTGACGCTAGTGACGATGTCGGAGTTTGGACGGACGGCGCGACAGAATGGCACTGGCGGAACAGACCATGGCCATGCGAATGTGATGTTTGTGTTGGGCGGCCAGGTAAGAGGCGGCAAGGTCTATGGCCGATGGCCGGGCCTTGCCAATGAGCAGCTGAATGAAGGGCGGGACCTTGCAGTAACAACGGATTTTCGCAGAGTATTGGGCGAAGCTACGTACAAGACGCTTGGAGCAAAGAACCTTGAGCTCGTATTTCCGGGAGCAAAGGTCGTTCCGAGTGAGTTTTTGGGTTTTAGCTAGAGTGAAAAGACTTGCGTATTCTGTAATGTCACAAAATTGTCTCTTTCTTGTTTATGGAATGTAAAAAATTACGATCTACAGAATAGTGGAAAAAGAAGGACAACTTTTTCATGGAAGCCGCGTCTTACTGACTGTAGTAACCAATAGCCGGGCTTGCAGTTCCCACAGTTCCGGCTTCAAATATCCGCAACAAAAGAACTCCCCACCAAATGTAAGGCTCCCAGAGTATCGGGAGCCTTCACCTCCTTTGGGAAGCCTGGTTTTAACCCAGGCAAGACCGATTTTTGCGGTCTCGCGACGGAGAGTTTATTCGTCCATGAAGGTCAACGTGATAGAGATGCCAAATTGCGATGATAGAGATGATAGATAAGATCTAGTGAGCGGGTGCCGGAGAAGGCATGAGTCGTGGGACAGGTGTAAGCGGAAGGTATTGATCAAGGAACCGGACGATGCTCTGCTTGTAGAGGAGGAGGGAAGGCGAGGGTAGTTCTGCCGAGACCTTGGGATTCGATGCAGTGAGATAACCCTTATCAGGTGTGACAGAACGAGAGAGAAGAAGCTTTGGGGTTTGAAGGGTGGAGAGCGGTTGAGCCAGTGGGAAGCGATTGTGAAAGAGAAGATGGACCGGGATAAATGTCGAGCGCGGATCTTGCATCACTACATTGAGAAGATCGGCACGCGGGGCGTCGAGGATCAGCGCAGGGCTGGCATCGTGAACCGCCGCAAGATGGGTAGCGAGGGATGCTCCGACGCCGGTTCCATAGGGAATGATCTGCTGTGCGGCAATATGTCGCGAAGTGATGAGGTATCGCCACGCTGAGTCGGCATCGTGGGTGAGGCTTTGCTGATTAGGGCGTGCGCTGGCACTCTGGCCGTAACCGCGATAGTCGAATGCAAAGACGTTAATACCGAGATTGTGAAGGCTGGCAAGGGTCGGTATTGAGTCGGTAAGAGCCCCATCTCCATTAGGCAGGAAGAGTACGGTGAAGGTTGCATAGCGGGCACCGGCATCGGAGGGTATCCACCAGCCGGTGAGTTGTGGGGTGGCAGACTCGTCTGGGCCGAAATGAATGAACTCATAAGGGATGCCTGCAATCGAGGCTGGGCTCGATGAGGTTCGGACAGGATGCAGGACCAGTTGCCATTGGCCCTGATAGAAGAGCAGGCAAAACGTGAGATACCCGCAGAGAAGCGCCGCAAGAACAGTAAGTCCAATGGCCTTGACGAGCCAGACGGGACTCACGACCTCCAGCGGAGCAGACTGGGGCGGCGGGATGCGCTTGTTTGGTTTTGCGGGACGAGGCATTGAAGGCTTCTGTTTCGACTCTAGCATCTTGAGGTTGGAGATGGTGAGCCGTTCGTATGAGCAAAATGCTTTAAACATAGACCTGATGGAAGGTTTCGGGGGCGAAGTGGGTGAGGCTATGTAGGTTGGCAGAGGCACCGGCTCCAGGCCAGGTTGCCGAAGTCGAGGGTATTGTGGTGTCTCTTGCAAATGTGGATGGAGAGCTGTCGGCGTTGGACAATACCTGTCCCCGCAGGCAAAGACTGCGAGTCTTGATGGAAATTGAGTGAGAACATGGTAGGGAATCAAGCTTGGGACATGGCCAAAGATACCTGGTGCGAAAGATTCTGGGACAAGATAGTCTCCAGCTAATGTACAGATCACTTGCAAGAGTGGCTGTCTGAGAGGAATTTCTTATGAAGTTGCGCACATTGCTTCTCGCTGGCATCGCACTCGTTGTCCTTGCCGGTTCAGTAGTCCCCGCCAATGCTGCAACCCATCATCGTCGCCATCACCGGCATCATCATCACCGCTAGATTCTGGTTTTTTTGTGAATTAAGACCCGGCAATTGTGCCGGGTCTTTCTTTTGCGTGGAAGGATTTGCCTTTGGTCAGCTTTTCCAGTGTCGATCCTGATAGAATCGATTAAATCCACTCCAAACAGGAGAGGCAATGCAGGCATTACTGGCGCTTGAAGACGGGCGCATTTTTCGCGGCAAGAGTTTTGGCGCACGAGTGGAACGCTCTGGCGAAGTGGTCTTCAATACATCACTGACCGGCTACCAGGAGATCTTTACAGATCCCTCGTATGCGGGGCAGATCGTCGTTTTGACGAATCCTCACATCGGAAACTATGGAACGACACCGAGCGATGCGGAGTCGAAGAAACCTTACATCGAAGGCCTAGTGACGCGCGAGTTTTCGCCGGTAAGCTCGAACTGGCGCTCGACGCAGGTTGCCGATGAGTATCTGGAACACTACGGCGTGCCTGTAATCGCGGAGATCGATACACGAGCTGTGGTGCGTCATCTGCGGGCCAATGGCGTGATGCGCGGAGTGATCGCTACCGGGGAGAATCTGGACGCTGATGCGCTGGTGGCAAAGGCGCTGGCGATCAAAAAAATGGATGGCACCGATCTTGCGAGCGTTGTCAGCACGAAGGTCGTGTATGAATGGGATGCAAATGAGCCGAAGAATCAGACCGGAGACTCGCTACTGAGTTCTGCGATTGAGAACAATGGGAAGCAGATGCACGTAGTCGCTTACGACTTCGGTATCAAAGAGAACATCCTGCGAATGCTGACGCGAGAGAACTGCCGCGTCACCGTTGTGCCGGCAACGACTCCCGCGAAAGATGTGTTGGCTATGAACCCTGATGGGGTCTTCTTCTCAAATGGACCGGGCGATCCTGAGCCGTTGAAGTATGCAGTTGAAAATGTGAAACAACTGCAAGGAAAGAAGCCAATCTTCGGAATATGTCTCGGACATCAGATATTCGGGATCGCTCTTGGCGGGAAGACCTACAAACTGAAATTCGGCCATCATGGCGGCAACCACCCCATCATGAACCATCTGACAGGCAAGGTTGAGATCACGGCGCAGAATCACAACTTCAACGTCGATCCTGATTCGTTGCCCGCTGATGTGGAGAAGACGCATACGAACCTCAACGATCAGACGCTGGCGGGATTGCGGCACAAGACCGACCCGATGTTCAGCGTTCAATACCACCCGGAGGCTAGTCCGGGGCCTCATGACTCACATTATCTCTTCAAGGATTTTCGGAAGATGATGGAAGATTTCAAAAAATAAAGTTAAAACGCGCGGCTTGAGTCGCGCATTTTTTCGGCACAAAGTCTAGCAAGGAAGAAAGAACAGATATGCCACGCAGGAATGACATTGCGAAGATTCTGGTGATCGGCTCGGGGCCGATTGTGATTGGGCAGTCGGCGGAGTTCGACTACTCTGGCACACAGGCGTGCAAGGCGCTGAAGGCCGAGGGTTATGAGGTGGTGCTGGTGAACTCGAACCCGGCGTCGATCATGACCGATCCTGAAGTTGCGGATCGGACATATATCGAACCGTTGAATGCGGCATACCTGGAGGAGATTCTTCGCATTGAGGCGGGGATGTTGGACTCTGACGGACTCGACAGTGGGAAAAAGTTTGCTTTGTTGCCTACCGTTGGCGGTCAGACGGCTCTGAATCTTGCGGTTGAACTTGCTGACTCCGGTGTGCTGGACAAGCTGGGCGTCGAATTGATCGGTGCGAAACTCGAAGCGATCAAGAAGGCCGAAGACCGGTTGTTGTTCAAAGATGCGATGACAAAGATTGGCCTCGATATGCCGCGGTCTGCGCTGATCAACAATCTTCGCGATGGGTTGGAGTTTGCTGCGAAGATCGGTTTTCCGGTGGTGATCCGGCCTTCGTTTACGCTGGGTGGTTCGGGTGGTGGAATCGCGTACAACCGCGAGGAGTTGATGGAGATTCTTGCGCGCGGGCTTGATCTGTCGCCGGTGCATGAATGTCTGCTGGAAGAGAGCGTGCTCGGGTGGAAGGAGTATGAGCTTGAGGTAGTGCGCGATCTGAAGGACAACGTCATCATTATCTGCTCGATTGAGAACTTCGATCCGATGGGTGTGCATACTGGCGACTCAATTACAGTGGCTCCGGCTCAGACGTTGACGGATCGCGAGTATCAGGCAATGCGCGATGCGGCAATTCGCGTGATTCGTGAGATCGGTGTAGAGACCGGTGGAAGCAATGTGCAGTTTGCCGTGAATCCACTGAATGGTCGCATGACGATTATTGAGATGAATCCCCGCGTGTCTCGCTCGTCGGCGCTGGCAAGTAAGGCAACGGGGTTTCCTATAGCGAAGATTGCAGCACGGCTGGCGGTCGGCTATACGCTTGACGAGATTCAGAACGATATTACGAAGGCGACACCGGCATGCTTTGAGCCGACGATCGATTATGTCGTCGTCAAGATTCCGAAGTGGCAGTTCGAGAAGTTTCCTGGAGTTGATGACGTGCTGGGGCCGCAGATGAAGTCTGTTGGCGAAGTGATGGCGATCGGCCGCACCTTCAAGGAAGCGCTGATGAAGGCCGTGCGATCGCTGGAGACGGGCAAAAAGGCGACGGCAGACGATATTGAGCCGCGACGGTTGACGCAGCGACTGGTAACGCCGCACCCGGATAGGCTCTCTTATATTCGCTATGCGTTTGAACGCGGGATGACGGTACGTGAAGTTGCGCGGATGACGTCGATGGATCCCTGGTTCTTGCACCAGATCAAACAGATCACTGATGAGATCAAATCGGTCAGTGGCGTGCCAATGGCCGAGGTGACAGCTGACCAACTGCGGACAGCGAAGCGAATGGGTATCTCTGATGAGCGCCTGGCGGCTGGATGGGGATTGAGCGGTGCGGAAGGTACCGCTGCAGTCCGTGCGTTGCGCAAGAAGCTTGGCGTGATGCCGGTGTACAAGTTGGTGGATACGTGTGCGGCGGAGTTCGAAAGTTATACACCGTATCTCTATAGCTGCTACGACGAAGAAGACGAGGCAGCACCAACAACCAAGAAGAAGATCCTGATTCTGGGCAGCGGGCCAAATCGAATCGGGCAGGGAATTGAGTTCGACTACTGCTGCTGCCATGCCGCGTTTGCGCTTCGCGAGGATGGTTACGAGACGATCATGGTGAACTGCAACCCGGAGACGGTGTCAACGGACTATGACACGAGCGACCGACTGTACTTCGAACCGCTGACGCTGGAAGACGTGCTGGGAGTGTATGAGCATGAGGCTTCGGCAGGCGCGGAGATTGGAATGATCGTGCAGTTCGGTGGCCAGACGCCGTTGAACCTTTCGTTGCCGTTGAAAAATGCGGGGGTTCCGATCATCGGAACATCACCAGAGTCAATCGATCTGGCGGAGGATCGCAAGCGGTTCGGCAAACTGATCGAGGAGTTGAAGATCCCGCAACCAGACGGCGCGATGGCAACGAGCGTTGAAGAGGCCGTGGCCGGGGCGAATCGTGTGGGATATCCTGTGCTGGTTCGACCCTCCTACGTGCTGGGTGGGCGCGCGATGGTGATTGCCTATGATGATGCTGCGGTGGTGCAGTACATGTCGACGGCCATCGAGTACTCACAGGAGAGGCCGGTGTTGATCGACCATTTCCTTGAAGATGCGATTGAGTGCGACGTCGATGCGCTGTGCGATGGGGATGATGTGCTGATTGCGGGAATCATGCAGCATATCGAAGAGGCAGGGATTCACTCTGGCGACTCTTCGTGCGTGTTGCCTTCGGTGGACCTGAGTGAAGATGTATTGCGGACGATTCGCGAGTACACGCACAAGCTGGCTATGGCATTGAGCGTGCGCGGCCTTGTGAACATTCAGTTCGCTATTCAACGGGGAACGGTTTACGTGATTGAAGTGAACCCGCGCGCCTCGCGGACGGTGCCCTACGTTTCGAAGGCGACTGGAATTCCGCTAGCGAAGGTTGCTTCGCGCATAATGGTCGGGCGCAAGTTGAAAGAGATGTTGCCGGAGCAGGTAGCAAGCGGCAAGGATCTGGAGACCGGATCGCACTACTATGTGAAGTCGCCGGTATTTCCGTGGGGCAAGTTTCCTGGAGTCGATACAGTGCTGGGCCCGGAGATGAAATCAACCGGTGAGGTGATGGGAGTGGCGGATAACTTCGGTGAAGCGTTTGCCAAGGCGCAGATCGCCGCCGGGCAAGTGCTTCCGCTGCAGGGGACCGTCTTTTTGAGCGTAAATGATCATGACAAAGACGGGGCGGTCTCGCTGGCACGACAGTTTGTAGAGATGGGCTTCCATCTTGTGGCGACACATGGAACGGCGATTGTGCTGGAACAGGCTGGGCTACAACCGGAGCGTGTGCACAAGGTAAAAGAAGGGCGGCCGAACGTCGTTGATTTGATCAAAGGCGATAGGATTCAACTGATCGTCAACACGCCGCGCGGGCAGGATACGTTCTTCGACGAGAAAGCCATACGTCGGGCGGCAGTAATGGCACGGATTCCTACGATCACAACGCTGGCTGCTGCTCGCGCGGCCGCAGAGGGCATCTCGGCGCTACAGCGAGGAAGCTTGAGCGTGGTTGCGCTGCAGACGCTTCACTCTGATCGAATTGCGAGTGAGCTCAAGGCTGTAGCTGGAGTCAACTAATTGACGCTTTAAGACCGGGTAACGAGTTTTGCACCGATGGCGTAGCCGATCAACGAGAGCGGTATCCACGTTCCTAATAGAAGGCCGTCGCCGCCCATCAGGCCGCTGCCGTGGCTGAACGTAAAAAAGGTACGCCAAAGTTTTTCGGCAGCTCCACAGGTCTCGCAAAGGCCGTTGCCGGTGGGTAGGCTAAGTACCCTGACGCAGATGATCGAGAAGAAGACGAAGCCAGAGATCCAGACATAGCCCGCGACGCTTTTTCTATGGATGCGGGCCAGCAGGAAGCCGCCGATCATTGGAACGAAAAACGCGAGGACGGTCCCGAGTAGTTTGGGCATCGAAGCGTCAGGATCCGGATGGTTCAGTGAGATGACGCCGATGACGATGGCAAGAAAGGCAACGGCAACGAGGGTGTGGGTAAGGAACCAGAGAGCCTCGCGCGATAGATCGGCTACAGTCTTATCCTGCGAGATGTCGTGTCGGTTCGACATGGATGTCCATGCAAAGGTTACTCCAAATGAATATAGCTAAGAGCAGTTTTGATTACGTCTTTGGTGGAAGGCGCACATTGATTAACCTTTCGGATTGCTCCAGGACTCACGGGAGGCTTTTAGAATGGAAGGATGCTGCTCGAAGGGCTTCAACTTCCGCTGACTACGCCGTTCTATCCCGACGGACGCCTGAATCTTTCTAAGCTGGAACACAATGTCACACGCTATTCGAAGACTCCGGCGGCCGGCCTGGTGGCGTTGAGCGAATGGGGCGAGCCAGCAATGTTGTCGGACGATGAGACCCGACAGGCACTGCGGTGTGTTGCAGATGCGGCTGCAGTAGATAAGGTGCTGATGGCCGGGGTATCGCGTGACAGCGTGGCGGGGACGCTCGACATGTCCGAGAGGGCTGCGGAGTTTGGATATGATGCTGTGCTTGTGAAGCCACCGGCCTCGCTTCAATCCGATAAGATTGATAATCGCGAAAGAGAATTGACCACTTACTTTCTGGCAGTAGCGGATCGCTCCGCGCTGCCAGTTGTGCTTTACGGGTTAGCTTGCCGGCGACGGCTGCCGGCTGCCATAGTAAACGAACTTGCGAGACATCCGCGGATCTCTGGATTTGTCGACGACGCCGGTAGCCAGGAGTATTTGGAAGCGCTTAAGGCTGCGACGGCCCAGGTAAAACACGAGGTTGCTGTTACTGGAGTGTTTGCAGCGGTAACCGCCAGGATGCAGGCTCACAGCGAAGATGCATCAGGCGGCTTGGTTTCAGCGAGTGCGCTTGCTGGCGGAACCGTCGTCCTCCCGGTTGCCAGAGCGAAAACAAATGTGAAAACGCGGACGAAGATAGTCGGGTTTCAGATAGTGTCAGCAAGCACAGCCGGGATGTTGAACGCGTTGCAATCCGGCGGTGTGGGAGTGATGCCAGGGTTTGCAGCTTCGGCGCCGCAGGCTTGTTACGAGGTTTTCGCAGCATGGAAAGATGGAGATCAAGGACTGGCTCACGAAAAGCAGGCTCGCCTGCAACATGTAGCGGACCGAGTTGAAGAGGGATTGGGTGTAGCAGGAATCAAGTTCGGGTGTGATTTGAATGGATACTCTGGAGGGCGGCCGCGTCTGCCACGGCTTCCTCTGACAGGAGAAGAACAGGCAGAAATTGAGTCTTTGATGCACGGCTTGCGTAACTAGATTGATACGATCTGTGTGTTCAATCTCGTTGCCGGGGAGTTACCGTTACACCCATGCCGCTGAGTTTGCTGCGAGCCTGCATGGCTTCGGGCGAGTTTGGGAACCGCTGGATCAGGGTGCGGAACTCACGCACGCCAGCCTCTTTCTGATTGAGCGCCACCA
>JBDTEQ010000017.1:0-4841 GCA_039922475.1 Edaphobacter sp.
TCGCGGCAGAGAGATGTCGGTTAGAGCAGCGATGGATCGGGCTTTCAGCCCTTGTGTTTCGGGCTTGCATACCTGGGGCGTTGCCCACGCTGGTATAGTTTGCGCCGTTGGCGCTGTTGTGCGGTGAACCTATGCTTTGTAAGAACCTTCTGAGATGTAATGGGTTTTCGGAGATGACAACAATAGAACAGGCAACAACAAAAGCGGAATGCGGGGATCTCTCCACTCCGCAGTGCGATGAAGCCGCACTGCTTCGGTCGAGATGACGATATTTTTCAACGTGGAAGGAAGAGGCAGGACCAGGACGAGATGCAGAGCAATGGATCGGGCTTTCAGCCCTTGTGCTTCGGGGCTCCGCATACCTGGGGCGTTGCCACAGGCTGGTATAGTTTGCGCCGTTGGCGCTGTTGTGCGGTGAGCCTATGCTTTGTAGAAGAACCTTCCGGGATGTAAGGGGTTTTCGGAGATGACAACAGAAGAACAGACAACAACAAAAGCGGAATGCGGGGATCTCTCCACTCTGCAGTGCGATGAAGCCGCACTGCTTCGGTCGAGATGACGATATTTTTTTAGATTGCAGGCTGGAAAGGACTCCATGAGTTTGTTCGATACATCGCCGGTGATTGCTGCGGCTCAGGCTGGCAGTGGGCGGCAGGTTCCGTTGGCGGAGAGGATGCGGCCGCGGACTCTTGATGAGTATGTCGGGCAGGAGCATCTGCTTGCGGCCGGTAAGCCGCTGCGGTTGGCGATTGAGAGCGATGATCCGACTTCGATGATCTTCTGGGGGCCTCCCGGGACTGGGAAGACGACGCTCGCGAAGATTATTGCGCAGATGACGCAGGCCAGTTTTATCGAGTTCTCCGCGGTGATGTCTGGGATTAAAGAGATTAAAAATGTGATGGTGGATGCGGAGAAGGCCGCGAGTTTCGGGTCGCGCACGATCTTGTTTGTGGATGAGATTCACCGGTTCAACAAGGCGCAGCAGGATGCGTTTCTGCCTTATGTGGAGCGGGGGACGATTCGTCTGATCGGGGCGACGACGGAGAATCCTTCGTTTGAGATCAATGCTGCTCTGCTGTCCCGGTGTCGGGTTTATACGCTGGTGGCGTTGACCGAGGAGCAGATTGTCGGGTTGCTGCGGCGGGCGTTGGCGGATGCGGAGCGTGGGCTTGGTGCTTCGGGTGTGGTTGCCGACGATGAGGCTTTGACGACGATTGCTTCTTATTCGAGCGGCGATGCGCGAAATGCGCTGAATGCTTTGGATGTTGCGGCGAAGTTGGCTGTCTCCGTGGAACCAGAGGGACGTGGCGAGAGACTGATTACGAAGCCGCTGGCTGCGGAGGCGCTGCAGCGGCGGGTTCTTCTATACGACAAAAGAGGCGAGCAGCACTACGATATTATTTCGGCGCTGCATAAGAGTGTGAGGAATTCGGATCCGGATGCGGCGCTGTACTGGCTGGGACGGATGCTGGAAGCGGGCGAAGATCCGATGTACTGTGCGCGGCGGATTGTGCGGATGGCGGTAGAGGATATCGGGCTGGCTGCTCCGGAGGCTTTGAACCTTTGTTTGAGCGCGAAGGATGCGATGCACTTTCTGGGGCATCCGGAGGGTGAGTTGGCGCTGGCGCAGGCTGTGGTTTATCTGGCGCTGGCTCCGAAGTCGAATGCGGTTTATACAGCGTATGGCGCGGTGCAGGCGGATATTGAAGCGACTGCAGCGGAGCCGGTGCCGCTGCATCTGCGCAATGCTCCTACGAAGCTGATGAAGTCGTTGGACTACGGTAAGGAGTATCAGTACGCGCACGATGTGGAGGGGCGCGTGGCGGATATGGAGTGCCTTCCGGCGGGGCTTGTGGGGCGACGGTACTACATTCCTACGAATGAAGGGCGAGAAAAGCTGTTGGCTCAGCGGATGGAGGAGATTGCGCGGATCAAGCTTGAAAAGAAAACTTCAGGGTGATGTTTTCGTCTTGCCGAAGACAGCGGGCAAAACGCATGTCAGGATAGTGTCTTTTGCGTATCGTAATATTGGAATTGTGACTTCTGGAAACTGGCGAAACCGATGGCATTGAATAACGTGAAGCTCATCCTGAGGCGCACGTCGGGAACGAATGCACTCAAATTGCTTCTGCTGACGGCGCAGTTTAGCCGACCGAGTCTGGGGCCGCTTTGGGGATTGTTGCTGCGTCTTTTTACTCGCGACGATGAAATTTCCATTCGGTATAAACAGGGCGGCCGCAATCTCCAGGCGTTCATACGTACAGCGGACAAGAGCAGCGATCTGCACAGTGTGCTCGAGGTGATCGTCCGGACAGCCTACCCTCTCGATCCGGCATTCGCAGCCGATCTGGTGATCGACGGCGGAGCCAACATTGGACTGTTTTCATTGCAGGCGGCGGCGATATACCCTTCGGCAACTATCGTAATGTGCGAGCCGCTACCACGGAATATCGAGCAGACGAAGAAGCATATGAAGAGCAACCATGTGGCGGCTGAACTCTTGCCCGTGTGCATCGGCGGCTCTCCCGGCACGATTCCGTTTTACTGCCGCGGAGCGAATGCCAGCAGCTTTGATCCGCACGAGCCGTATACCGACGTGCTACAGATCAATGTCCTGCGCCTGAACGATATTATCGGCGATCGCCCGGCAGAGCGAATTCTGATGAAGATCGATATAGAAGGCATGGAGATCGAATCCCTGCAGGATTTCATTCCGGGAGAACGCCGTGCGGTAATCATCTTCTGTGAGTTGCACGGGCATAAGGTGAACCGCGCAGTGATGGAGCAGCTATTCGCTGAACATCATTGGTCGTTTCGACTGGGGGGCCAGTCCGGCGAAGATGCTGTCTTCGAAGCCCGCTCGCCCGCAGCTATTGCGCTGGAAATCCCCGAAGCGAACCTGCGATAGCAAGTGATATTGAGTTTTGTATCTTTGTCCTACTGGAGAAGCAGGTTTCTCCACTTCGCTGTGCTCCGGGCTGTGCTCCGGTCGAACTGAGGGCACTATCACTGTTTGCGTTACTGTCCAGATAGTTGTTGCGTTGCCGTTGAGAGAACAACCGTAACGAACCTAGGGCATGGCGATGAGGGCGGCCATGGTTTCGATGCCGTCCCATAGATTTTGCAGGCGGAGATTTTCGTTGGCGGCGTGCTGGTTGTCGTCGTGGTTGGCGATGGGAACGGTGATGGTGCGGGTTCTGGCGGCGCGCTCCATGGGGATGAGCGGGACGGTGCCGCCGAAGGTGGGAAGAAGGATGACCTTGCCACGGGCGCTCTCGATGGCATGGATGACGTCGGCAGCGATGGGCAGATCGATGGGAGTGCGGGAGGCGTCTTCACCTTCTTCAGCCTGGATGCGGGCGACTTTGGGATGCGCGAGGAGTTCTTCGCGGGTGGGTTCGGCGGTGGTGATGAAGTAGCCCTGGGAGCGGACGTAGTCGATGACGCGCTGCTGCTGCGTCTTCCAGTCGATGCCGACGACGAGGCGCAGATCGAGGTTGGCGGTGGCGGTGGGCGGGATGGAGTTGGTGGAGTGAGCGCCGGTCTGGCCGGAGGAGATGCCGTTGATGTTGAGTGAGGGCTGATTGAGGAGTTCGAGGAGATGTTTGCCGCCGCCATCGGTGTGGCCAAGGGCAAGCTCCTGACGAAGCAGCTCGTCGTTGACGGGGGCGTTGGCGAGAGCTTGCTTTTCAATGTCGCTGAGAGGAACGATGCCGTCGTAGAAGTGAGGGATGAGCACGTGACCGTCGGCGTTCTTCATGCCGCCGAGGAGCTGGACGAGCATCATGGCCGGGTTGGGCGCCCAGTTGCCGTAGTGTCCGCTGTGCAGGGCGCGGTTGGGGCCGTAGGTAGTGATCTGAAGGTGAGCGTCGCCGCGTGCTCCGAAGATGAGAGTCTGGCGGCGGGTCTGGTCGACGGGACCATCGCAGACGAGCCAGACGTCGCCGTGGATGAGGTCGCGGTTGGCCATGAGAATCTTTTCGAGATGGGCTGAACCTGCCTCCTCCTCTCCCTCCCAGACAAAGCGAATGTTGGCCTTGAGAGGAATGTGCGCAGCCTGAAGGGCGCTGAGTGCGGTGAGCTGAGCGAAGATGGCGGCCTTGTCGTCGCCCGCGCCACGAGCGTAGATGCGGGGTTCGCCATCGACTTGTTTGACGACGGGTGTAAAGGGTTTGCCGGTGTCCCACTCGGAGGGTGTGACGGGCTGGCCGTCGTAGTGTGCGTAGAAGACGATGGTGCGTTTTGCGCCGGGGGTTTTGACCTCACCCCAGACTATGGGTGGTGTGGATGCGGGAAGGCTGGGGTCGGTGAGGAGCTTTGCTTCAGCGCCACGCTGCTGGAGCTGCGCGACGAGGAACTCTGCATTGCGATGGAGGCTGACAGGGTCGGCGGCTACGTTGGGGATTGCGAGGAAGGTGGAGAACTGCTGGATGAGCTCTGCCTGACGCGGCGTGGTGTAGTCACGTGCGGCCTGCGGTGGAAGAAGCTGCGCGACAAGAGCAAGCGGGCAGGCGAAGAGGACGATCTGCAGAATTGAGCTTCGCATCGTGGGCATGATTAGAACTTAGCATGCAGACAAGGCCACGAGAGGAAATATTGCCAGGCAGTATCGACCTATAGAGGACTGGGTATTGCCGCGAATAGGGCTAACGAGAGTGTCGCCAGGAGCGAACCGCAGGTCCTTCGACTACGCCTCTCGCGATAAAGCTGCGAGAGACTGCGCTCAGATGGGATGAAGGGCTGCGGGTGGCGTACCTTCCTGGTACGTGCTCGAAGCACAGATATTCCAACCGGAGGAAGATACGCCATGCAGACCCACATTGGAGTAGATCTACATCAGC
>JBDTEQ010000018.1:0-7311 GCA_039922475.1 Edaphobacter sp.
CCGGGTGTATTCGCCGGACAGACTACTGTATCCGATGCGTCGGCGGAAGGGCGCGCCGAAGGGACCTGCGGGATATGGCGCAGTACACGGGCGGGAGGCGGATGCGTTTGAGCGTATCTCGTGGGACGAGGCGCTGGATGAGATCGCGGCAAGGCTGAAGAAGATTGCGGCGGAGTCCGGGCCGGAGAGCATTCTGCCGTACAGCTATGCGGGGACGATTGGGAAGCTGGGGTACGGGTCGATGGACCGGCGATTCTTCCATCGGCTGGGGGCTTCTCAGCTTGACCGGACGATCTGTTCGACTACGGGTGGACTGGCGCTGAGCAGTGTGTATGGGGTGAAGCTGGGAACCGCGCCGCAGGACTTTGCTCATGCGGGGCTGATTATTGCCTGGGGCGCGAATGTGCATGGGAACAACGTGCATCTGTGGCCGTTCATTGAAGAGGCTCGGCGCAGAGGCGCGAAGCTGGTGGTGATCGATCCCTACCGGACGCGGACGGCGGCGCTGGCGGATGAACATCTGGCGATCAATCCAGGGACCGATGCGGCGCTGGCGCTGGGGATGATGCGTGTGATCCTGAGTATGGGGCTGGAGGACCGCGAGTATATTGCGCGGTGTACTCAAGGGTTCGATGAGTTGAAGGAGCATGTGCTGCGACCGGAGCATTCGCTGGAAAGTGTGGCGGCGAAAACGGGGATCTCTGCAGAAACGGTTGTGCGGCTGGCGCGGGCGTATGCGACGGCGGGGCGTTCGGGCTCGGTAAATCCGGCTGAAGGCTCTGCAAATGGCGCGGGCCCGGCAGCGATTCGGTTGAACTACGGCATCCAGAGGAGTCAGAACGGTGGGGCATCGACGCGTGCGGTGTGCATGCTGCCGCTGCTGACGGGAGCGTGGAGGTACAAAGGCGGCGGGGTGCAGCTTTCGACCTCGGGTGCGTTTCCGTTCGACGACAAGGCACTACAGATGCCGGAGCTGATGAAGGCGAGTCCGTTGGGACGGGCTGCGCGGGTGGTGAATATGGTTCAGTTGGGGCAGGCGCTGACTACGCCTGGTGACGATGGCGATGGTGGGCCTCCGATCAAGGCGATGTTTGTGTACAACTCGAATCCTGCTGCTGTGGCTCCGAACCAGAACGATGTGCTGCGGGGGATGCTGCGTGATGATCTGTTCACTGTGGTGCATGAGCAGTTCTTTACCGATACGGCGGATTATGCGGATGTGCTGTTGCCGGCGGCGACGTTTCTGGAGACCAAAGATGTGCAGGGGGCGTATGGGCATCTGTTTGCGCAGGTGAGCGAGCAGGCAATTGCACCGCTGGGCGAGGCGCGGAACAACGTTGTGCTGTTCGGCGAGCTGGCGCGGCGTATGGGTTTTACGGAGGCGTGTTTCGACGACCGCGAAGATGCGTTGATCGATCAGGCGTTGACATCCGGCCATCCCTGGTTTGAGGGAATCACGCGAGAGCGGCTGGAACGCGAGCGGCATGTCGAGTTGAAGCTGCCGGTGGATGCGTCTGGAGAGGTGTTGCCGTTCAGTACGGCGGAGTGGTTCAAGACGCCGAGCGGGCGGGGCGAGTTCGTGCCGGTTCCCTTGTTTATTGCTCCGGTGGAGTCGCGGGCGCATGCGGCGGAGGGAGCGTATCCGCTGGAGTTTCTGCCGCGCAAGGCGGACAACTATATGAACTCGACGTTTGCGAATATTCCGCTGCATCAACGGATGGAGTCGCGGACGGCAGGCGTGCTGGAGATGCATCGAACGGACGCGGAGGCGCGGGCGATTGTGACCGGCGATGAGGTTGAGGTCTTCAACGGACGCGGACACATGGCGCTGAAGGCCGTGGTGAACGCGCAGGTGGCTCCGGGGGTGGTGTCGGCACGGCTGGATTGGAATAAGTTGTCCGGCGGCGGGAATGTGAATGCTCTGACGTCGGAGGCGCTGACCGATCTCGGCGGCGGGCCCACGTTTTATTCGACGCTGGTTGAGGTGCGGAAGATTGCGAATGGTTCGGCACTCGCAGGATCATGACACGAACGATGAGGAGATGGAATGAACGTTTTGCTGCCTGGATTAGATGAGATTGAGAGCGCCGCACGGTTGGTCTACCGAAGTATGCAGGCGACGCCGCAGTACAGTTGGCCGCTGCTGAATAAGCGGGCCGGAGCAGAGGTCTGGGTGAAGCACGAGAACCATACGCCGGTGGGGGCGTTCAAGGTTCGCGGCGGCCTGGTCTATATGGACTGGCTGCGGCGCGAGCATCCGGAGGTGAAGACGGTGGTTTCGGCGACGCGAGGGAATCATGGGCAATCGATTCCGTTTGCGGCGGCGCAGCATGGGATTCGCGTGGTGATTGTGGTGCCGTTTGGCAACAGCGCGGAGAAGAATCGCGCGATGCAGGCGCTGGGTGCGGAGCTGGTGGAGTTTGGCGAGGACTTCCAGGCGGCGAGTGAACACGGGGAGCTTCTGGCGAAGGAGAACGGATGGTACCGTGTGCCAAGTATCGATCCTCGGATCATCACCGGGGTCTCTACCTATGCGCTGGAGCTGTTCCGGGCGCAGCCGAAGCTGGATACGGTCTATGTGCCGGTCGGCATGGGTTCGGGCGCGTGCGGGACGATTGCAGCGCGGAATGCTTTGGGGCTGGCGACGAAGGTTGTTGGAGTCGTGTCGAGTCTCGCTCCGGCGTATGCACTGTCGTTTGCTGCCGGTGAAGTAATCGAGCAGGAGTCGCGAACTGTAATCGCAGACGGGATGGCTTGTCGCAAGCCTGATCCGTGGGCGCTGGGGATACTCAGGGTGGGGTTGGATCGTATCGTCATGGTGGACGACGAGGAGGTAAAGGATGCCATGCGGGCGTACTTTGCCGATGCGCATAGTGTGGCGGAAGGATCGGGTGCGGCGGGGCTGGCTGCTCTGCTGAAGGATCGAGCGGCTGGGGGCAAGCGGGTGGCGACGGTGATCACGGGTGGCAATGTGAACAGCGAGGTGTTTGCCGCGGTGCTGGGTCATAACCGGGCTGCTTCACTTGCATAGGTTGAAGGATGGAGACCGGGATGTACGCAGCGGGATTTCAGTGTGCTGGATGTGGAGAGTGGGTGGAGACCTCGGTGGATGAGTCCGCGGGGTCGAAACAGCAGTATGTAGAGGATTGCCAGGTGTGCTGCCAGCCGAATGTATTGACGGTGCGATGGGACGGCTCGGCGAAGGAATTTACGATTTCGGCAGAGCTGGAGAGTTAGGGAAGCCCCGGATGCTTTTTGGGCGAACCTTGCGTCCAATGAGAACAAAGTTGAATTTAGACGGGTTAGACGGCCGGTCGGCTGGACCCGAATCAAGGGGCGAACTCGCTAACGGCTGTCCGCTCCCATATAATCAGGACTTCGCTTGATGTGCTGGCGGAGCGTCATTTTTAGAGCTGTGAGGGTGTGCGTATCTTTACCGTGAATCGAGAGAGCGGAAGCTCCCTGAAATGCAAGGCCAAACCTGTGTGCACGCGCTCCAGCCGCTCCCGCATTGCTTATGCCGCGTACGTCTTCGCCGTTGCCGTGGTTGCCGCGACGACTCTTTCAGCCCAGGTTGCTCCAGGAACCGCAACCGCGCCGCTGTCTTCTCAGGGAGTGCAAACTCTTTGCCAGCCTGAGGTTATCGGAAACCGGCGCATCCCCAAGGAATCGATCCTGTCGCGTCTGTTCAGCCGGCAGAACGATCTATACGATCCGCTGGTGGTGGAGCGGGACTTCAACTCGTTGTGGAATACCGGCTACTTCGAAGATGTCCGGATTGAACGGGTCGATACGTCGAAGTGCGTGCAGCTCGTGATTTATGTGCGCGAGAAGCCGACCATCAAGGACATCAACTACAAGGGCCTGAATGCAGTAACCGTCTCCGATGTTCTGGAGCGCTTCAAGAAGGCGAAGGTCGCAGTATCGGTGGAGAGCCAGTACGATCCGACCAAGATGGCGCGCGCGGTAGTGGTGTTGAAAGACCTGCTGGCCGAGCATGGTCACCAGTTCGCGACGGTGACTCCGGAGATCAAAAATATCCCGCCGGCCGGTGTGTCGGTCACGTTTGTGATTAAAGAAGGCCCGACCGTGAAGGTGGGCAAGATCGAGTTCCAGGGCAACAACAGCCTGAGCAGCCGCACGCTGCGCAATGCGATGAAGAACCTGAAGCCGATCGGAATTCCGCACTCGATCATTCTGGAGAATCTGTTTGCGCGTACCTTCGACGCGAGCAAGCTCGATGAAGACACGGAGCGGGTGCGGCAGGCGTATCGCGAGCGCGGATACTTCAAGGCCCAGACCAGCGATCCGACAACTCATGTGCGGAACGAGGGCGGCCTGAACCCGTTTACGCTGCGGCCTTCCAAGGGCAAGCGGATCGATATCCTGATGCCGGTTGAAGAGGGAGAGCGCTACAAGCTGGGGGGGATCGACTTTACCGGGAACAAGCATGTGCCGAATGTGCGTGCGTTGCGTGCGCAGTTCGCCCAGAAGGACGGCGAGTGGTTCAACGCGACCGTGTTCAGCAAGGGGCTTGACCAGTTGCGCAAGTCGTATGGCTCGCTGGGTTATATCAACATGGTCGCCAACCCGGTGCCGCAGGTCGACGACGCGAAGAAGACCATTACGCTGAATATCGACATCGATGAGGGCAAGCCGTTCTATGTTTCGCGGATCGAGTTTACGGGCAATACGATTACACGCGACAAGGTGATCCGCCGCGAACTGCTGCTGGAAGAAGGCCAGATCTACAACAGCCAGCTGTGGGATCTGTCGATCCTGCGCTTGAACCAGCTGAACTACTTCGAGACGCTGAAGGCGGACCAGGACTCCGAGAGCCGCCAGAATGCGGATGACGGAACGGTCGACCTGCTGTTGAAGCTGAAGGAGAAGGGCAAGAACTCCATCGGCCTGAATGGCGGTATCAGCGGTCTGTCGGGAACGTTTATCGGGCTGAACTATGAGACGAACAACTTCCTTGGACTGGGCGAGACGCTGTCGCTGCAGGCCAACGTCGGCGACCTGTCGAGGACGGTGAGCTTCGGATTTACAGAGCCGTATCTGCGGGACAAGCCGATCTCGGTTGGCGCGCAGGTGTTTGCCACCAAGTACGACTTCAATCCTGGAAAGGGCCAGTCGACGACGGGCTCGACAGGGAATCTGACAGCGGCGCAACAGTCGTTGCTGACCAACTACAACACGTCGACCACCGGACTGACGTTGACCGCAAGCGAGCCGCTGCGGCATCTCTTTGCCAGGACAGGCGTGACGCGCATTGGCCTGTCGTACTCGCTGTCGCGGTCGTCGGTGACGACGTTCAATCAAAATACCACCAACGTCTTCCAGTCGCTCGCATTCCGAAACGGGGTTGCCGGGCAGAACCAGTTGACCGGAATCATCACCTCGGTGGTGACGCCCAGCTTTACCTTCTCCAGCCTGGATCGCGCGGTTGGACCGCATAGCGGCAAAGATTTGAATGCCGCGCTACAGATCGCCGGAGTCGGCGGCAATGTGAAGTATCTGTCGCCGATCATCAGCTATCGTCAGTTCTTCCCGATGAAGGGGTTGAAGGTGAACCGCGAAGGCCACAATGTTCTGGGATACCGCATTCAGTTGGCCCATACATCGGGTTTCGGCGGCGAAGTGGCTCCGCCGACGCATCGTTTCTTCAGCGGCGGCGAGCAGGACCTGCGCGGCTTCGATGTCCGGTCGGTCGGGCCGTATACCTTTATTCCGAACAAGATAGCTTTCACGCTGACGAACCCGGATGGAACTGCGGTTCCGCTCAACCCGTCCAATCCTGCTCTGGGCAATGTGATCGTTCCACTGCCGGTCTACCGCATGGTTTCAATCGGTGGCGATACACAGCTGGTAACCAACCTGGAGTATCGCATTCCTATCGTGAGCCAGGTGACGTTTGCGTTCTTCACCGACTTCGGAATGACTGTCGATGCGCTGCATGGCCAGTTGCGGCAGAGTACTGCCGGTCAGTCGCTGATTGCGGGCGCTCAATACGGATGCCCGACGATTGTGAATGGAGCATGCTTCGGCGGCAAATCGGTTCAGTTCCCCGATCTGCTGTCGATCGTTCCGGGTACCAACTTTGTGCCGCGTATGTCGAACGGTGTGGAACTGCAGGTGATTCTGCCGATCGTCAACGCTCCGTTCCGCATCTTCTACGCCTACAACTCGCTGCGGCTTTATGAGGATGTTGCGCAGAAGCTCGCAGTACCGAACTCTGGGTCAGACGCAGTGAATACGTTCAAGAGCTTCTTCCCGACCACTGGAGCGGGCCAGTACAGCTACGCGCAGGCCCTGCAGTTTTATGGAGCCGATTACATTCTGCGTGAGCCGCGCAAGACGTTCCGGTTGACGGTCAGCACAACGTTCTAACGATCTCAGTATGGCGTTTCAGCGAACGAAATTGTGGAAGAGGCGAATGCCTGCTATCCCGGCGGCTCCTCCATCAATGCAGGCCGATGCGTTAGTGAGGGTGACACCGCCGAGTGCGTAGACCGGGACAGGTGATGCGGCCATGCAGGCTGCGCGGAGCTCGTCGAGACCCTGGCCCCGGTTGACGGTCCGACCGTCGACCTTCTTTTCAAAGACAGGACCAAAGAGGATGGCGTCTGCATGGTCTTCGCGTGCGCGCTGTACCT
This sequence comes from Edaphobacter sp., assembly GCA_039922475.1. Lineage (GTDB taxonomy): Bacteria > Acidobacteriota > Terriglobia > Terriglobales > Acidobacteriaceae > Edaphobacter. The sequence continues at coordinate 6,660 of JBDTEQ010000018.1, forward strand.
CGTCGAGGCTGTGGCAGGAGACGGTAACGATGGGTGCGGGAAGATTGATGCGGGCGTAGAGGGTTCGCACCTGTGTGGGAGTCAGTTCTTCGGGGGCAGAAGTCAGGTGGACGCCGTGTGCTCCAGTTGCGAGCGCGATATCGGCGCGTGAGTTGATGAGCAGCTTCGTTGAGGCAGAAACGGCAGCGATGATTTTGAGGATCTCGCAAGCAAGCGCTGCGATATCGGATGCGGGGAGATCTTTTTCGCGAAGTTGGATGAGGCCGATGCCATCGGCAGCCCAGTGAGCAGCCTGGCGGAGGAGTGCGGCTTGTTTTTCACGTTCTCCGCCGGGGTAGAGCGCGCGATCGGTGATGGCGTATCGAAGCATGGCGTTTCCAGTGTATGTTGTCGCAGAATCCGCCAGTCGAAACGGCAACTTCAGTGTGGTAGTTTCAAAACAGCGAGGCGAATGCGCACACTTTCAAGAGACTGGCCCTCATCCACTGTTGTGTCCGGGCCGATAACGGGACTGGAGCCGGCTATGCCGATGCTGCGGATGTCCATGAGTATGTGCCACCATGAGTAGCGTTTACGATCTGATTGTGATTGGGTCCGGGCCGGCGGGGCAGCGGGCTGCGATCTTTGCGGCGAAGCTCGGCAAGAAGGTCGC
>JBDTEQ010000019.1:0-20231 GCA_039922475.1 Edaphobacter sp.
GGGTAGGGTGATCGTTGCAGTGGTGTTGGGCGGTGTTGCGGAGGTTTTCGGTGTAGATGCTGCCCCGTCGCGGTTGAGACGCTCGGCGAAGCGCCATGCGGACGAGAGTACTGCGCGGATAACAAAACTACCGATGAAGACCGAACAACTACAAAAGCGAGATGCGGGGATCTCTCCACTACGCGACGGACGGTGAGACTGTCCATCGCTTCGGTCGAGATGACGATCTTTTTTGGAGGGAGGCTAAGCGAATACTTCTGAGATTTTTCTTTCAGGTCAGGGGTTTTAAATCGCCGAGGACGGTGGGGATGAGTTCGGAGACGGTGGGGTGGATGTGAACGGCGCGCTGAATGTTGGTGTACGGCGCTTTGGCGTACATGGTGTCGATGATGCAGTGGACGGCTTCGTCACCACTGGTGCCGAGGATGGATGCGCCGAGGATCTGCTTGGTGGTTGCATCGACCAGGACCTTCATGAAGCCTTCGGTCTCGCCTTTTTCTATGGCGCGAGATACGCGGGTCATGGCGCGGGTGCCGATGAGGGCAGGTCTGCCGGATTTGCGAACCTCGGCTTCGGTGAGGCCGACGCGGCCGAGGGGAGGGTCGGTGTAGAGGGCATAGCAGGGGATACGGTCGGTGACGCGACGGGGATCGTTATCGAGGAGATTGGCGGCTACGATCTCGAAGTCATTGTAGGCGGTGTGGGTGAAGGCGCCGCGACCATTGCAGTCGCCGAGGGCCCAGATGCCGGGGACGCTGGTGCGGAGCTGATCGTCGACGGTGATGTAGCCGCGGTGGTCGTGGGCGATGCCAGCTTTTTCGAGGCCGAGGTCGTCGGTGTTGGGTTCGCGACCGACGGCGAGCAGGACGTGGGAGCCGATGCTGACGGTTCCATCGTCGGGACAGTTGACGCCTACTGCGATGTCGTTGCCGCGAGATTCGAGATGGATGCACTCGGCGCTGAGGCGGACGATGATGCCTTCTTTTTCGAGGAAGGACTTGATGGAAGCAGAGACATCTTCGTCTTCGCGATAGACGAGGCGGGCGGATTTTTCAATCACCGTGACTTCGCTGCCGAAGCGGCGAAAGATCTGGGCGAATTCGAGGCCAACGTAGCTTCCGCCTACGACGACGAGATGACGCGGAAGGGTTTCGAGATCGAGGATGCCGACGTTGGTCATCCAGGGCGTGTCGGCGACGCCGGGGAAGTCCGGTGTGATGGCACGGCCGCCGACGTTGATGAAGATTTCGTCCGCAGTGAGGATGTCGTTACCGACGCGAACTTCTTTTGGTGACTCGAAGTGGGCGTTGCCGGTGAAGACGGTGCAGTTCTTCATGCCGCGAAGATACTTTTCTAATCCGTCGCGCGAGTTGGCGATGATTGCATCCTTGCGCGCCTTGACGGCCTTCATGTCAACGGACACCTGGCCCTGCACGGTGACGCCATAGGCCGCGGCAATGCGTGCTTTCTGCGCGACGTAGGCGCTGGCGACCAGGGTTTTGGTTGGCGTGCAACCGTTGTTGACGCAGGTTCCACCGAAGAGCTTGCGCTCGATGAAGGCGATACTCCGACCGGATTGCGTGAGGCGTCCGGCAAGCGTTGGGCCTGCCTGGCCGGCACCGATGATGATGGAGTCAAAGTGATTGGGCATCTGGTCCTGATGGCTTGGATGCAGAAACAAAATGGCAGGGGAACGGAAAGATTTTAGGCGAGGCGTTTTTTGAGGAGTTCGCGGGCGATGGCGTCGAGGACACCGTTGAGGAAGTGGATCGACTCGGGGGCGGCGTAGCGGCGGCCTATTTCGAGGGATTCATTGATGATAATGGCGGCGGGGGTGTTGGGGTAGCCGAGCATCTCGGCCACGGCAGCGCGGATGAGGTTGCGGTCGACGACGGCCATGCGCTCGATGCGCCAGTTTTGAGCGTGAGCTTCGATGAGCTTGTCGATCTCTTCCTGGCGGGTGGTGGCGACGCGATAGATGTCTTCGGTGAAGCCGCGGGTTTCGGCGTCTACATCGGCGACGGAGGCCCAGAAGAGCTTACCGACTTCGTCAGGGGATTGTTTGCCGAGGTCGCCCTGGAAGAGCATCTGCATGGCGAGTTCGCGGGACTTGCGGCGAGTGCCCATTATTTTTTTACCTGCCGATTCCCTGCTAGTTTTCTTTGGATGGAGACCATCTCGATGGCGGCGATGGCGGCCTCGAAGCCTTTGTTGCCGGCTTTGAGACCGGCGCGGTCGAGAGCCTGCTCGAGCGTTTCGCAGGTGAGAACACCGAAGGCATGAGGGACGCCGGTGTCCTGTTGGGATTGACCGATGCCGCGAGCGACTTCGTTGTAGATGGCTTCGTAGTGGGCGGTTTCGCCGCGCAGAAGACAGCCGAGGGTGATGATAGCGTCGAATTTTTTACCCGTCTCTTTAGAGCCAGCCGCGAGGGTGCGAGCGGCGGACGGAACCTCCCATGCGCCGGGGACGCGGACGATTTCGATGTCCTGTTTTGCTGCGCCGCTGCGATGGAGAGCGTCGAGTGAGCCTTGCAGGAGACGGTCGGTGATGACTGCATTCCAGCGCGTGGTGACGATGGCGAAGCGCATATTCGCGGCGCTTAGGTCGCCTTCGACGGCGGCGGGCAGGCCGTGAAGCGGGTCTTCGGACTGCCAGAAGCCTAGTTTGAGGTCTGGTGCGAGTTGCGCGGTGAAGAGGCGGCTGTTCCAGTGGGTCGGCTCGACGGGGGAGAGGATGGTTGCGATCTCCTCGGTGCGGTGGGTGGCGAGGAGCCACTTTTCGACGAGGGAGTGGATGTGGTCGAGCTGCGTGACTTCGATGAGGATGGGGGGCACGGCAGGGGGGCGGCCGGTGACGAACTCCAGGTTGCCGACGGGGGCGAGGAAGGCGACGCCACGACCCTGGGCATCCTGCCAGCCCTTTCCCTGCTCAAACCCGAGAGCGGAAAAGAGGCTCGTGAGGCGGTCAAATTCAGCGCCGGGCACGCCGGAAGAGGCGACGGCGCTGACGAACGTGATTCCCTTAATCATAGATTCGATTGTATCGTCTGGAAGTACGGAACGAGATTGCGGCGACTGCATGTTGGATTTAACTGCCCCAGGGAGATGACTGTGAACTACGAGACGCTGTTGTGCGAGGTGAAGGACGAAGTGGCGAGGGTGACGCTGAACCGTCCCCAGGTGCTGCATGCTCTGAATGCGATGGTCTTCAACGAGCTGGAGCATGTGTTTATGAAGCTGACGGCGGACGCGGGTGTGCGGGTGATTCTGCTGACAGGCGCGGGCGAGAAGGCGTTTGCTGCCGGGGCGGACATCAACGAGATTGCGCGGCTGGATGTGGCGACGGGAGAGGCGAAGTCCCGGCGGGGGCAGGAGGTCCTGAGGATGATCGAGACCTGCGGGAAGCCTGTGATTGCGTGCATCAACGGGTTTGCGCTGGGCGGAGGGTGCGAGCTGGCAATGGCTTGCACGCTGCGGCTGGCGAGCGAGACGGCAAGACTGGGACAGCCGGAGGTGAAGCTGGGTTTGATCCCAGGATACGGCGGGACGCAGCGGCTGCCACGGCTGGTTGGCGCGCCGATGGCGCTGAAACTGTTGATGACGGGAGAGGTGATTGGGGCGGCGGAGGCGCTGCGGATCGGACTGGTGGACGAGGTGGTTCCGGCGAGCCGCCTGATGGAGCGCGCGGAGGAGCTGGCAAAGACGATGGTGGGGATGGCTCCCCTGGCGATTGCAGCGTGTATGGAGGCGGTGCGGTGGGGGAGCGAGTTGGGGCTGACAGCGGCGACCGATGTGGAGGCAGAGATCTTCGGGCGACTGTGTGGGACGGAAGATAAAGCTGAGGGGACGAAGGCGTTTCTGGAAAAACGGCCGCCCGTCTGGAAGGGAAAATAAGCACGCGGGTGGGTAGAATTTTGCATCTGCAAAGATGCGGGATGGCTTGGTATGCTGGTATTTGTGCGTAAATCTCTGCTTCTTTTCCCTGTTTTTCTGATGGCAACAGCGTTTACAGGCTGTTCGCGGACGGCTTCGCCCAGCGTTGCCGAGGCGAAGGCAATTGCTACCGAGAAACAACAGGAGGTCAGTCTGGCGCGGCAACAGATGGACCTGATTCCTCCCCCATCGAAGACTCGGTATATGGCGGTGAAGAGCCTGGAGCTATGGGAGAATCCCTATCTGACAGTCCAGGGCGAAATGGTGACGCTGCATGTGGTGCAGGCGGACGCGAACAAGAGCGATCTGGGAGTGGGCGGGATGCTGCGTCCGATCGGAGCAAGGCGGCAGGACCTGAATGTGCGGGTGAGCGATCTGCCGGCAGCACTGAATGCGGTTCCTCAGAACTTCTGGCCGTATGGGCGCGTGGTTGCGGTGGAAGAGGCGCATGAGGTCCCGGTTAGCGCGCGGCCGATGGTTCGGCGGAATGTAGAAGCGGTCATCAAGACGCTGAATGACCTGGGCGTGGTGGTGTATGAGTGGAGCGACACCGGAAAGAGCTGAGCTTTTTTAGAGAGAGAAAAGATGTCCTGCCGGACGGGCCCACTGCGCGTGGCGCGACCACTTCGTGGCGTGTGTACCTTGTCGCGGCAAGTGATAGGCATAGGTCCTCCCGTTGGTCGGCATGATCTTTCCGCAAGACATGCGCTAAGATGCTCATAAATCTCTCAAGCTGGGTGAACGGTTGCAACTTCATACGACGGCGCTGGTGGTCTTCTGTTTCTTCTTCGCGCTGGTGACGCTGGCTGGCTTCTGGGCTGCGCGATGGCGGAGGCCGAAGGCGGGGATGGGCTCGCTGGAGGAGTGGGGGCTGGCGGGGCGAAGCTTTGGGACGTGGGTGACGTGGTTTCTGATCGGTGGCGATCTCTACACGGCTTACACGGTGATTGCGGTGCCTGCACTGTTGTATGGCAGTGGGGCGATGGGTTTTTTCGCGGTGCCGTATGCGGTGATTACGTATCCGTACATGATGCTGGTGCTGCCGCGGCTGTGGACAGTTTGTCACCGCCACGGTTACATAACATTTGCGGATTTTGTTGGCGGACGGTACGGGAACCGGTGGCTGACGATGGCGATTGCATTGACCGGGGTGCTGGCGCTGATGCCGTATATCGCACTGCAACTGGTAGGGATCAAGGTCGTGATCGGGGCGATGGGGGTGGAAGGAGAGTGGCCGTTGGCAGCGGCGTTTGTGATTCTGGCGGCTTATACGTATTCGAGCGGGCTGCGCGCGCCGGCCGTGATTGCGATCGTGAAAGACATGATGCTTTACGTGATGGTGCTGGCGGCGCTGATCTATATTCCGATCCGGCTGGGTGGTTATGCGCGGGTGTTTGAAGTTGCGAATAATCTGCTTACGACACACTCTGCGACGATTTATCTGAAGCAGGGACAGTTTCTTGGATACTCGACGCTGGCAATTGGATCTGCGGTGGCGCTGATGCTGTATCCGCATACGGCTACGGCGGTGCTGAGTGCGCAGAGTGCAAATGTGGTCCGGCGGAATGCGGCGATGCTTCCGGCTTACAGTTTTATGCTGGGGCTGATTGCGTTGCTGGGCTATGTGGCGCTGGCTGCGGGCGTGGTGACGAAGGATGCGAATATGGCCGTGCCGCTGCTGTTCCTGAAGATGTTTCCGGAGTGGTTTGCGGGGTTCTGCCTGGCGGCCGTAGCGATTGGAGCGTTGGTGCCGGCGGCCATCATGTCGATTGCGGCTTCGAACCTGTTTACGCGGAACCTGTACGGCGCGATGGTGACGCGGAAGATGCTGCCGGAAGAAGAGGCGCGCATGGCGAAGCTGGTTTCGCTGGGGGTGAAGTTTGGCGCACTGCTGTTTGTGCTGAAGCTGCCTGCGACGTATGCGATCGAGATGCAACTGCTGGGTGGGATATGGATGACACAGTTGTTTCCTTCGGTCGTGGTCGGAGTGTTTACGCGATGGTTGCATCCGTGGGCGCTGTTTTGGGGATGGGTTGCGGGGATGGCCAGCGGAACGGGGATGGCGTGGGAGTTGGGATTGAAGAGCTCGGTGTATCCTCTGCACCTTCCTATGTTTCTGGGTGGAGGAACGTATGCGATGTATGCGGCGGTGCCTGCGCTGGTGCTGAACCTTGTGGTTTCGGTGGTGTTGACGGTGGTGTTTCGTGCGGCGAAGGTGGATAACGGGAGCGATGTGACCGATGCGGCAGCGTATGTTGGATGACACAGCCCGGTAGAGTCAGAGTGCATCTGACTGGTTGAGTAAATTTCTTTGAGGCGGGTTGATGAGCGAGAAAAAAAAGAGAACGTATGCGAAGTCGCTGGCGAAGGGGTTGCTGGCGGGGTTGATTGGCGGGCTGGTCGCGACGGCAGCGAAGACGTTTGCAGAACGAATGTATCCTCCGCGCACGCATGGAGAGCCGGAGCCTCCGGAGGTTCTGACAGAGCAGTTTGCGCGACACGAGTTAATGGTTACGGAGAACGAGTCTACGACGGAGGCCATTCATTGGGGCTTCGGCGCGCTGGCGGGAGCGGCTTATGGCGCGTTGGTGGAGTACTATCCCGCGGCTACAGCGAAGGATGGTGCAGGGTTCGGGATGGCGCTGGGTTCGCTGACGCATGGAGCGATGCTGCCGGCGGCGGGGCTTTCGGCTGAGTCTGAGGCTGAGGCTGAACCTAAGGAGCAGACGACACGGGAGCTTAACAGCGAGATGGCGACGCATGTTGTCTATGGAGTGGTGACCGAGATGGTGCGGCGGGTGGTTCGGAAGATGCTCGGGTAAGACGCTTCTATCTACCGAGAAGATCTGCTGAGATTCGTCTAGACAATCCGAATCGTTCCTTCGCTGTCGAGCTTTGAAGGTTGTTGGTCTCGTTCGGTATTACTTACGATCCAGATGCCGAGAAGGACAAGACCGGCTCCCAGTATCTGAAGCCCGGCGAACTGTTCTCTAAAAAATATTAGCGCCAACAGCGCTGTTAGAGGCGCAACTGCAAGCATTACTACGGATGTGATTGTTGCTGGAAGATGCCCCAGCGCATAGGTCAAACACAGATAGCCTGCTAGTTGACACACCAAGCCCAAGCCGAATAGCGCTGCAAGCGAAGAGATATCTGGCACAGCCAACGAGACGTGCCCGCACAGTGCGACGAGCAGGAGTACGAACGCGCTGGCAGTTGTTGAAAGAGCGACAAGGGTTGCGGTATCGCACGTTTCTCGCAGCCGCTCAGTAGCAAGAAGAAAGAACGCAAAGCAAATCGAGGCCATGATTGCCAGATAGTCCGCGGACAATCTGGAACTAAGATGCTGCACGTCCCCCCTCACAATCAAATAGGCACCCGAAGTACCGATAGCCAGAGCGATCCAAAAGTGGCGCGATGGCAACTTCCTCGTTATCGCCCAGGTAAGCAGTCCAACGACGAGAGGCGCGTTGTTACCGAGAAATGTTGCGCTTCCAGCGGAGGTATGCAGGACTGAGATGTTGTATAAGCCGACATCGCCAGCGAAGAAGATCCCAGCGAGAAGAGCAAGCCAGATTGTGCGCCGGTCGAGTGGAGTAAATCTTCTTCTAGAGAAGATCAAAATGGGCCATAATGCCAGCGAAGCGAAGAACATCCTATAAAACGCAGATGAAATTCCGGGCATATGAGCCCATCGGACAAAAATTGCAGACCACGAAATAGCGACGACGCCTGCGGCTAAAGCTGCGTAAGCTCCGACCGTACGTTCGCGTATCATCCTTATTCACCTCTGTGGCATTTCCAACTTCTATACGGATACGAGCCATTGCTGATTGGCCCAGAGGCGTTCGCCACCATCGTAGCGTGTGGCGAAGTTGCTGATGAGGGTGCCGGCTTCGGTGTCTATCTGTGAGGCATAGCCGAGAACGAGTTTTTGTTTGCGTTCTATAGCCGATTCGATCCGATAGATGAGAGGGCTGAGAGGCTCGTTGCGTTCTGCTGCAGTTTCACGTAGGAGTTCGAGATCGGTGGCTGCACTGGAGTGCGTTGTTGCGTAGGGAAGGTCTTCGTAGAAGGCGCTGGGTATACTGGCGGTGAACGGTAACGCGGCTTCGCGAACGGTAAGGTGATCGACGTGATTGCCCAGGGCTGCGGGAAGGACTAGCGCTTCCATGGCTCCGGCTTCGGATTGTTTGGTGAGGGCTTTGCGGATCTTCTCGATGGCGTGATCTGCGGGATTGGCTGGGGTGTCGCTCAACTCTTCGAGTGGGATGCGCAGGCGGATGGGCGCGTCTTTCAGGTTCAGATCGACCATGTGGAGATTATTTTTCAGGCCCCTGGGGAGCGTCTCTGTGATGCGACGGACGAAGAGCTCGTCTTCGCGCAGACGCATGGCGGAGACGTAGGAGAGTTCGTCGTTTTCGTGGACGAAGCCGGCGTCGGAGTACGGCGCGTAGCGGCTGCGCGTGAATACATTAAAGATCGTGACGGTGTGGCGCGCGGTGAGCCAGTTGGCGATGGCGATTGAGAGCGAGAAGGCTGCGTCGTCGCGGTGCGGGGAGAGGATGAGGATCTTCAGGTGCGGCTCCAGACTGCTGGTTTATTGTCTCAGGGTGAGCGAACGATGCGCGGGATGATGCCAGGCGATTCCTCCGCTGTGCTGCGGAATGACCGACTTTTCAGGTTCCCTACACCAGCGAGGAACTTGCTTCAGGGGTTAGACGCCCTTCTTCATGGGCTCCCAGATGAACTTGTGGATCTGAAGGGAGAGGCGCGCGGGAAGGCCGTCTTCTAGCATCCATCCAACGAGTTTGCGGGGGTCTAGGGCCATGTTGTCTGCGGTGCGTTGCGGGCTGGGCGTCTGGACGAATGCGGGGCTGAGGAGGATCTGTCCGGCTTTTTCGTGTAATGCGTGGGTGCGAATGAAGTCGCGGGCGAAGTCGTAGTCTTCGCGGTTAGTGATGACGAATTTGACTTCATCGCTTTTGGTGAGGGCGTCGAGGTTTTCGAGGCGGAAGGTGTTGGCTGCGCTGCCTGCACCGGGGCATTTGACGTCGACGATCTTGTGGACGGCTTTGGGAACTTCAGCTAACGGGCGCTCTCCGCTGGTTTCGATCATCAATGTGTAGTTTTGCGCCAGGAGACGCTCCATCAGTGGGAGGAGTTCTTTCGCCTGCAGCATCGGCTCGCCGCCGGTGAATTCGATCAGCGTGCAGGGAGCGAGGGCTTTGATCTGCTGCTCGATTTCGTCGAGGGTGAAGGGTTTGCCACCGGTGAAGGTGTACTCGGAGTCGCACCAGGCGCAGCGGAGATTGCAGCCGGCGAGGCGAACGAAGATACAGGGCAGGCCGGCGAAGGAGGATTCGCCCTGAACGGATTTGTAGAGTTCGATCAGATGCACGGCGGGTTACTCGTAGTAGCGGGCGAAGCTGGTGTCGGTCTCGTAGAGGGTGCAATCTTTGACCGTGACGCGGCCTTCGGTCATTTCGTGGAGTTGGAGTTTCGTCTTGTCGTAGAAGTAGCGAGCGAGATTTTCGGCTGACGGGTTGAGCGTGGTGAAGGGCTCTAGCTCATTGATCATCTGGTGATCGAGATACTCGACGACGGGACGCATGACTTGTTTGAGGAGTTTGAAGTCGAGGAGCAGGCCGGCCTCGTCGAGGTCTTTGCCCTGGAGGGTGATGAAGACCTTGTAGTTGTGGCCGTGCGGGTTCTCGCACTTGCCTCGATAGTTGCGGAGGTAGTGGCCGGAGGAGAAGCCGGCTTCTACGGTTACTTCAAACATGACTCAGAGGTCCCTTCGGTGGCCGCGTCTGTGAATTTGATGGGAGCTGAGGAGGCGCGGCTTCAGCTTGTTCCGTACTCTGATTGTACTGTTTCTGCAGATTCTCAGCGTTTGCGCCGGGTTTGGCGGCGGGCCTCTTCCGCACGGCGCTCAGCCTGCTCAAACAAAGACGACAAGATACCGGCGAGAGCGACGAAGAGTCCGATGACCAAAAGACCGAGCCCCATGGTGCGCCAGAGAGATACGTCGCCAGGTGAACCGGGTTGGTGCGCGACGTTGGTGTAGGCGATGCCGCAGGAGATCAATGCGAAGACGATAAGGCTGGCGGCGAGAATGTAGAGGTTGCGTCCCATGTGTATTGTTATTTTAGGACGGTTGCGGTTGTACGAAAAATTGTTCTACGTCGGTGATGTCCTGGGTGAGGCGGTAGGGTGGGAGCGATTCGAGGAAGATGCGGCCGTAACGCTGGCGCTGGATGCGGGGGTCGAGGAGCATGAGAACGCCACGGTCGTTGAGGCTGCGGATGAGACGGCCAAAGCCCTGTTTGAGCGTGATGACGGCGTTGGGGACTTGATAGTCGAAGAAGGGTTTGCCGCCGAGGGCTTCGATGGCCTCCATGCGGGCTTCGACTACCGGGTCGCTGGGAACGGCGAAGGGGAGGCGGTCGATGATGACGCAACTGAGTTGCTCGCCTTGTACGTCGACTCCCTGCCAGAAAGATGAAGTGCCGAAGAGGACGGCGTTTGGGGTGTCGCGGAACTGCTGCAGGAGCACGTGTCGCGGCGCGGTGCCGTGGAGGAGGAGCGGGTACGGCAGTTCGGCGAGGAGACGCTCGTGCGTATTGCGCATCTGCGTGTAGCTGGTGAAGAGGCAGAAGGCACGGCCCTTGGTGATCTCAAGGACGCGGCGGATTCTCTCGGCTGCTTTTTCGGGGAAGTCGGGCTCGCGCGGGTCGGGCATGTTGGGCGGGAGATAGAGGAGGGCTTGCTTTTCGTAGTTGAAGTGCGACGGGACGACGAGCTCGCGCGTAGTGGTGAGGCCGAGGCGGCGGCGGATGTGGTCGAAGCCGCCGGAGACGGTGAGAGTTGCAGAGGTGAGGATGATGGAGTTGTAGTTGTCGAAGAGTGTAGAGGTGAGGAGCTCGGAGACGTCGATGGGTGTGGCTTGTAGATGCGTGTGGAAGGTAGCGTGGGCTGCGCCGTGACTCATTGTGCGTGCGAGATTGCGGACGCCTCCAGCAGCGCGGCGCTCGATCCAGAAGACGGTGTTGCGGTCGGGCGATTCAAGGAGAAAGGTGAGATGGGCGCGGATGTCGGCGGCGCGTTTTCGCAGACCGGGAGACTCTTCGACATTTTTGAGATGGTCGAGTTCACCTTCAAGACGAGTCAGCGCATTGTTGACGCCGGTGTAGTAGTCGCCACTCTCTTCGAGGAAGGCTTCGCGGTTATGGAACGGCATACGGCCTGCCCCACCGGGAAGACCGGACGTTTCCATGGGCAGGATGGCAAAGAACATGCGCGAGCGCTCTTTGAGTGTGGCGCAGGCGCTTTCGATTGCCGATGTGCTGGCTTTCTTTGCCTTCAGCATCAGGTCAACGTCGCGAATGAGTTCGTCTACATGCTGGTTGGAGAGGCCGATGCCGAAGTAGTTGGAGGCGATCTCCTCGAGTTCGTGGGCCTCGTCGAAGATGACGGCGGCGGCTTCAGGGAGGATGCCGGCGTCGGGTGCGTTGGCGGCCTGCTGCTTGATGCTGAGGTCGGCGAAGAAGAGATGGTGGTTCACAATCACAATGTCAGCTTCGAGCGCTTTGCGGCGCATGGTGGTGACAAAGCATCGCTCCCAGTCCGGACAGGTCTGGCCGATGCAGGCTTCAGTGCGCGCGTCGAGCTTCTGCCAGAGCGGCGAGGACTCGGGAAGGGCGTCAATCTCGGCTCGGTCGCCGGTCTCGGTTGTCTTTTCCCACTGGGCGATGTGGTGAAACTGTTCGATCTCTTCTAAGCCGTTGAGGAGCGGGTTGTCGCGTAACGCGTAGAGCTTGTGGCGGCAGAGATAGTTGCCGCGACCTTTCATATAGCAGACCTTAAGCGGGCCCAGAAGCGATTCGAGGAAGGGCACATCTTTGAAGAAGAGCTGCTCCTGCAGATTTTTCGTACCGGTGGAGATGATGATACGCTGCTGCCGTTCACGTGCGAGCCGGAGCGCAGGCAGTAGGTAGGCGAGAGTCTTGCCGGTGCCTGTGCCGGCTTCGACGATGAGGTGCTTTTTCTCTTTGAAGGCGGATTCGATGGCGCGGGCCATCTCGTACTGGCCGCGGCGATGCTCGAATGCAAGGCTGGAACGGGAGAGAATGCCGCCGGGGGAGAAGAAGTCGTGAAGGTTCGGGAGATTCTCCGACGGGGCGGGCGTGATCGAGATGGGGGCGGTAGACAATGTTTGATTTGCCTGCGGTTCTTGCGGCACAGAAGCAGTGCAATTTCTATAATAGAGAAGATAGCGAAGATTTAGCGTAAGAACCTTGCCGCCGGAGATGGTGCGCGGGAGAAAGTTGGATATTCCGTGGCGCAACGAGACGGCAGGAAACGGTTAGGCAAGAAGCACAGGCAGGCGAGTACTCGGCCAAAGAAGGGGCGTGCGCCGAAGTCCACGCCGACTACGGGAGCTGTGGACCCTCGGAAGCGGAAGGTGCTTTCGACCAAGCGAGCCGCCGTGGATAAGGCTTCACGTATTACGAAGCAGTCTCCTGAGCGGGAGAGACGCAAGGCCGTTCGCCAGGGTGATGCGCCGAAGAAGCCTGCTGCGACGGCACGTCCGAAGTTCGAGAGGCCTGCGGATGGAATTATGGGGCGACAGACGCCGCGGTCTGCAAATGTTGCGGGACGCGAACGGATCGACGAAGAAGACTGGCGCGACGTTGAAATGCTTGCTTCGCGGATGGTCACCGAGACGGAGAGTGCTGACGCGCGCGCGCTGCCGCTGATCGCGGTGTGTGGACGACCGAATGTGGGCAAGAGCACGCTGTTCAATCGGCTGACGGGTTCGCGGCGATCGATCGTTGGCGACGAGCCGGGGATTACGCGCGACCGCATCTACGGCGAGATCGAATGGATGGGACGCGAGGCGCGGATCGTCGATACAGGTGGCGTGGTGCCGGATGACGTGGCGCTAATTCCGACAGAGATCTTTCGTCAGGCGCAGGTGGCGCTGGAAGAGGCGAACGCGATTGTGATGGTGGTGGACGGCCGGACGGAGCTGGCTTCGCCTGATCTTGAGCTGGCTCGACTGTTGCTGCGTGGGGGCAAGCCGGTGTTTCTCGCAGTCAACAAGATGGACACCGATGCGATGAATGCGGGCGCGGAGAACTTTCGGCGACTCGGGTTCAGGAACGTGCTGCCGATCTCTGCGGAGCATGGAAGCGGCATCGGCGATCTGCTGGATGCGGTGTTCGATGTGTTGCCGGAACCGAGGGAGAAGATCGAAGAGCCTGAAGTGATGCTGACCGAGAACGACGAGGCCGAGGAGGATGAGAGCGGACCGGACTTTTCAGTGGCCGCGGGCGCTTCTGTTGAGCCTGCGACGAAGCGAGTGCGGAAGCTGCGGTCTCATGGCGAGTATGAGAGCCGAGAGACGAAGGTCGCTATCATTGGCCGGCCAAACGTGGGTAAGAGCACGCTGCTGAACGTACTGACCGGCAAGGAACGGGCGATCGTATCGCCAATTGCGGGAACGACGCGCGATGCGGTGGATGAGGTTGTCGAGCGAGATGGGCATAGCTTTAGATTTGTCGATACTGCGGGAATTCGCAGAAAGGGAAAGACGAAGCTGATGGCGGAGAAGCTGTCGGTGATCATGGCACGGAAGCATCTGGAGGCGGCGGATGTTTCGCTTCTGATAATCGATGCGACTGAAGGTGTGGCGGCGCTGGATGCGAACATCGGCGGGTATGCGCATGAGAGCGGGCGCAGCGTGATCATCGTCGTGAACAAATGGGATTTGATGACGAAGACTGGCAAGGACGGAATGCGGCTGTTTGACGGCAAGCCTCCTGCAGACCAGAAGGTTTATGAGCAGGACGTTCGCGACAAGCTGAAGTATCTGGACTACGCGCCGCTGCTGTTTATCTCCGCCGCGGATGGGAAGAATATCGAACAGGTGTTCAAGAAGGTGGAGCTGGTTGCTCGCGAGCGGCGCAAGCGCGTGACGACCGGGCAGATGAACCGCTTCCTGGAGAAGGTGGACTTCCAGAAGGCGAGCGTGCCGATGAACAAACGCGTCCGCATCTATTACATGACGCAGGCCGCTGTGGCTCCGCCCACGTTTGTGCTGTTCACCGATAAGGACGTGAAGATGCACTTCTCGTTCGAGCGATTTCTGGCAAATCAGATTCGCGAGAACTTCGGGTTTATCGGAAGTCCAATCTGGTTCAAGATCAGGGCGCGGAACAAGAAGAAAGTGGAGTAGGCTGGGTCATACTTCGACGAACCATTGAGACAGCATCGTCATAACGAAATAATCGAGTGAGGAGAGAACATGCGAAGAGTTTTATTCACCGGGGTCTTGTGCATATTGGTGGCCGGCATTGGAGTTCCTTCAAGAGCGTCCGCACAGGCTGCCGCAACAACAGCGCATCACCAGGCGACCGCAGGCGAAACAGATATCCTGCTGGCGCACTGGAACGCGATCGGCAACAAGCTGATTGCCCAGGCAGAGGATTTTCCTGAAGATAAATACGAGTACAAACCCACACCGCAGGTCCGTAGCTTCGCCGCGCAACTGATTCATGCCGCAGCCGTCATGTACTGGTGTGTCGATTCTGCTGCAGGAAAGAAACCGCGCTATTCGGATGACCCGGCCCGCGACAATCTGAAGACCAAGGCGCAGGTGGTGGCGTTTGTGAAGAAGGCTGTGCGGGACGGCGCCGTATCGATTCAGCAACAGGGCGATGCCGGGGCACGTGCATCCGTGAAGGATTGGGATGGGAAGGTTGAGCGGCAGTCCGACCTTGCATACGAGGTCATCGAGCATTCGGGCGAACACTACGGCCAGTTGGTGGTCTATTACCGCCTCAATGGGCTGGTTCCGCCAGAATCCCGTCCGAAGAAATAGCTTCGAAAATGATGACTTTTTGACGACGACTTGCCGCGGGCTATGGGTTGAGCCATGCATTCCAGGCCGTGAGTGCGCGCTCGCACTGGAGTCTGTGGCGTTCCTTTTTGTCACGGATCTTTTTGCGCAGGTCTTCTTCGAGGGGTGGAAGGAGGTCGAAGGTGATGTTGGCGGGTTGGAATTTTTTGGTTTCGGCGTGCGTGATGTAGTGGGTGAGCGAACCGTTGGCGCTGGCTCGCGGGGCTGGTGTTGGGGTGCGATCTTGCGCGAGGCTTGCTGCGTATCGGCCAGCTAACATGCCTGATGCGATGGATTCGGTGTAGCCTTCGACGCCGCTGAGCTGGCCGGCGATCATGATGTTTGAATGGGCTTTTAGCTGGAGCGTTTCCGTCAGGAGCGACGGTGCGTGGATGTACGTGTTGCGGTGGATCTGGCCGTAGCGGAGGAAGGTCGCGTTTTCGAGACCGGGGATGAGGCGGAGGACGCGGCTTTGTTCGCCGAACTTCATGTGGTTCTGAAAGCCTACGAGGTTGTAACTGTCAGCGCGGAGATTTTCCTGACGGAGTTGTACGACGGCGTAGGGCCAGCGTCCGGTCCTGGGATCGGTGAGGCCGACAGGCTTCATGGGGCCGAAGCGGAGGGTGTCGCGGCCGCGGCGGGCCGTCTCTTCGATGGGGAGGCAGCCTTCGAAGTATTGGAGTTTTTCCAGCGTTTTTGTGGCGAGCCCGGAGGAGGACTCGGGGTTAAAGCCCTCTTCCAAATCCTCGTAATTCAGGGGGCTGAAGCCGCCTGCTCCCTCCGCTTCGCTGGCCCGTCCTGAAGGGGCAGTAGCCGGGATTTGTTCCCATTCCCTGGCGGGGACGGCTTCGGCGTTGGTGAGGGCTTCCATGAAGCGGTCGTACTCTTCTTTGGTGAAGGGGCAGTTGATGTAGTCGGCTGTTCCCTTGTCGTAGCGGGCGGCGAAGTAGACCTTGTTCATGTCGATGGTGGTGGCATCGACGATGGGGGAGATGGAGTCGTAAAACGCGAGATGGTCGGAGCCGGTGAGACGCTGGAGTTCAGCGGCCAATGCAGGGCTGGTGAGTGGGCCGCTGGCGAGGATGGTGATTGTGTTGGCGTCGCTTTCGTTGAGGTGGATTACTTCTTCGCGGTGGACGGTGATGCGTGGCTCGACTTCGATGCGGGCGGCGACGCGTTTCGAAAATTCGACGCGGTCTACGGCGAGGGCGTGACCGGCGGGGACGGCGGTGGCATCGGCTTCGGCGAGGAGGATGGAACCGGCGCGGCGCATCTCCTGTTTGAGCAGCCAGGGGGCTGTGTTCTCCGACTCGGATTTGAGGGAGTTGGAGCAGACCAGTTCGGCGAAGTCGGAGGTCTGGTGAGCTTCGGTCGAGCGTATGGGACGCATCTCGTAGAGGTCGACTTCGCAGCCAGATTTTGCTGCCTGGAGTGCTGCTTCGGGGCCGGCGAGACCGCCGCCGATGATCCTGATGCGCTTGTTTGCCATGCCTCCCCCTCCTCCCCTGATTTCTGCCAAAGTCTTCCAACGAAACAACTTGTGTCGGAACTCGATGCGCAAGTTATTGATTTCACGTACAAATTAGCGCAAAGTCTTCCATCCACAGAACTTACCTGCCAAATCGCAGGGTGAAGTGACTTGGATTTGGTCTTGCCCCCCTGCTTTCAATTATAACGGCAGCGTCAAGCGTTGACTCCGCCGTTCTAATGAGAATCATGCGCGCATGAGTGAACTTTACAGTGATGGCAACGGCCATCCGTTTTGCGGCCTGAAGGGCGATTTCGGGGCCGGCGAGGCCACCGCCGATGACGTGATCTTCTTCGGGATCGAGTTTGTCTTGCTAATTGCGATTTTGGGAACCGGCGCGGGACTGGGAGCGTATTCTTATGCCGGACGCTGCTGATTACGCGCCGAACGAGAGGATCGTCATGCTCTGCCTGATTCTAATTGTTCTCTTGTTGAGCCGCCGCTGCTGGTGCGGTTACAGATACCATCCCTACTATTACGGCGCATACCCGTATCCGTATGGAGCGTACTCTCAGTACGATCCCTACTGGCAGGCGCGATACCACGCATACTGGTATGGACACCGTGGGTGCTACTGGTAGAAGGCAAGTCAGGTGCTCATTTGCTTGAGCTCGCAAGGGCTTTGAGGGCGTCGCTGGAGACTTGCATTCCTTTCCACTCGGAATCTTCTTTATCCTCGACTAGGATGATCCAGTCGGATCCAGCCGTCGCTTGAAGGAGATCTCCATGAAACCCTTTGCCCTCGCCTTTACGCTTTGCCTTGCTCTGCCGTCTGCGCTGTTCGCACAGAGCCACGCTGTGCCGGAGATTCCCTTCGACTCGGTTCCGAATTTTTTGAAGCTGCCGCCGGATATGTATCTCGGCGAGGCGGCTGGTGTAGCCGTGAATTCGAAGGGACATGTCTTCGTCTTCTCGCGCGGCAATACGACCGGGTCTGCCTATGGCGCGAGCGCGGCGCAGTTGCTGGAGTTCGCTCCCGATGGCACGTATCTTCGCGAGATTGGGCACAACCTGTACGCGTGGTCGTTTGCGCACGCCGTGAGGATCGACAAAGAGGACAACATCTGGGTCGCCGATAAAGGTTCGGACATGGTGATCAAGTTCAATCCTTCGGGAAAGGTGGAGATGGTGTTCGGGCGCAAGCAGGAGGCCTCCGACGAAGGTACCGGGCCACTGAAACATGTGCATCCGCCGTTGCCGCCGGTGGATGGAATGTTTCGGCAGGTGACGGATATGACGTGGGACGCGGCGGGCAATACGTACATCAGCGATGGATATATCAACTCGCGTGTGGCGAAGGTGGATAAGAACGGGCGATGGCTGATGTCGTTTGGCGAACCCGGCGACAAGCCTGGACAGTTCAATACTCCACACAGTATCGCTGCCGACGCGCAGGGAAATATCTACGTGGCCGACCGTGGCAATCGCAGGATTCAGGTGTTCGACGGAAACGGCAGATTTCTGCGGCAGATGACGATCGACGTGCCGTTCGATTATGCGAAGGCGGCTCCCGCGATTGGCAGGAAGCCAGCGCAGGATGCAACGGGAACGATGTCGCCGGGTGCTCCGTGGGCGATCTGCATTACGCAGGGACCGCACCAGGTGCTGTATGCCTCGGACGCGTTTCCGGGACGCATCTACAAGTTGAGCCTGGACGGGACGGTGCTGGGTGTGCTCGGCGAATCAGGGAAACAGCTTAAGGAGTTTGGCTGGATTCATGAGATTGCGTGCCCGTCGGAGAATGTGCTCTTTGTCGCGGAGCTGCTGAACTGGCGTGTGCAGAAGCTCATTCTGCATCCGCAAAGACAAGAGAAAAAGTAGGAAAAAATAGTTCGACTAATTCTCCGGTCTTATCAGGTATCGGCTCTCCTGCAGATGCTGATGGAGGCTGGCCAGATGGAAGAGGTATTGGTTGAAACCATCCGCCATCAGCTTCATGATCCGTTCTCTCTTTCCAACTGCAGCCATGAGATAGCATTCGCGGCCCATGTCGGCGTAGAAGCCGATGTTGTGGCGATTCTTGTTCTGATTATGGAAGAAGCCGGCATAGAGAAGAATGTGGGCTCCGGCTGACTCCATCCAGAGAGGATTCTTTGCGCTGGTGAGCTGTTGCATCATGAGTTCGGCGATCTGGGTGAGATCGGCAAACTCGCGGAACTCCTGGTCGCCCGGGTTGTAATCGGGGGAGAGAATCTTGATGCGATCGAACGACTGCAGGCAGAAATGACCGAGCACGCTGGCAAGATAGACGCCGGTGGAGTCGTGGATCTGAGACCACTGCTCACTGCCTATCGTTTCGTGAAGATGCCCAGCCCAGAAGTTGAGAGCCTGTTCTTTGGTGACGCCGTACAACTGCTCGAAGTAGTGATCCGATGGCATAGTCGCAACCCCGACACTCGGTTTTCCTGCAATCTGTGCCTATGGTTTACGTGTCTTTTTGAACTGTGGGAATACCTAATTTGGTGTACGCACCCAGGTGAATACTTCACTTTCGTGTGACCCGCTTTTCGACAGACGAGGCCCGGGAGCCCGCTATCGGCTCTGGCCTGCGAGGGCTGGCAGAGCGTCGCCGGTGACGCGCATGATGCGCCAGTCCATCAACATCTTCGCGCCCATCTGTTCGTAGAAGCCGATAGCCGGCTTATTCCATTCGAGCACGTCCCACTGCAGGCGGGTGCAGCCTTCCTCTACCGCGATTGCCGCGACACGCGTGAGCAGGGCTTTGCCGATTCCCTTCCCGCGATGCTCGGGGTTCACGAAGAGGTCTTCGATGTGGATGCCGGCGTGGCCGCGCCAGGTGGAGTAGTTGTGGAAGTAGAGGGCGAAGCCGATGGGGATGATTGCGTCTGAATCTGTATCTGTATCTGTGTCTGTGCCTGCGTCTGTCAGCTCCGCGATGAGGCAGTCGAAGCGTTTGGTTTCGCCGAAGCCGTCGCGGAGGAGGTCGGCCTCTGTGGCGTGGACGGCATCGGGTTCGCGCTCGTACTCGGCCAGATTGTGGATGAAGGCGAGTATCTGCGGAACATCGGCAGGGGTGGCGGGGCGGAGGTTGAGTGTCTGGTTCTGCTGGGTTGAAGGCTGAGTCATTACCTGATCTTTCCGGTGGTTCAGGGTTTCGGTGCGTAAGGGGGTTTTTCGGCAGGCTTCGAACCGGATTGCGCGGCGAGCCACTTGTCGAAGGGAATATTAAAATCGAAGAGCTGCTTTTTGCCGTCGAGGGTGTGGATCATCTTGACGTAGAGCTCGGCGCCTTTGAGGGCGGGGTCGTCGAGGTCCTTGATGTCGTAGAAGAGATAACCTGCGAGTGTGCTGTGCGCATTGACGACGGTGCCTTGAAAACCGAAATCGTTGTCGTCCTCGGTGATCTTCTTGTCGACGGGGGCATGATGGATGGTGAGTGGGATGAGAGGAATCTTGGTTCCCTTGGCGTCTCGCATGGAGAAGAGGCGGCGGTTGATGTCGTCGAGCAGGGCGGCGGGAATCTTGTCGTTGTGGGCCGAGATGAACTGGATGCGGACATCGTCGAGCGAGAGCGCAGTGTCGCCGTCGTTGGTGATGATGACGCGGATGGGAAGGAAGCCGTGCTGGACGTAGGGCAGACGGAAGAAGGGGCAATCCCTGGGATCGTTGCAGGGATCGGCGGCGATAGTAACCTGCTCCCTGGGGTGCGCGTCGAAGGCGGCGTACTGGTTGGCAGGCTTGGCGGGCGGTGCTTTGCGGGGCTTGTCCGCGGCAAAGGAAGTTACCGCGAGGAGGCAGATTGCAGTTACTACTAGAAGCGGAATCTGATGGAATTGATGGGACTTCATGGCCAAGTTGATTATCATCTTCGCTGGCACACAAGGTAAAGCGAGGGGAAGCG
>JBDTEQ010000020.1:0-38624 GCA_039922475.1 Edaphobacter sp.
TGATCAGGCTCGGCCGCCGGATTTCGATGCCCTGCTCGATCACCGTCGGCGTCTGCGATGGCGCGAGGCCGTGACGCACCAGCCATGCAATGCAGCAGCCCGATGCGGAGCCCGTGGCGGGGTCTTCTCCGCCATAGAACTGCATGCGCGCATGCCAGTGCGGGCCAGTTGCGCTGTCACGCTTTTCGGCCGGGGCGATGCAGTAGAAGAACTTTGCGTCGCTGTTGTCGAGGTAGCGTTGGACCTCACGCTGCGTCATTTGCAGCCGCCGCGTGACCTCGATCGAACGCAGCGGAACGATGCAGAATGGCATACCGGTCGAAACGGTTTGCGGCGCGTGTTGCGGATCGAGATCGTCGACGCTGACGCCGATGGCGGCGGCGATCGCGCTGCGATCATGCGTCGCGCCGAAGATGGGATCGTTCTGCCGCATGGTGCCGCGCACGCCGAGTTCGCCTGTTGCTGCGCGTTCAAAGCGCACCGTGATGGGGCCGACATCGAGCGCCAGTGTGATCGCGTCCGCGCCACGCAACGCAGGGTGGTTCCAATACAGCCAACTTGCCGTGCCGAGAGTCGGGTGGCCAGCGAAACGCAGTTCTTCCTGGGTCGTAAAGATGCGCACGCGAACACCTTTCGACTCATCTTCCGCGGGCACGACAAACGTGGTTTCGGCAAGGTTGGTTTCGCGTGCGAGGGCCTGCATCTCGCCGCTTGAAAGCGAACGCGCATCGTGAAAGACAGCCAAGGGATTGCCTTCAAGAGCGCGCTCGGCAAAGACGTCGACGATGGAGTACGGCAGTGTGCGTTGCGGCATAGTCAGGCTCCGAAGGCGATGAGGTTTGACACGGCGGTGCGGCGGGCGTAATTTTGAAATCACCGCAAGCGGGGCAAACCTGCCTTCCATGCTAGCGCAGGCGCTAGCGGCGGTCATAAAGTTTTTAAGCGATGACAAACACCGACTCCATCTCGACTATCATCTGCCGCTGTTGTTGTGGCGGTACGGGTGAGCCGATGAGAGAGTCTGGACGGTAGGCGTCGCGGAATTCCAAGTCAGGACCCACCCAAGCGATGCCGCCGGGTGGGTCTTCTGCTTTCAAACTAGCAATATCGGCGCGAGTGGAATCGCAACCGGGACCAGTGAACGCCAGACCAAAATTCAATACGAGGAAAAGAAATGTCACTCCGCATCAATGACGTAGCGCCAGATTTCACAGCAGAGACCACGCAAGGTACGATCCACTTTCATGAGTGGATTGGCGACAACTGGGCGGTGCTGTTTTCGCACCCCAAAGATTTCACGCCCGTCTGCACGACCGAGTTGGGCGCGATGGCCGGACTCGAAGGCGAGTTTGCCAAGCGCGGGGCCAAGATCGTCGGTCTGAGCGTCGACCCGGTTGAGAACCACGCCAAGTGGGCCGTGGACATCGAAGAGGTGAGCGGACACAAAGTGAACTATCCGATGATCGGCGATCCGGAGCTGAAAGTCGCAAAGCTGTACGACATGCTCGCCGCCGACTCGGGCGACACCTCCGAGGGGCGCACGCCGGCGCTCAATGCGCCCGTCCGCACGGTGTTCGTCATCGGTCCGGACAAACGGATCAAGCTGCACCTCGCCTATCCGATGACGACAGGCCGCAACTTCGACGAGATCCTCCGCGTGCTGGATTCGATCCAACTCACCACCAAGCACAAGGTCGCCACGCCGGCGAACTGGAAGCAGGGCGACGATGTCATCATCACCGGCGCGGTATCGAACGAAGAAGCGGAGAAGACTTTCCCGGGGTTCAAGACGGTGAAGCCTTACCTGCGGACGACGACGCAACCCCGATAGAATTCGTGCGTTCTGCCGCTTTTATCAGGAGAAGAGCACGGCAGACGCACCACAGGCACCGATGGCGAAGCGGCTAACGCGCCGGTCTGCAAAACCGGTATTCATGGGTTCAAATCCCATTCGGTGCTCCATAATTCAGCTATTTACGGGTAATTCTCAAATCGAACAAACCCATACTAACCCACGATAAGATAAACTGCTTTCAAGACGATTCTTGGAGGTGACACTGATGAACACACGTCGGGAGAAGTATCAGCAGGGTTCGATTCGCCGAGTCAAGCGAGCAAACGGCTTTGCCTGGGAATTCCGCTATTACGTCGAAGGCGACGGGAAACGGGTTCTGAAGAGCCAGTACTTCGACGGGGCGATCTACCGGACTGAGAAGTCTGTTCGGCAAAAGGTCGAATCACAACTCCTCAAATTGAATGAGAACACCGAGTACGCAAGGGCGAACGATGTTTCCTTCGGTGCACTCCTCGACCGCTACGTTGCGGAAGAGCTGCCGTCGCGTTCGTCCACGCGCAGCTCTTACACCACGATCATCAACAAGCATTTTCGGCCAAAGTGGGGGACGCAAGTCGTGTCTGAAATTCGCCCTTCGGATCTCCATGCCTGGTTTCAAAGTCTTCCTCTCGCGCCCATCACGAAGGGACATTTGCGCAGCTTGATGCATAAGCTATTCGACCTAGCGACCCTCTGGGAGTATCTGCCGCTGGAGCGTCGCAACCCAATCGAAATCGTCAAGATCAAAAACGTCACGGTGCGAAGCAAAGAGTCCGTGGTTCTCTCACCGGGCCAGTTTCGCGCGGTCGTGAAACAACTGCCAGAGCACGTCAACATGATCGCGGTAACGATGGGCTGTCTTGGGCTTCGTATAAGCGAGGCGCTCGGGCTGAAGTGGAGTGATATCGATTGGGAGCGGAACACAGTAACGATTCGCAGAAGCGCATATCGAGGCGCAATCGATGAGACGAAAACCCCTTCTTCGAAGGCGAAGCTACCCCTGCATGTAGCACTCGCAGACTTGTTGAGGGCCTGGAAACTGAAATGCGATAGCGAGTGGATTTTCGCCAACCCAGATACCGATATGCCGTATCAATCGCCAAGTATGCAGCAGCGATGGATACGACCTGCGGGCGAGGGGATCGGCATCGATGGGCTCGGCTTTCATTCGCTACGCCATTCTTATCGGTCTTGGTTAGATTCAGCCGGAATTGCGCCGGGCATTACGAAAGACCTGATGCGTCACTCGGCAATTTCTACGACGTTCAATGTATATGGCAGAGCATTGTCGTTGGAGAAGCGTGAGGCAAATAGCAAGGTCGTTGAAATGCTTCTGCAACCGGTGATGGTCAGCTCGCTTCCATCCAATCTCTGAGACGGTCCTCGGAGAAACGCCATAATCTGCCTACCCTTCGTGCGGGTATCTTCTGCGCTTTTGCCATCAGGCGAAGAGTCTTCGGGTGGCAGCGGAGGATGGCTGCAGCCTCCTGGAGGTTGAGAACCTTCTCGGGCGTGATGGAATGCGATTCCCTCGCGCCTTGAGAAACGTTTTGGGCAAACCCGTTCCCGCTAAAGTCTGCACGAGAGTACCTTTCGGCATCTTCCAATGATGCACGTTCCGGCGGCTTCTTCAGTTCGCTCATAGAGCCTCCGATAGCTCGCTACAGTTTGCTGCTTCAAATGGTGAACGATCCGCGCGTCCGCCGTCCAATAACGATTGGGACGAGCCTGATTCCTTAACGGAATGGAGGGCTGTCTATTTCAGAGAGTCGGCGTCTAATCCCAACACCTCGGAACGCGGGTCTTGCGCGGTGCGAGGGGTTTACAGGTTCGGCACTCCGCGCGCGGCGACATGTGAACGTCCATCTTCAAGAATGAAAGAGCACCTTATGTCTACCACGTTAGAAGTCCGGTACTACGAAGCAGTCGTCGCACTGGCGCAGGATTTGAATTACGCCCGCGCCGCCGACAGGCTCGATATTACGCAGCCCGCCCTGACCAAACAGATCATGGAGCTAGAGAAGCGGCTGGGATATCTTCTCTTTGACCGCGATAAAAAACATGTCGCACCCACTCTCGCAGGTGAAGCCTTTATCCAGGAAGCGCGACTTGCATTGATACATGCCGAGAGAGCGGTTGAAGAGGGCCGCGCAGTCGATCACGGGCGCGAACACGTCGTAAGGGTGGGGCGGTCACAATATGCTGATCCCGACTTGATCTCCAGCCTTTTTGCAGTGAGTTTGCCGCTTTTCCCAAATTTGAAGGTAACTCTGGAGAGCGCTTTCGCTCCTGATTTGCTGCATAGCGTGGCGAATGGAGAGTTGGATATGGCCGTTGTTTCGGGCTTGCCCGAAACTCGAGGAATCACTCAGGTTGTGATCGCCTCGACTCCGCTTCATGTTGGGTTGCGAGAGAACCACCCCGCGGCACACCTCGACCGTGTACATCTGCGCGATTTGAGCGGATCGTGCTGGGCAGTCTTTGTAAAGCGCATACAGCCGCATGTGTATCGGACACTTTTCCAAATAGCGGAAGAAGAGAACGTGGACATCGGGGAACTGCACCACATCATGTCTGTGCAGGAAGCGCTTCCGCTCGTGTCGGAACACAACTGTGTTGCCTTCATAACCGAATCGACAGCACGGCGGACCTATTGCGAAGGTGTAGTTTTCAGGCCCCTCGCAGAAGGCGCATTTCTGTTGCAGACATCGCTCATCATGCGGGGCGATAATCAGTCGCGCCTCATCAATGCTTTCGTACGTTCGTACTTGAAGCAGTTCCAGCGTAAGGCACCGCAGAGGGAGCTGTTTGATGCGGATGTAGGCTCCAAGACACGTAGCGGGTGATTCGGCGGGTGTTATGCCAGTGTCAGTGAAAGGGACGCCTACACATGTAAGTGATTGTAAAGTGAGGGCACGGTTGGCGTAAAAAGAAATCGAAAGATACCTCAGGAACGTTTATCGAACCCCTATCGAACCCTCCGCGCCCACTTGGCTTGGACGTGGCGTAGCCGCAGCATCGTCACTCTCACTTCAACAAGAATGAGTTGTACCTCGCCAAAACTCCATATCTCGAGATTTGCTAGGCGTCTTTTCTGATAGAACAGCGGTATGCTCCGAATGTTGAGGCTTTTCTTCGGCCTGATCGCTTCCAGTAAGTATTCCCGCCGGAATCTCCTTCTGGAGAATCTGGCGTTGCGTCAACAACTCGCCGTTTTGAGGGTGAAGCGCCCTCGCCCGAGGTTCGCCGTCATGGATAAACTCTTCTAGATCACGCTGCGGAAGTGCTGGTCTGGCTGGGGCACACTTTGATCCTCGTTCAACCTGAGACGGTTGTCGGCTGGCATCGTGCTGGTTTCAGGAAGTACTGGGCATGGTGCTCGCGGCATAGGGAGTATGTTGGCAGGAAATGCGTCAGAAAAGAGCTACGCGATCTCATCTTCCGCATGGCCGCCGAGAACTGGACCTGGGGTACGCCGAGGATACATGGCGAGTTGAGATGCTCGGCTTCGATATCTCCGAGAGAACTGTCTTGCGATGGATGCGGAAGGCTCCACGGAATCCTGGCCTGCGAATCATTGGAAGGTCTTTCTGAATAACGCCGCGAAGCGATTGCCGCGATGGACTTCTTCACAGTGCCGACACTTACCTTCGGAGTGCTCTATGGCTTCTTCGTCATCTCGCACGACAGGAGGCGCATCCTGCACTATGGTGCGACTAGGCATCCGACCAGTGCTTGGGTGACGCAGCAAATACGTGAGGCCTTTCCTTATGACTCCGCGCAGAAGTATCTGATCTTCGATCGTGGCGCACAGTTCAATAAAGAATTCATCAGCTCAATCAGGAGCTTCGGCATCGAACCCAAGCGAACCAGCTTCCGCAGCCCTTGGCAGAATGGCGTCGCCGAACGCTGGGTCGGCAACTGCCGAAGAGACTTGCTCGATCACGTCATCGTGCTTAACGAACGGCATCTCAAGCGACTCATAAGCGAGTATGTCCGCTGCTACCATGAAGACCGAACACATCTTGGCTTGGAGAAACAGACTCCCTGTGGTCGCGTAGCAGCAAAGGATTCGGCGGCCGATAGCAAGGTCATCGCGATGCCCCGCCTCGGCGGTCTGCATCATCGTTACGATCTGGCCGCTTGAGTCTGCAAAATTACTTAAAGTAAGAACGTTGGTCGTTGGAGAACTGCGCTTACTCGTGAGCCTACAGCCTCCCGGATCCCACTCATCCAACAATCGGCAGTCATTCGCCCACCTCTGTTCCAGTAAAAAATCTCACAGCCTGACCGTCTTGAAGCAGAATCGCCTTCATTTTGAGGTGCGATGGTATTTTGGCGAGGCACAACGTCGTCGTAGGTATAAGTCAGTACGCCGTCATTTAAAGGCCTTCCTGACGCATTGTAGTTGAAACTAGATACCTGATTCTGCCTCAGCGATTCAACTCCTCCTTCTTAGAACGAACTGTAAGCGCTAGGACATATGTTATGCCAATATTGATTAGAACACCAACTACAGTTACCCATAATGGAAAGCTGTTGCTATCCCAAAGGCCATAGATTAGTATCAAAGGCATCATTAGCAATGCGACTTGATAACTTCGGATACTCCTAAGAGTCACGGTTTGTTTCGAACGGCCCGGCGACCCAATGTTATCAACGGAGCCAGTCTGTTTTCTGTTTCCTCCAAATAGGAATGTAGTAGTACATATTGCCGTAATAAATAAAGCAACATAAGCAATCCCCAATTGTTTAATAGACATTGCATTGCCGACAAACGCGCACAGTATCGCTAGTGCTAGAACGACATATCCTATGAGCCACATGACCAAACGTTTTTTTATTATGGTGATCAAGTATCTCCTTTCTATCACTTGATAGCCTAGGTGACTACTAAGTTATTGTGGCTATGGAACAGTGCCGCACCCAACGCTCCCTAGACCTATAGCTCCTAGTGCAAATTCTCCTAACCGCAGAAGTGGAGGGGCTGCTTTGTTGACTAAGCCAACACCGCCGTTAAAGAAGCTTTCGCGATTGGCGTATGTTGCAGCTTTTTCAAGATTTCCTCCTGTCACAACCAGTGTCGTCAGCCCTGAAGCCGGGCCGCTGAGGACGTTTCCAATCTGTTCTAGAGGCTGCGCGCCACCATTTCCAGTGACCGCTTGCGCAACCTGAGCGCCGCCCGCAAGTGCTTGGCCAAATACACTTGTAGTGCCGTAGATAAGGTATACAGCCGCGGCAGGCGGAGCTTCTGCTAGAGCCAAGGTACCGGCACCAACTGCCTGAGCTCTTACATATGCATCTCCGAGATTCGCTACGCCAATCAATCCCTGTACAACTCGTGCACCTATCGCACAATTGCGATGTGGGGCGGGGTCGTTGGCAGTCGAATGATTGCCGTTTGTGATACGTACCCGTTTCCCTTGATTTTGCGCGCGAACATTTCCGTGGAAAGTGGGCGCGGATCCTCCGAAGAGACTATCGATTAGGGCATTGATGCCAAGTGAAAGGACCGTGACGAAAACATTACAGGTCGAACCACAAAACGAGTAGGTCGGTGTGGACATGCAGAAACTAGGGAGGCCGTTGCTGCCGGTGCCACATGGATAAATTGGGCCTAGTCCGGATTTATCGGTAAACGCCAGTGGATTATTCCGCACATAGGCATACCTGTTGAGGCTTTGAGGATCGCCTACGTCGTAGCTTCCGTCGTAGGGATCGGGGACGGTCCAGCGGCCGGTGGTCGAGGAGTACTGCCGGAAGGTGGCATGATCCAAACCGTCGCCGTCACGCTCCAAACCCGTGAAGATGAAGGCGTCGGGGTTGGTACCGGAGATCAATTGGCCAAGTGGCGTGTAATCCAGCGCCGAGATCGCCGTGCCGTTGCTGGCCACCGCAGCCACCTCCGAGCCAATGTGATCCAACACAGAATACACCGGCGTCGCCGCCGGCGTGCCCGCCACCTCCGCGATGCGCTGCCCGCCCGCGTAGATCATGTCCGTCCAAGCCGCGGTGGCCGGATCGTAGGTCGCCAGCAGTTGTCCGCCAAAGTAAACGTAGGCTTTCTGGCTGCTTCCTTTGGCCACCTGCACCCGGTTGCCCGAAGCGCCATAAGTATAGCTCGCGCCGTCGCTGCTGGTCAG
Source organism: Edaphobacter sp. (assembly GCA_039922475.1). Lineage (GTDB taxonomy): Bacteria > Acidobacteriota > Terriglobia > Terriglobales > Acidobacteriaceae > Edaphobacter. Next base: position 7,978 of record JBDTEQ010000020.1, read on the forward strand.
CAACATACCGTCGTCGTCATAGGTATAAGTCAACGCTCCGTCGTTTTGTAGTCGTCCCGCCGCATCGTAACTGAAGCTCGACACTTGATTCTGCATGTTCACCGACTGGTTGAACCCGCTCGAACCCATCGAACTTAGGTTGCCCCAGTTGTCCAGCGCGTATTGTTGATTGAGACCTCCGGGTACCGGCGTACCCGTGGTGCCGCCCGTCATCGCCGCTCCCGAAAAGTTCACATTGAAATCACCGTCAGAGGAGTAGGAGAGGGCGTAATTCGCGGCTGCCCCCTGAGCGATAGAAACCAAAGTGATCGTTGTTCCGCTGACAGTGGCTGTCACTGGAGACCCACTGGCGTTGAGCAGGGCGGCGAGACCTGTTGCAAGCCTGATCGAAGTCCTTCCCTGGCCGTAGGGCTTCGAGACAGTATATCCACGGGCCAGCCACTCTTCTGCAAGCTAATACATCTCAACGATTTCTAAACAGTAACGTGGACCCATATTGGAACCTAAACTCGCCAAACTGTTTGTGCCGAGGCATCGTTCTATTAATAGAACAACATGTAGCTTGCTATGCCTACTGCAATTGCCATCGCGACATACACAGATACTTGCCAAGCAGGTTTCCTCGGCGGGATAAGTTGACCCAAGATAATCCCAATAATCAACCCCGTAGACAAAGCTATCGATGGATGCCTATGCCAATAAAACAAAAGTAGCATGCCCGGCAATAATGTGATGACAAATTTTAGGCCAGCTAGTTCAGCCTCCGATCGCCCTCTAAAGTTCTTATTCATGGAGAAGTCCATATCTAACCTCCGTTCATACATTTTCTAAGTTCAGCAGTATATGCGGCGTCAATCAGGCTCTGGTTTTGCTTGTATCCCATATAAACGCCGCCTGGTATGCCAGCTCCTGAGGTTACCTGAGCTGCGCCGTTGAGCATGCCCAACGTTCGACCATAGGTGGCATGCTGAATATATTGTGCTTGAAACGCTTTTGCGTCGGCGATGCACGCTGGTGAGGGTGCAGGACCGCGTATCGCTTCCCGCAATACCGTCCAAAAAGAATCCCAGAGTCCTCCAAATAGATTAACATCGTTGGGATTATGTCCATTTGGATACGCTGCCGAAGACCCGCTTCCTGGACCAAACGAGGCTGTTACTCCTCCGTCGCAAGCTCCGAACTCGCAGCCCGCTTTGGGCGGTTGGTATCCAAATCCGCCGTTCAGAGGGTCGGGTCCTCCTGGCAAGTGTTCGTTCCATATTCTGGATTGAGGACGAGGCGTCAAGCTACCGTGGAAACTGGGACGGGCAAACAGCCCAAGCAAGTCTCTTATCAGACTGTAAATACTATATAGGCAAGATATATCACCCAAGACATCCGTCCCGTGCGATACGATTGCCGTAAAGCAAGGAATTCCGTTTTTCCAGGTAGGCACGCCCGGAACTTCGGGTGCTAAGCCGCTAGGGTCTGCCAGACTCAGCGGCATATTTCCAACGTAGGCGTATCGATTCAAGCTCTGTGGATTGCCGAACGAGTAGCTTCCGTCGTAGGGGTCGGGCGCTGTCCAGCGACCAGTACTCGACGAGTACTGTCTGAACGTGGCGTGGTCCAAGCCCGATATATCGCGCTCCAGCCCGGTGAATATAAAGGAATCGGGGTTCGAGCCGGTGAGCAGTTGGCCGAGCGGCGTGTAATCCAGCGCCGAGATCGTCGTGCCGTTGCTGTCCACCGCCGCCACCTCCGAGCCGATGTGATCGAGCACAGAATATACTGGCGTCGCAGTCTGCGTGCCGGCTGCTTCCGCGATTCGGTGTCCGCCAGCGTAGATCATGTCCGTCCAAGCCGTCGTCGTCGGATTATAAGTCGCAAGCAGTTGCCCGCCAAAGTAAACATAAGCCCGCTGGCTGCCGCCCTTGGCCACCTGCACCCTGTTGCCGGAGGCGTCGTATGTGTAGCTTGCCCCGTCGCTGCTGCTTAGCATCATGCCGTCGTCGTCGTAAGTGTAAGTCAGCGCCCCGTCGTTTTGTAGTCGTCCCGCCGCGTCGTAGTTAAAGGTCGACACCTGATTGTGCAGGTTGATGGGCTGGTTGAATCCGCTCGACCCCGTCGAACTGAGATTGCCCCAATTGTCCAGCGCGTACTGCTGATTCAGACCGCCAGGCACCGGCGTACCCGTGGTGCCGCCCGTCATCGCCGCTCCCGAAAAGTTCACATTGAAATCGCCGTCTGAGGAGTAAGAGAGGGCATAGTTCGCGGCTGCCCCTTGGGCGATCGAGGTCATAGTGATCGTTGTTCCGCTGACAGTGGCCGTCACTGGAGACCCACTGGCGTTGAGCAGAGAAGCGAGACCTGTCGCAAGTCTGGTCGAATTGCCTCCCTGACCGTACGGCATCGATAGAGTGTATCCACCGACAGTCATGGTGACGTTTCCAGTATCCCAGACTGTGACACAGCCGCCCGGCGGTATCCTGGCCGCTGTCTGGGTCTTGAGGGAGGCTGTAGCGTTTAGACCACCACCCCCGCTACAGTTTTGGGCCGAGATAATTGTGCCTTTGCTATTCATCACGGCTACCCTCCGAGTCCAGATGGCCAAGTACCGAATATACCAAGGCGGTACTTTGCGTGGTTCACCCGTAGATCACGTTCGCCCAAGCCGCCGGTAGCCGGGATTGAATCAAGGCATGTCCCCGAAGATAGGGTCTCGGACACTGTTAGGAAGCCCTATGTATGGTTCGCCATTCCATCGCCAATCAGAAATTCCTTCCAGATTTGAAAGCATAGAACCAAGCATAACGATGGCTAGCTGGAGCGCCTGCATGGAGTCGTCCCCAATAATTTTATGAATGTGCTTGTCCTCCATTCCAGTAGAGATGACACCATACTCACAAACCCAACAACTATGTTCCTCGAAGGGAAGTCCAAGGTATGCAGTAGCTTGAACCGACGCTCCCTCACGCTTAAATGTGAGAGAACGTTGTGCGACAGCATTTTCGAGAACTAGCATCTACATTCCTCAGAAGTTCAACGGAGGTTTGGGGTGGCCACCATTACATGCAGCAAGCCGAACAGTCGCTTGACTATAACAACTGGCGCGTTTCCCTGCGGGTTGCTGTCTACAAACGGCCACATCCCGCTCATATTGAGCACTACACACAGGATTGTTAGAGTATGTTGTGTCGGCGCGATTCCGATAATGGTTGACCGCCGCAGCCGCACCATATCCAACAGCAACGGTTGCAGCACCTGCGGCAATGACCGTGGCAGCCCCGGCGACAACCGCGCCACATGGTTCAAGAATCACACAAGCAGCTCCCGCACCGACTGCTGCGGGCACGGCTACGGTCGCCGATTGAAAGCTATATCCTGGTCCACAACCTCCGAACTCGCATCCTCCTCCGGGGAGATTGAAGAGTCCACCCGAACCCACGCCCGGAAGATGTCCTCCGGCGGGAAGACCGAGGTGTTCGTTCCATATGCGCGCTTGTGGACGAGGCTTTAGGCTGCCGTGGAAACTGGCGTGGTGGAAGAATCCCAAGATGTCTTCGATGGCTGAAAATATACAGCCCAGAAGTTCAATGTCTGCTCCTACATTGGCCAGAGCGAGTCCTCCGCTAAATACAATCCCAGCTCCCTCAGCACCCGTTGAAAAACCGCAACCAATTGGTATACCTGGTACCAGACCGCTCGGATCGGTCGACCCGAGCGGCATATTGCCCACATATGCGTACCGATTCAGACTTTGCGGGTTTCCGAACGAGTAGCTTCCGTCGTAGGGGTCGGGCGCTGTCCAGCGACCGGTGTTCGAGGAGTACTGCCGGAAGGTGGCATGATCCAAACCCGATGCATCGCGCTCCAAGCCGGTGTAGATAAAGGAATCTGGATTCGAGCCGGACAGCAGTTGGCCCAACGGCGTGTAATCCAGCGCCGAGATCGCCGTGCCGTTGCTGTCCACCGCCGCCACCTCCGAGCCGATGTGGTCCAGCACGGTATACAGTGGCGTCGCTGTCTGCGTGCCCGCCACCTCCGCGACGCGTCGCCCGCCCGCGTAGACCATGTCCGTCCAAGCCGTCGTCGTCGGATTGTAAGTCGCCAATAGTTGGCCGCCAAAGTAAACATAGGCTCGTTGACTGCCTCCATTGGCAACCTGCACCCGGTTGCCGGAAGCGTCGTAGGTGTAGCTCGCGCCGTCGCTGCTGGTGAGCAACATGCCGTCGTCGTCGTAGGTATAAGTCAGCGCACCGTCATTCTGTAACCGTCCCGCCGCATCATAGCTGAAGCTCGATACCTGGTTCTGCAGGTTGACGGACTGGTTGAATCCGCTCGATCCCATCGAACTTAGATTGCCCCAATTGTCCAGAGCGTACTGCTGGTTGAGGCCACCGGGCACCGGCGTACTCGTGGTGCCGCCCGTCATCGCCAGTCCCGAAAAGTTCACATTGAAATCGCCGTCAGAGGAATAGGAGAGGGCGTAGTTCGCGGCTGTCCCCTGAGCGATCGAGACCAGAGTGATCGTCGTTCCGCTGACAGTGGCCGTCACTGGAGACCCGCTGGCGTTGAGCAGGGATGCGAGACCCGTAGCAAGCCTGGTCGAATTGCTTCCCTGACCGTAAGGCATCGATACCGTGTATCCACCGACAATCATGGTGACGTTTCCGGTGTCCCAGACCGTGACACAGCCGCCCGGCGGTATTCTGGCCGCTGCCTGAGTCTTGGGCGAGACTGTCGCGTTCAGGCCGCCACCCCCGCTACAGTCCTGATAGGACCCCTCGAATCCGATGATGGTCGCAGTTCCCGTGGCATTGGCCCCACCGGAAGCGACATCGGCGGCGGAAACCAGCCGGTTCAGTTTGTCATAACCGAACTGGCGCGGTTGCGAAGTGGTCTGGTTCGTTTCGCCGATAAGATTGGCGGCGTTCTTGTCCCACTGGTACGTTTTGCTGAAGTAAGTCTGGGGCGGAGCGGGGCCAGTAGCCCGATAGCTCAACGAGGTGAGGGATTGGCGACTGTTGAAACCAGCCTGCATCTGTATGACGTTGCCATATTGGGCAGTCTGAAGTTCACCGGGAGCGGCATAGGACGTTGCCGACCAATACGCCGTTCCGACCGACTGCGTCCCCCACTTTTGATAATTCACGGACGACAGGCGATTGTAGGTGTCGTATAAGTTCGCGACGACTCGACCATCGGGGTAGGTTATGCTGTTGACATTGCCGGCAAGATCGTAGGTGACCGAGGCGGTGAAGAGATTGGGGCCAGTTGATCCGCACGTTCCTAGCGCGCAACTGGACTGAGTAAGTGCCCGACCCATCACATCGTAGGTGAGGAAAGAAGTCGCGAGCGTACCATTTGCATTGGAGTAAGGAAGGCCTACGCCATTCGAGCCCGCGTCATACTGGTAGGAATGGTTGACAGTTGGGGAGGTTTCGGTTAGCGGACGGTTGAGGGCGTCATAGGTAAAACTGCGCGTCGCACCACGATTGTCCGTGCGGGCCACTTGATTGCCATTGGGATCATAGAAGTAGCAGTCGGTCCACTGGTTGCCCACAATGCCGCCTCCACAATTCTGCTGGGGTGGAGCAGACGGGAGCGCCGTATGTTCAGGAATGCTGGCTGCTCGGAGTTGGGAGAGTGAGTTGTAGAAAAACCGTCGCACCCGCCATGGACTTGTGGCGTCAGAGGAAGGTGAGGCGCTGCATCCCGTTCCTGCTATGTTGCCGTGTTGCTCCACGCAAGTGACGTCTCCCAAACCATTGCGAGTATAGTCCGTCTCCAGTACCAAAGCTCCTGTCTTTGGATCCGGCTCCCACACCGATGTGAGCTCTCCGAAAGCATTGAATATCTGCTTGGTTTGATTGCCAATTTCGTCGGTCGCAGTAACCACATTTCCCACAACCTGCACGGTGCGCGTAGTGCCATCGGGGTTCTGTACCAAACTGACGCGATCGAGAGCGTCGTAATACATATAGGTGGTGCCGTCGGTCGCCGCTGGGCCGCTGAAGGCGGTCGAGGGACTTGAAGTGCTGAACAACCGGCCGTTGACATCGTAGGCCTGTGTCGATCCGATTGAACCCGAAGATGTTTGATTAGGCCTACCGAATCCATCCACGTTATGCGACGTTGTGACACTTGCCGAGGATGTTTGGGCGACGGTAATATCCGCTCCGTTGTAGCTGGGATAGGAATAGCTTTGGAATCCGCCATCCGCGGCTGTGATTTTTTGAACCCGTCCTGCAACCGGCTCGTAGCTATACTTGACTGGATACGCCTGGCCGTTCGCGACGCTGTTCTCATCGTCGGACGAAAGAATCGCGCCGGAATTCGTGTCATACGCGGCCTTACTTACGTGATGGTAGGTGGCCCCATTTGTCGTCGTATCGGGTTTGTCGATCTCCGTCACAAATGTGTGTGTTGGGTCATATTTCAGCGTCGTCGACGGGTTGCCATTCGCGTCTTGAGTCGATAGAAGCGCGCCGGTGTCATCATAGGTAAATGAGGTAGCGACCGTGGCTGTCGGCGAGTTGTTGCTCGCCACAACCGAGGCCAGATATGGTCCTCCGGCATTTGCAGTTCCATGCCCCACAACGCTGGAGGTTGCCGTCGCCGTACCTGAATAATTATACGTCGCGGAGGAGACGGGCGAACCGACCTGATCAATATGGGTTTCTGACGTCAGATCGAATCCAGTATACCCATAAAGAGTTTTACGCGTAGGAAAGAGAGAGGGACTCGAACCGATTTGGAAGTAATCCCATTGGGCCACTGAGGTCGCTTTTCCCGACTGCGGATTGGCGTAAAGAGTCTGAACTTGAGTCGCGAGGTTGGCATCGGGCAGCGTTTGGACGTCATTGGACTTCGTGATGTACTGCGCGCCGCCGCAGACAAACGTGTAGTTGCAGACTTTTGAAAAGTCGAAGGTCGCCTGGTCTGTTGCTTTTGCCTGTCCTGACGAGGCTGGCCCGGCATAGATTGTGGTGCTTGTGTCCCATGCACCATTGTCCAGGGTCAACTTGTACACCGTCTGATCTCCGCTCGGCCGCTGTACAGTAACCTTTTCTTGGCACCCAGTACCACCATTCGAGCAGTTGCTGATGACCGCTGGAGTGAAGTTGGTTGTATTCCCCGCAAAGATTTCGGATCCAATCCAATGATTGACATTTTGGTAGGAGTCCTGGTAGTTCGTCCACCCATAGCCCACGACTCCGCCGGTCGGCAAAGTCACGGAGTTGATCGCACCATAGGTATCGTAGCCAAACTGATAAGAAGAGCCGTCGGGAAGTTGAATGCTCTGAATTGCCGAGATGTTCGGATGATTGCTTCCAGGAGGGTTGCCATTTTGCTGGTACTCCACCACGCCCTGCTGCCCAAAAGCGGTGTTCAAACTGAGTGATTCCATGGTCACGATATATCGGACGCGAGTGCCATTGTTGGAAATCGGACCGTTGGGCGCGAGCACATCATAGTAGGTTTGGTTGCCATTCTGGGTGGTTATGACCGGCGTCCGACCTAGGTCGTCTACAAGATCGCCTCCGTTATCGGGAGAGAAGTAATTGCCGAAACGGTCGATAACATTCGGAAAAACTTCGGTGCCATTCCCATCCTTCACAACCGGATTGCCGTTGCCGTCATCCACGACCTGATATCCACTTGAGTCTGTCGCATAGCCTCCAGAGACGGAGCGGATTGAGGTACCGTCGCATTGGTCTGATTGGTTATAGACCGCGTCAAAGAGGTGGGCCGTCCCGCTTGGGTCCGTCCACGTCATGGAGGAGCTATAGGAGTAGACTGTTATGCCACCGCCAGGGTCTCCGCCCCCACCGGGAATGAGCAGGGGATCGCCGCCATCTCCTGGGCAGGTAGTGGGATTGACCGAGACAGAGTTGTAGGCCATGGTGCCAGCTTCGTTCCCCTTCACAAATCTCCACCCAGCCGCGGAGTTCGGGATATTCAGTGGCCACCAATAATAGTTGTTGTATTGAATGATTTTCCATATGCGGCTGTCGTAAACAAGCCGCTCATTCAGCGATAGCTGGCCACGTTGTTTCAGGGTCGAAAGAGGGATTTCGAGATGAAGATTGCCATTCGCGATATTGATAAAGCCATTGGGAACGGGAATGTTCACGGCAAAGCTAGGACTCCCAGTCGCCTGTAGGTAGGACTGAGCGCCGATTTCAACCGGCTGAAATAGCACGATAGCAAACAAGGTAGCAAAACAGACCAACAAGACCAGACGGCGCATGTCAATTCTCCTACTCAGAAAGTGAAGTCTTTGTCGGACATTGTTTTGGTGAAATCGAGCGAAGAGAAAACCAGCTTCCAGATCGACTGCCCGTTGATCGTTTCGTCAATCGTCATGGGCAGCAAAAACTGACCTGTTTGCTGATAATTTGCGTAGTCGTTCACCTTCAACAACACCGGTTCGCTACTTCCCGGAATAGGAATCAGCGAGACCGTCTTCGCGAGCAAATGCGTCGACGGGTCGAAATACATGTCCACGACCAACCGGTCATCCTTCTCGTACGGGAAAAGATCCTTCTTGGGTATGGCGACTTCGACACTGATGCGATGAAACGAATTGCCTTGAAGCACGGTTGAGCCATGATCGATGATGGAGAACTTTAAGGCAGCTTCGGCGGCTTTCAGCGGCAGATCGAACGGCGCAAATCCGGCAAGAGCTCCACGCGGCGCAAGTAAAGCCTTCTTGGATCCGGCGTGTGTCGCGCTTCCTCGAACTCCGTTGTAGACCGTAATGTCATGACCTTCAGGCTTCGTCACGTCGAGTTTTACTCGATTACCGGGCATGATGTGGAGGGCCGCAGGCAGCGTACCCGTCGCTCCATCGAAGGAAATATTGCCGTTCGCCGTCATCCCTAGCCAGCCTGAACCGCCAATCGCCACTTTGTATGCGACGAGCTCTGCAAGGGCGCCCGCATCCGAGTAGCCCAGAGGTTTGTGACCGGAAGTTGGAAGCGGGGTGTCTTGATCGAATGACCCTTGCACCCGATTGGGCAACTGTTGTGCTGTTGCTAATAGGACTGGTGAGCCGAGCAAACAGATGCTCAGAAAGAGATGCATTGCTCGTACGAAGCGTATGCGCCAACGCTTTTTCGATATGCCGACCAATGGCAGATGAAGAACGAGCCTGGTTCGCCTTGAAGTGGAAAAGAGATGCTGCGGTGAACAATGGTGAGATCTCATGTGGTTACCTCCGCAATACCAGTGTGACGGTTGAACACAGCCAAGCCGTACATGCGACGTTGACTTCGATGGATTTTTCCGTCGAAACCAATCTTCCGTCGACAATGGGCGTGGAGAACAAGGGGCGACGCGTGAGGTAACGCAGCGCAGAGAAAGGCAAACCGGTAACGGAAACGCGAGACGGAACGCATATACACCTCAAGGTAGCGACAGACATCCGAGCGACATCATTTGGGTAGCAAGAGAATAGTACACGCTTTTGGCATCTGCGGTAAACTTTTTTTGCACAGGGGTTTTTACCCGTCGGGTGGGCGGAACATTGGTGCTTCTCGCGATAGGCGAGAGCGACCTTCGGGGTGGGAAGACGGGCGCAAAAAAGAGCCTGCCCCGAAGAGCAGGCCCACAGATTCGGTTCTTGTTAGGTCGCGCGTTTTGCCTTCGCCGCCGGCTTCGATTCGGCCTTGCTGGCCTTCTTGGCTTTGTCCTTTGCGGCGAACTCCTGCCTGACGGTGAGGGCGATGGCATCGGTATCCACCTTGTACGCCTGGGCAGCGGCTTTCAGTACCTTTCCGCCGTCCGATTGCGACCGTGAGGAAAGCAGTATGACGAGTTCAACCGTGACGCGGCCAAGTTCGCTCTCGTCCGCCTTGCGGAGAACCGCCGTCAGCAGTCTTGCGACGGACTCGCCCTCTTTCGCACGGATGCCGCGATTGCGGGCGAGCATCGCCAGCCTCGGTTCGTCCAGCAAGGGCAAGAGACCTTCGACGATGAAAAGCAGGTCGCGCTTCATCAGCCGAACCGGGACAGCGGAAACGATGGCATTCAGGACACGGATGCCCGTAGCGTTGGCAACAGCCGTTTCGCGGCGTTGCTTTTCCTGCTCCGCTTTGAAACTCGCATCGGCCTTGTGCGGCTGCTTCCTGGGGTGGTGGATGGAGCAATCGGGATTGGCGCAGACCTTGCGGAGTTCGCCCTTCTCACTGCCGTGGGTGACGATGGCTTCGGTTGTGTCCTTACACGTCTTGTACTCCGGTCGCTTGGCCTTCTCGGTGGTGTCCGGTTTGTCCGCGCAAATCTCGACGTATTTGTTGCGTGGTATGGCCGGACTGCCTTCAGTTTGCTGGCCGTAGCTTGTGCTGATTTGCACGAGCTTGGGTTTCGCTGCGATGACGGCTTTGACATGCGCTTCGACTTTCGCTGCATAGCAGGTTGGGTCGGTGCAAGCGTCCTGCTGCACGTCGGCAAACAAAAGCCTGTTGTGGCCTGTGCGCTTGGGGCAATCGAGACAGCTTCCGGCTGCGGGTACTAGTTGAGCATCGCGCTTGCTGAACGGCGCGAGTTTGAGAACGAGCATGAGTTGGTACTCAATCCAGTGCTGGAGATGGCGGACGGGGAGCAAAATGCGCTTGGGCTTCTTGCCTCCTCCGGCCCATTCCTCACGGAAGCATTCGGCAAGGGCTTTCTCCTGCTGGTCGGGTTGGAGTTTCGCCAGAAGCAAAGCGTGTCCGGTGCCGATTTCCTCGGCATAGAACGCTTCGACTACTGTCGTCGTGAGGTCGGTCAGCTTGATGCGCAGTGCGACGTATGTTGGCGACTTTCCAGTTTTCGCCGAAATTTGCTCGACACTGTACTTCGGCTCCTCCAGATTGAGAAGCGCACGAAATCCCTGCGCTTCTTCCAGCGGGTGAACGTCTCGACGCTGGAGGTTCTCGATAAGCTGAGCCTCCAACGCTTCGGCATCGGTGAGGTTGACAATGCGGACGGGGATGGTTGTTGCTTCGGCCAGCCGGGCAGCGCGATAACGTCTGGCTCCGGCGACGATCTCGAAGCCCTGCTCCGAAATGGGGCGTACGAGCAAGGGCGAAAGCACTCCGTGAGCGCAGATGCTCTCGGCAAGTTCCTTGAGGGCCGCGTCCTCGAAGATGCGGCGCGGGTTGGTGGCAGACTCGGTGAGGTCGGCAAGAGGAAGATTGCGATATTCGGTTGACGTTTGCGTATTCATGGTTACTCTCCTTGAGCGGGTTGGGCGTACCGGTGGCGTTTGAGCGGACGGCTTGAGGCCACCCGCCCCTGAGAAAGCGGGTTAGCTGGCTTGCGCCAGTTCGGTGTCGGTGTTGGGTTGTTCCGCCTTTGCTTCCAGAGCGGAGAGGATGATGGCTGAGGCTTTCTGGATAACCTCCAAACTCTCGGTCAAGAGCGAAGCGTTGCCGTGGTACAGGTGGATGTAATCCGCCGATGCACTGCCCGTCGTGAGGCCGATAGTCTTGCCCACGACAAACGCGATGGCTTCAGCTTCGGTTTCACGCACGGTCTTGGTGGTGGCGGTGCGCCGTTCGGCCTTGTGCAACATCTCGTGGGCCAGTTCGTGTACTAGAGTGGAAAACTCCTCCGCTGCGGACTGTCCCGGCAGCAAAACAATCTTCCCGCCGTAACTCATGCCCAGAGTGGGAGCGATGCTCTCTTTGAACTCCAACGCAATGCCTTGCGCTGTCACGAAATCAATCAGGCGTTCGCGGTACTCACCAACGCTGCCCTGCACACGCTCGGACAGTTCTGGAAGCTCCGCGCCTTCGGTTTGCGAAACGTCGAAGACATAGGCGGAACGGAAGCCGACCAAGACGGCTTGATTCTGAGTGCGAATGTCTTTCTCGGCTTCTTCGTCCTTCTTCCTGCGGACTCCGATGACGGGTGCGAGGATGCGGATGCCGTGTTCGCCCTTCTTCACTTTGCGGCCAAGCTGGTTCCATGCGTACATCCCGGCAATGCGGGTCGCATCGGGCTTCTGCCGTGCAATCTCCAAAATGTTGCCGAAGCTGTAGTTGTGAAACTTGCCCATTGCCAGGAGGTAGGCAGTGAGACCTTCCGAGTGACCCTCCTCCAACTGCTCGATAAGGGCTTGGACGTTGGCAGTAATCGCCTCTTTCGAGGTTTGCTGTTTGGGTTGCCGCTGTGTGAGGTTTTGAGTAAACGGGGTGACGTTGGTTGTGGTTGCGATGGTTGTGGTGTTCATGGGTGCTTCCTCCTTGTGGCTTTCGCCGTTGTTTGTTATGCCCTGCGGCATGTGCGTACATGCCGCAATAAGCGGAAAGATTTCAAGGGGGTAGCAAGGCGCAAGGGAGGGGAATCTCCCACCGGAGCGCAGCGGAGGCGGACGAAGTCCGGTCTGCACAAGCGCAGCGCGGAAGACTGGGGAAACCCTTGCGCCGCGCGGGGACGCAGTCCCTAGCGTTCTTGTCTTTGTTCTTAGCGGAGGGGCGTTGTGGGGAGGAAAGGCCTCCCCGCTGAGGTGGGTGGCGGAAGACGCGCAACGCGGCTGGAGCCAGGGAGGGTTTCCTCCCATAAGTGACATAGCTATTGTTTTAGAAAGGGAAACGTGCCATCATATCCTCAGATGATATGGACGATCACGGACTGGGTTTCTGCTGGCGTTCGACGGACGCATCCACTTGTTGGAGAAAGGCTACTGGCTCAAGTTCGAGATTAAACGTGTCGAAACAGATGCAACAAGGCCCCATGGATTGCGCTATTCCTTTACGCTGCACGGGCCAAGCGGAAAGCGTCTGGTAGGTTTTGACAACGCACATGCGATCCCGGCATTGGGTTCGCGTTTCAAACAGAAAACTGTCGAACATGACCACTGTCACCGGACGGAGACCGATGCAGGAAGGCCGTACAAGTTTATCGACGCCGAGACGCTCATCGAAGACTTCTTTACCGAGATCGAGAGAGTTCTCGAAGCGCATGGCGTAAGTTCAACTGTGATTGGCGAAGATGAGAGGTAACGAAAGATGAGGAAGTTTAAGATCCAAAATCTGACTTCATTGAAAGCTGAGATGAAATCGGTGGCCCGGGGAGAACGAAGTGCCCCCCGCGACGCCCGCCGCGCCAGTTTCAACTCCGTCGATGCGATGGCGCGGTTGCTGACGACAGACAACCGGAGACTGCTGGCGATCATCCGGGATGAGAAGCCGCCCTCGGTTGCAGCTCTGGCCGAACGCAGCGGACGCTCCCAACCCAACGTGACAAGAACGCTGAACAAGCTGGAAGCGATCGGGTTCATCGCGATGCGAACAGTGGGACGGAGGAAAGCGCCGAAAGCCCTCATCCGCAGCGTGACGGTCAAGATCGATCCCTATTCAGATTCGGACATGCTGACAGTCAAGTAGGAACGCCGAAGAGTCGGGCCATTCACTGGATGTTTGTTGTTTATAAACCCAAGCCTCGGTCGTTGCCGCCACGATGGGTCTGCTGCATGTGGCTATGGCCGTGGTCGTTGTGTGACGGCATATGACCTGCTAAAGCAGCTTCGCGACCGATAGGCTGTGCCTGGCGGTCATAGAACTGGCCTTGGGAGTCGATGTGCAACCAGCTTCCGGTTTGGTTGTGCCGGTAGCTTTGGATGTCACCGTTCGCACGCTTCCACTCATAGCCCGGCGCTTCGTTCCGCAGCGCCGCTTCAATGGGAGCGTAGTGTCGCCGTTCGCTGTCGTCAACAGAGTGAGGTTTATCGCCTGTGAGAAGACTTTTTTGCTCTTTGCTGTGGTTCGTGGCTGGCCCCCTCACGGTTTCTTGTTGCTGGCGTGAAATCTCAGTCTGGCTCTTCTGAAGGTCTATGGCTGAAGGTTTCGTTATGTCCGCACTGAGACGTTCGCCCAGTGTCGCGGCGTCGTTGGAGTAGATGCGAGCGTCCTGCGAAGCGCGAGATATGGAGACGTAAGCGAAACGGGTATTGATGAGGTCAGGATGTACAGTCGTGTCCATGTTGACCAGGACGCGATCAGTTGTGAGGCCCTGTGCACTGTGCGAGGTCACGGCGTAGCCGTGATCGAAGTGTCGCATCGCTGCGGCGTCGAATGTGACAGTCCGGTGTTTTTCGCCATCCATATGAACGGTGATTTGTGTTCGCTCGATCTGCTCGATGGTTCCTAGGTCGCGGTTGGATACGCCGAGTTCCCGGCTGGTGGCCGTGAACTGGACGCGGTCGCCTTCGGCGAACTCTCGGCTTATCTCGCGGTAGGCAGTGATGCCTTGCAATCGCTTCGGGTCATAGCTGACTTGCTGGCCGTCCTGCCGCTGGACTGTGATCTGGTTCTCCTTTGGATTTGTGGAGACGACGGTCGCGTAACTGGCACGCTCGATGCCCAATGTTTTGCTGCCCCGAGCGTAATAAAGAACATCGCCGGGCACATAGTTCGTGGCCCAAGTTCTATCGACACTGGTTAGGTCGGACCGCTGCGTGAGAACGGTCATCGGGTGATTGTCTTTCGACACGACGCCGGAGGTTTGCAGCTCGGTACGGATGGCATCGTTGATGTCGCGGCGGCTGGCATTGTCGGGCGAAACGACAAGTGTGCTCTCCGGGTTGGCGGCGTAGTCCTTCGCAATAGCTTGGATACGCTGGGCTGCATCCGGTATTTCCGTGATGCGGCCCTGCTGTTGCAAGAGACTAACGCCGGTTGCCGTCTCGTTCTTCGACAGATGCTCGACCACTCGAAGCAACTCTGGGTCTTGCTGCCGCACAATGGTATCGAGTTGCGCCGTTCGCATCCCGGCCTGCTGCATCTGCTCGAAGGGCTTTCCGGCATCGACGCCCTGGTGCTGGCGAGTGTCTCCGATGAGCAGGACACGGTCTTGCGGGCCGATCTTCTCCAGGAACGCTTGCATCTGCCGAGTGCTGGCGAGGCTCGATTCGTCCACCATATATAGATGACGGCTATATGGGTCGCCGGCGGTCTGTTGTTGTCCTCCTCGCACAAGAAAGCCCTGCAAGGTATCGGCGGAGATGCCTGCGTCGCGTAGCTGCTGGGCGGCGCGGCTGGTCGGGGCGAAGCCCTCGACCGCATAGCCGTTTCGCTCCGCGCCCTCGCGGATGCTTTCAAGCGTTGAGGTCTTGCCCGTCCCCGCGAGTCCCTGCAAGCCGTGTACTTGATCGCGGCTCGAAAGAATGTCTTCGATGGCTTGGCGCTGAGAGGGATTCAGGAAGTCACGACTGGTTGCCTGAGCTACGGCTTGTTCTCTCTGCATCATCGGCTCCACGGTATTCTGCCCCTGCTTCATGTGGCCGATGATCGCAAGCTCTGCGGCGATCGTCTCGCGTGTGGTGAACTGTCGTCCTGTTTCATGCTTGTGGCCGTCAACAGTCTGAAACTCGCCGCTCCTGTGCCGCTGGTCGAAGTTCTCGCGCACCTGATTGAAGGTGAGGTCGCCCATACCCCGGCGCAACGCATCGCGCAGGATGTCGCGTTCATCGGTCACGGCTTCGCGCTCGAAGCCGCGCTCTTTGGCAAAAGTCACTGCTTCCTGCGCCTTCCGCGCAGAATTTGGCGCGATTTGTTGCGTTTGTTGCTGGGCGCGTTCTCTGGCTTCAGCCACAACCCGGTCGGCCTGATTGCCGAACTCTCGCGCAAGTTGGCGATGCGCTCTGAGGACTTCTGCGGGCGAATGGATTTGCTTTTTGTCGCGAGTGTTGTGGGCGGCAATCTGCGCGGCTTCGGGGCCTGCGAAGCCGCTACGCTCCATCGCCTCGCGTATCTGTTGGCTGCGCGGACTGGAGGCGTCAAGGTATTCCTGCGAGTATCCCTTGATTTCCGGCGCTCCGCTGCGTCCCGGTTCGATTTCATAGCCCAATCGCGCCAGCCGATAGGTCAACTCGGATTGATAGACGGCGGTCGCGAACTGTTGGGAGTCGAAGTAACTCCGCGGTTGAATAGCGCGAGTAGCGCCGTCCGCCCGCTCTGTCATGTTGAAGATGACGGCGTGGGTATGGAGTTGAGGGGCGGCGTAGCCGTCTACCGGCCGAGCCGTGTCGTGCTCGAACTTCGCGGCGATAAACTTGCCCGTCGTTTCGGCGGCATGGTTGCCGCCGAGACGAGCCTGCGTATAGCGTTCCAATTCCGTAAGGGCCGTTCTCACGGCTTCGCGGTGAGCTTCGCGTACACGGTCGTCTCCGCCTACTAAAGCTGTCAATGAGACGGACTTTGGAGCGGAGAACGTGGCGTCCCAACCGGCGCGATGTTCCACCGGCTTAACGGTGCGTCCGTCCGCCGTTGTGTAGTCCTGTCCGGTTCTGTGGCGCACAAGCTGGTCGCCTGTGTGCGGATTCTGGCCTTCGCTGAGACGCGCAAAGTGTTGCGCGTCGATGGCTCCTGCGAGACCATATCGCTCTGCGAGTTGTCCTTGCCATTCGCCCAGAACGGTATCGCCTTGCTTCCAATAGTTCTGCTCTGCGGACGTGAACTCCTTGGCGTGATAGGTCTGTGCCTGACCAGAACTGAGCGGTTTGGAGATGGTGAGCATAAGCCTCACTGCACCCTAAAGGAGAACGCCGGTTGGACTGGCTGTTCGTCTTCGTTTTCCGGGCTGTCTGGATCGGTGTTGAGAGCCGCAAGTTCGTTTTCGTTTAGTTCGTCGGTGGTGTTCGCTCCACTGTCGCCTTCATCGAATGTCTCGGCCTCCAGATTGATAGCGGGAAGTGTCAAAGCGACTCGCGGCTGGAGCGTCTTTGGATCGAACGGAAGTTCGTCGTCTTCCACTCTGCGGGGAACGAAGCCCGGAGTGCTTTGAGCCACGTCCATGTACTCGAAGTGGAAGCGAGCGACGTTGTTCCCGAGCTTCAGAAAGGCATGCCTGTTTTCCAATCCCGAGATTTCCGAGTCCATCACGAGGGGTTCGACCTGACGGTCGAGACTGAAGTTCTTGCCGGAGCGGGAGCCGTCGAAGTGCGTCTCCTTCATGCGCTCGACTTCGACCTTGCCAATGGCGTTCGACACCCACTCGGCGGCCTTCGGTTCGGTCGTCTTGAGAAAGATTTTGGTCGCCGGTTGCGAGAGCATGACCTCGGCCAGATGGCCGTAGATCACCTCCAGCTGGGCCTTGCCTTGAAAACCGAGCACGAGCGGATTCTTGCTCTTGCGGTTTTCCGTGATGGCCGTATGGAGTTGCGGAAGGCGCTGCAAACTTGCCAGCTCGTCCAACACAAACCACACCGGTTTCTGGTCGGTCTGCGGCGCGCTTAGAAGCCGCATCACAAGCAGGTCGATCCAGAGGCTATGCAACGGTCGCAAGGCTTCGCGCTCGGTCGCGCTTGACGTAATGAATATCCAACCCTTGCGAGTTGTTGCCCATTCCGTTGCACTCCACACACGGTCACCGGTCTGTTCTTTCGTAGGCAGCATCCGCAGGCTGTCTGCTACCAATCCAAGCGAGGCGAGCACCCCGTTCCGCTGCTGCTGCGCGCCCTTGGCGATCATGGATTCCATCTCGGTTCCTTGAACGCGCTTGTCGATCTCTGTGGGGTTCGACAGCCATGCGACCAGTTGTCCCGGCGAAGGCCCGTAGGTAAGAAGATGGGCGAATATCTTTTGCGGCGTCTCGGTGAAAAACTCGCCCTTCCTGTCGTTGGTCGGTTGGTACAGAGAGGCGGCGATGGCTTTGGCCTCAGCCTTGCGCCGAAGTTCTTCGGACGGCCCCCAATACGGGCAGCGGTCGTCCAGCGGATTGAGAACGATGTCCCCGCGTTTGGCGTCGTAGAACCGCTGGATGAACTCGCAAGCCGGGTCATAGACGATGGCAGAGTGGCCCCGGCCCTGAATCTGCCGGAGTATCTGCATAATGAGCGTCGTCTTACCGGCCCCGGTGTCGCCCATCAGTTCGATGTGCTGCGCCTCGGCCTCCAGCGGTATCCGCATCATCTCTTTAGCTTCGGTCGTCTTGAAGCCGATCCCGTTACCGCCGACTGTCTCGTTGAACTCCCTGGGCGTGAGCATCACTGGCCCTTTCAAGCGTCGCCCATACTTCAATTGTTTGCGGCGGGCGATGTCCTTGCGGATCGAAAACGGGAGCTGCGCCAGTAGCGAGAGAAAGCCCAGAATGATCGGGAGTTCGTAGATGTTGCGAAGCTGGTTGCCGTTGTAGACGGCAGTCTTGAGATACTCGTGCAACGGGGCATCGAAGTATGGCTGGTCCGGCCCACGATAAAGAAAGCGAAGTCCGTGAGATGTCGCAGCGCTCGAAAGCGCAAGCGGGATTTGCTTGCCGTTTGATGTGGGAGTGAAGCCCGTCTGCACGTCGTCCTCGGTTGCCAAACGAGCGAGCTTTCTACCATCCCCAACGTAGAGAAGCTGGTACTTGTCCTTCTTCTTGAACACTCCGCCTACCGCTGTCCGCGCATAGATCGGCGTATAGAACTGTTGAAGCGGCGACTGGCCGAAGCTAAAGCGGAGGTACAGGAACATACCGGTCATCACAAGCGCGAGAAAGAACGCGCCGTAGGTGTAGATGGGGCTGTGCGGCGGCCAAATAATCGTCTCTTTCCGTCCCCATTCTGTGGTTTTCATCGCGCACCCTCCGCTTCCTGCCGTACCTCAATTGCCACGGCCTTCTTCCGCTTCTTGATTTCGGTCAGTATCCCGTCGAAGACTTCCGGCGTGATCTTCTGTCCTGTCGAGATGGGCCTGAGCACATTGGTCAGCAAGAGCCGAAGCCCGATGATCTCAGTCAGTTCTGCGCTGGCGGTCTGCTCTCCGGAATCCCGAGCCAACTCGTCAAGGATGAGTTGGCGGATGAGTTCGCCTGGCCTGATAGCCCGGCGTTTTGCCAACGTTTCCAGGCAGCGAAGCTCGTGCTGGTTCAACTTCGTGCCTGCGCTCTTCAAGCGGAATCTCGTCCGCTCCTCTGACTTTGCCGCTATATCAATATCGTCAAGAATGGGCATTAAATCACCTCACTTTTGCGGGTTGCTCCAAGTTGCCCCAGGTTTCTTTGGAGTAACTTGAGGACGCCAATTCGTTGAATCTTCAAGGTTCGTTGCAAGTTGCTCTACAGTGCTCCAGCACGACCCTCGGAGGGGTGGAGTGTCAACATTCTTCCGGTGCGAAGCACCGCTCCCACCCCGACAATGAATTCCGGGGACATCAACGCTTCGTCCCGGCCTCTACTGCTGAGGGAATCGCATTGGCTACTGGAGCGTTCTTCACAGGTACAGGAACCTTGCGAATACGCAGGGCCTTCGGCGCTTTGCGGTCGCTCGGAGTTTCCGCAAATTGTTGGAATTCGCGGTCTTTGGAGAACACATATTCAAGGGCTTTGGTCACCACTTCGTCGGCGGGCGCGTTGATGAAAGCGGCATACTTATCCACCTTCAACGCAACAGATTCTTCAAGCGCAATGGTGACGGTGACTTTGCTGGTCTGTTGAATCTCAAGTAAGGGCATGGCATTGTTCTCCTTTGAGGTGATGGCACGGCTAGTGAACTTCGTTTTGCCGCTCGAATAAGACCTTGTATTGGTAGACCTTTGCGTTGCGGTCGTAACCCTCCACCGCGATCACTTCGCTCAACCTTCGGCCTTCCTCGAAGCGTTGGACCTGGACAACGTAATCGACCGAATCCGCGATCTCTGCGGCGATGTCGTCGCGGTTGGCTTGATGGTGTGAACGCATGGCGAGTTCACCGAACCTCCGCAAGGCTTTGAGTGGAGAGCTGGCGTGGATCGTTGCCATCGAACCGGCGTGTCCGGTGTTGAAGGAATCGAGCAGAGTACGGGCTTCTTCACCACGCACTTCGCCCAGGATGATCCGGTCGGGCCGCCAGCGGAGGGCAGCCTTCAAGAGGTCGTTGAATGTCACCGGTGCGTTGTGGGTTTCGGTCTGGCATTCTGCGGCCAGAAGGTTGGGCTTGCCGATGCGAAGCTCGGAGGTATCTTCGATCACCACGATGCGCTCGGACTCGGGAATGAAATCCGTGAGCGCGTTGAGCAGCGTAGTCTTTCCGCTGCCCGTTCCACCGCTGATGAGCAAGGTCTTTCCAGCCCTCACTGATCCGCCCAACTGTACAGCCAATTCGACGGTCAAAGCTCCGCGCTCAATGAGGTCTTCGACCGTAAAGCGGGCTTTGGAGAACTTGCGAATAGTGACCGATGGGAAGGGCCGGACTACGGGAGGGATGACCGCCGCAAGGCGGCTGCCGTCCGGCAGTTGCGCGTTGAGTAAAGGCTTGCCTGGGCCGAACTTCCGGCCCAGCTTGTTCGCGATGACATCAAGACTGGTAAGGAGCTGCCGAACCTCGAAGTGGACGCCTTCGGCCCGCTCCAGCTGGCCACGGCGTTCGTACCACCAAACGCCGTCGGGATTGCCCATGATCTCGCTGACCGTATCGTCAAGCAAAAGCTGCTCGATGGGCCGAAGGAACGGGATGAGGATATCGAAACTCATAATCTCTCCATTGCGAAAGGAAATGCCCCCTAAAGGGGCACGTACTCAAGCTCCGTGGCCAAGAGAGGAAGCTCTCTCGCAATCGCCCGTTCAGCGCGGTCGAGTTTCAGGATCGAATCGACCCTGATCTCCCACACACGGTGCTTGATGTCGCCCTGCTTGGTGTCGGTGTACTCTCGGCTGTGAAGCTCGCCTTCGACCTGAACATGCGCGCCCTTGGTGAGCGTCATTGCGAAGTCTGCGAGCTTGCCCCAGACGATGCAGCGGTGCCACTCGGTGGTGCGGACGTACTTGCCGGTCTGCTTGTCCTTGTAGGAGCTGACAGTGGCGAGGGAAAGGGTTACGAAGCTGCGGTTAGTGGTGGTGTGGACGGTGGCATCATTGCCGAGGAAGCCGATGAGGGAAAGTTTGTTCTGATACATGGTCGTGTTCTCCGATTTGATCTCCCGATTCGCTCGGGGCACACCAGACGAAGTCAAGCGAGAGGGCCCGGCTCCCAAGTGCCGAAGCTCTGCATTTACGGAGGGTCCGCGCAGCGGAAACCGTAACCCGTAGGGCGGCGCAGCCGAAGCAGAAGAGCGAGCTGCCGCAGGGCGCTGGTTTGGCCCCGAAGCCGTGCCTGAGCGATACCGGGAATCAGGACGGAATGACCCAAGAACAATCTCCACATCGTGCTTGTCCTGGCCGCTGCCGGTCACACCTTCATCGCAACTCGATTGCATCTCGCCGACGATCTCCGCAATGGACTGCAAGCGTCGCTCTCCTCGACTGCTGCCTGTCTGGTTCATCACTCGCTTCGTTGTGCTGCTCGAAGGGTGATTCTGGAGGTTAGAGTTTCTCCAGCCGGGTTGGGACACGGTGCGGGTCATCTTCGTTGTCTGGGTGTTTTCTGGGTCGGTTAGTTGAAAGCCTGGTCTACGCGGAAGCGGATGATGGTGAGACCGAGAGGATCGACCGCCAGCTCTGAGTTCTGGACGTTGTCGCGGAAGACGTAGGTCACAGTCGCGGTCCACCGTTCGCGCTTGATCTCGGTCTGGTCGGTGGGGCTTTGGTAGACCTTCTCGAACTCGATTCGAGCCGAATAGGGCGAGATACGAAGGTCGTCAAGAACGATGTTCTTGACGACAACATCGACGTAGGGAAGCGTACTGTCCTTGGCGTACGTCGTGATGACGTTGTTCTTGCGTTCCTGCTCGATCACGGCGCGCTGCACGTCGCCATTGAGGAAGTAGAGGGCTTGGGTCTGGTCGCGCTCAATCGTGTAGCGATTACGGCTGAAATAGAGTTCGGCCCACCGGCTGAGGTAATATTTGTTTTCCGTCTCTTGGGGTTTGTATTGGTAGTTGCGATAGTCGATGGCTTCGGCGTGGCCAACGTCGTTGATGCGTATGACCATCGGCTTGATCGTGGCGAGCGCTTTCTGGCTCTTGAAGATGAGTCCGCCCAACGCCAAACAGATGACGACAAGCGCAAGGTTCGTGATCTTGAGGTAGGTGTTGTGGACTAACGGATCGCCGTACTGTTCCAGATAGCGCTGCGCAGCGCGAGTGATTTCCGGGGCGTGCTGTGGTGTGGTTGCCATAATGCTTCCTTCCTAGCCAATTGCTGCCGCAGTGAGTGTGGACGTGACCATGCCCATGCCGGCATCGTGTCCGCTGCTGGAGCCGGAGAAGATGGAGGCCGTCATGGCCGGAATTTTGGTGAGAATGAAGAGATTGACGAACACAAGCAGGATGAGGAGGGGGAGGTTTTGCATCATGCTGGCCGGGTCGGAAAAGTTCACAATGTTGGTGTAATAGGCGGTGAAGATGTGGGCCAGGACGCTCAGCGTCGCTGCCGCGACCACCTTGTAGAAGACGAAGCTGAGGTACGCCCTCACCCATCCCCAGAAGAGGAAGTCGAGTTTGTCGAAGACGAGGAACGGAATGAAGATCGGCCCCAGCAAACCGATGATGGTGCTGGCAATCGCTCCGTAAGCGATGATGGCGGCAATCAGCGCGGAGAGCAGGGCCAAGAGGAACTGAATCAGTATGTAGACGAGCGCCAGATAGGGAGCCGTAAACGAAGTTACGATCCCCGGCCCGGCCTTCGACAATGCTTGGTTCAAGGTGTCCAGCGTTTGGCTGGTGGTATCGACGCCAATCAACGTAACGATATTGTCGGCCCCGCCTTTGATGAAACCCGTCAGCGAAAAGCCAAGTCCTGGAATTGAACTGTTGTAATACTTCACCATCGTGTATGCGAAGGTGATGAGCATGAAGAAGCTGAAAAACTTCGCCATGCTGAAGCCGTGACCGTGATGAGCGGCGGAGAGTGCTTCCTGCACGCCGAACCAAACCATCATGATGGTCGCCAAGGCGAGCACCATGTGCAGGCCAAGGGCCGCAATAGACGGTGCGACTGTCGATGAAAGCTGGTCGCACCCTTGTGTAATGTAATTCAGAATTCCCATAATTCAACCCCCCGCTTGGTGATCGTTGCGGTCAGTAGTGGAGAGCGTTTGCCGCTCCGTTGGTGACCGGTGCGATGTTCTGCTTGTAGTTGGCCTGATAGCCCGCGGCGGACTGAAAGGCCGCTTTGAGGGCGTCCTGCTGCTGTTTTTGCGCGATCATCTGCTGCAGGGCCATGTCCTGATTCATCTGGTTGGTTTCCTGTTGTGTGCGGAGTTGCAGGAGCATCGCCCGGTTGATGCGTTGCAACGTAGCCATCTCCGTCTGGTCAACGGGGTTGACGGAGCGACTGGCCTGTTCCAACGCGGAGATGTCGTTCTCTCGTTGTTGGGCATTGGCACGGATCGTCCCGAGGTTGGTAAGGCTGCTGGTGTTGACCGCATCGCTCAAGTCGCTCGTGGCTCCTTGTGCGGCGATCTGCTGCTGTGACGGCATACTGAGGTCGCCATAGCCCGGCAACTGCGCCATGCTGCGGGCAATGCCGGCCCGCTGATAAGCGGGCTGGGCTCCATAGCCGGTGTTTGCCGAGTTCATCCAAGCCTGCGAGTTGCCGTAGGTGTTGGCGGATGGTGCTAGGGCTGTCCAAAAGGTTCGGGCGGAGCTGAACTGCTGGTAGTAGCTGTTGGGTGCGGTCATCATCTGGTGCGCGAAGTTGTACGCGGAGATGGCTGTCCGGGTGGCTTGTACGGTGTTGGTGTAGAGCTGCGAGCCTTGCACAATCTGCTGCACAGCGTGGGCGGACTGGGTGGGGTCGAACGTGATCCCACCAAACTGCGCATGAGTGGGCGAACTGACAAGTGCGCCCACAGCGAAAGCGGTCGTCAAGAGAATGCGTTTCATGGCGGATCTCCTTACTGCTTGCGTGGTTGTTGCTGCGGTTGTTGTTGAGGGGGCGGCGGCTGAGGCGGTTTGGGCGCCTTGCTTGGGTCGTAACGCAGGGCGTCTGCCGCGCCACCGAGGGCGGGGGCGATGTTCTTTCGGTAGTTGGCTTCGTACTCGCGCGCGGCTTTCTCCGCCGTCCGGCAGGACGTAGTGGAGGTGCCACTGTCGAAGCAGAGTTGAGTCTGCTTGCAGACAGCTTGCGAGTCGGCTTTGTCGCAAGTCTTGTCGGCGCAGCCAGCAAGGACGGAAACGGTGAGGGACATATAGAGCAACACTTTGGAACGCATCGGAGGCCTCCTAGAAACTTTGCGGTATGATGTGGTTGGCGTAGGCTGGGAGGAGCAGGTCTTGCGTGAAGTACACCTTCACGCGATGGCCCTCCCGTATGGTGATGGTGGGCGGTATCTGAATGAATCGGTCCAGAATTGTTGTCGAGGTACCAGAGACGCTGGCGGCGGTTCCGTTGGCGAACGCTTGAGAGCCGGAGCTGTTGAGGCTGTTGCCCCCGGACGTGATCTGGCCCGCTCCGGCGATGACGCCCAAAGCAATCGACGTTCCGAAAATCTGTAGATAGTGGTTGTTGACCTTATCCTTCAGACCTTCTTCGCCGATCTGATCAAGACCGTGGAACTGGTCTAAATCGACGGAGTAGCCGTCCGGCATAATCATGCGGTGAAAGACAACGGCCATACGGCGTTGTTGCCCAAACCCGCTGGAGCCGATCTTCTTGGCCTCGCCCAACACAACCGTTCCATCCGGGATAAGGACGTGCTGGTGGTCGTGCGAGTAGACGGGGTTCGAGACCAGCACCTTCACCGGCCCCGCCGCGTCACCATCCAAACGGTTCATCAGAACCGTGTCGAGACTCAAGCCCTCGAAGACGACATAGGGTTGCCCAACGGCGGCGTCGAGATTGACTTCGGGAGCTCGCTTCGCCTCTCCCGTTGGCTGTTCGCCCGCCGCACGGCCAGGAACGAAGTTGCTGGGTTGACCGGCTTGGAGTGCGGCGGCATAGGGATTCTGGTTTGCTCCCAGGATTGCCGGAGCCGAACTCTGCTCGGACTGCTGTTGTCTTTGTTCCTGTTGTGTGTGGCTGTAAACGAGGTTCGAAGCGAAACGCGAAGTAAACGCCATCTCTCGTTCTTTCACCGCAAGCTGCTCTCGTTGCTGCTGCTCGGCGGAGATTTGTGGCTGGCCGCCTTGCTGCTGATTGGCCGGATAGGGCTGCGGGTACGTTGGCGGGCAAGGCTGGCCGGGAGCACAGACCGGAACCTGCGGTTGACCTGTCGGCCCATAAGTTGAAGCGGCCGCAGCCGCGTCCTGTTGCTGCTTCTGCTGCTCGCTGGCAACTTGCGTCTTCAGGTCTTCGACGTTCGACGCGGTGTTGTCCTGGATAAAGGGCTGCGGTGGAGTTCCTTTTCCCGGTGTCTTGACACCTGTCTTTGTTCCCCTCGCGCTGAAGATACTGGCGAGGATGAGGACGAACGCCGCACCCAAGTAGACCATCATCTTCAGGTTCTTGCGAATGACGCCCTTCGGATCGGTCATTCGTTTCGTGAGTGTTGGTTCGCTGGTGTTGTTCTCGATTTCGTCCATGACCGTTACCCCTTCCGTGCGAAGTCCATGTGCTTCTTGCCGATCTCGACGTATCCCCGGTCAACCACCTTCGGGATGATGTAAGTGCCTTCGCGCAGGTCGTAGTTGATGAGGTTGGGTTTGCCGTCCTTCATTTCGTACACCGAAAACTTCTCGGTCGCGGTCGTCTTGATGTAGGTGAACTTGTCGTCGTGATAAATCGACTGGATGTTGAACGGCCCTACGTTGCCTTTGAAGGTGTAATCGAATTTCAGTTGCAGTGGATACGCGCTCTTGTATTCGTCAACCGCTGCACCTGCGTGGGCGTGTATCGCGGCAAGTTGCTGCTTCGCCTGCTCCAACTGGGCCGCTGGGATGAACTGTGCTGGGCCTTGCGATAGGACGATGGATGACTGATCAGCGGGCTGAACAATGACCTTCAGGTCGGGCTCGGCACTCTGGCCGGAGATGTCCTGCAAGGTGAAGCTGTAAATGTTGCCCTTGTCGGTGATGAGGTTGAGATTGGAGCTGATACCCGGTTTCGCCGGATGAACGAAACAATAGTTGCCAACGACATCAACGATCCAGAAATCTTTGTCGCCAGTCGCCGCCTCCATGATCTTCTCGGTTGCGGGGACAACGATGAGGGTCGTGTACTTCACCTTCGCGCGAATAGGAACAATGTCCTGGGAATGGTACTGCACGGTTCGCGCCGATACTGCGGGCTGTTGAGCGACAAGCGGCGGCAAGAAAGTTGTAAGGACGAGTGCGAACGTGAGTTTCTTCATGGTGTTCTCCTTTAGCGGGACGGACGTGGGACAAACGGGTGGTCTTCGGCGAGACGGCGAACGCCTTCGGCGATGCCGAAGCGTGCAAAATAATCGCGTTTCTTCAGGTTGTCGCGGGCATTGTTGGTGGACATCCAGTACGAAACGGAGTCCACGTTGAGCTGCACTTTTTTGGAACTTTGGGCCTTGCAGATGAGCATCTGTCCTGGCGGAATAAGGTTGGCAATCAATTCAAGCTCGGTGTCGTTGAGATGGAATGCCTCGCGGTACAGGTCGTGGTTCATCTCGGGATTGGCAAGGAAGATTTTGGTCGGACAACTCTCGGCCACGATCTCCAGCATCCCCGACTCTTCGAGTTCCTTGATGGACTGCGTGGCGAGGACCATCGCCGCGTTATGCTTGCGCCAGGTCTTCTGGGCCTGCACGATGTAGTTCCGAATCGTCTCGTTCTTGATGAACAGCCAGGCTTCGTCCAACAGAAACACCTTGAAGGTGGCAAGCTGCTTTGGATCGACAATCTCGTTCGACGCGCGATGGAGAACATAGAACAGCAGCGGTTCCAACACCTCGGACGCGTCGCTCCAGCCCTGAAAGTTGAAGGTTTGGAAGCGGGAGAATGAGAGATTGTCCTCAGAGTTGTCGAAGAGAAAGCCGTACTGGCCACCCTGGATCCATCGGTGCAGGCGGTCTTGCAACTCACCGATGATGGAAACGAATGTCGAAAGGGTGCGCTGGCCGGGTTCGATGACGTACATATTCTCGATGGCAGCCCAGAGCTTCCGTTCTTCTTTGAAGTCCATCCGGTAGCGGTCGCCATTGCCCTCAATCAACACGCGAAAGAATGAGAAAAGAAATTGCATATTCTCCTTCGTGGGTGCCAGCGAGAACGGATTGATCTTGAAGTCCCGCGACTCCTGGCCGACGTTCAGGTACGTCCCGCCGAAGATTTTGGTGAGCGACTGGAAACTGCCGCCGATGTCGAAGATGTAGGTGAGAGGTCGATACTTCTGCGCGTTCATCAGAAGAAAGTTGCACAGAAAACTCTTGCCACTGCCCGTCATCCCGAGGATGAGGGTGTGTGCGACCTCGCCGTTGTGGAGGTTGAGGTAGTAGGGCGTGGCATGGTCCGTTTCAAGAACCGCCAGGTACTCCGCTTCCAGATGGGGGTTCCATTGTTCACCGGTGAGGATCGTAAAGAGGAACGACAGGTCGGCGTAGTTGCTATTGAGCAGGTACAGCTTGCGAAGGTTCTGGGCATAGTTGCCCGGAACGACCGCAAAGAACGCATTGAGCTGGTTATAGGTTTCGGTGAACAGTGAACCATCCTGGTTCGTAAAGACGCCGGCAAACTCCCCTATCTCTCGGTCGATGGTCGCTTTCTCCTTGTCGAAGAGCACAAGCGTAAGCGAGAATTCCCCAAGTAGCTGACCGTCTCCCAAAGCTCGCAGGCAATCGCCAAGGTTCTCGATGTCTGCCTGCTTCGATTCGTCTACCAAACGGTCGCGGTCGCTGGTCTTCGAGGCATCGCTCATCGAAGAGACGAAACCAGTCTTCGAGACATTGGCGTGTTTGCGGCGCTTGTTGACCTCTTTCTTCGCCTTATCGGTCGCAAGCATCGTCCACTCGGTGACGACGAAGAAGTTGGCTTCGATCTTGAGAAGCTGGTCAAGGGCCAAGGGGCGGGTCTCACTGATTGCTTCCTTCATCGTGAGCAACCGAACGAAGTGGTCGCCAACCCGCAGATGATCGCGCTCGGCCTCGATGTTGGAATTGACAACCTGATAATCGAGGTACTGGCTCGACTTCGGCCTACCCGCGATACGCCAGTCGTCGAAGTTGACCAAACGGCGAAGAAAGCGGAACTGCTCTTCCTCTTTCAGCGTCTCGATGCTGACAACATCTCCGAGTTGGTGAATGAAGTTCTGAACCCGCTGTTCCAGGCGGAGCCGGTCGGCTTCGATGTGCGAGCGCAGTAGTACCTTCATGTTGTCGCTCGTGAACTGGGCTTTGATTTCTCGCACGGCTCCGGCCGGATCGTTCGGAAGCTGGGCCAGCGCCGCGCCGATGCCCGTCTTCGACCGTGAACCTTCAAGAACGATGGCGTAGAAGATATCGATCTGAAACAGCCGGTCGCGCTTCTGCTCGAAGAATGCCCGCCGCTGCTCAACTGCGTTTTCGACCAGCGGATCCTCATAATGAGCAAACGGAATGTTTGGACGGTTGGTCTTGAAGAGGTATTGGTAAACATGAAAACCGGGGCCAAAGGATTTCAGTGCAGCCTCAAGTCGCTTGACCGTCGTTTCCTGCTCGGCGTTGTCGAGGCTTTCGTAGTCCACTCCGCATACGCGGAGGACACAACCAAGGTCGCCGCTCTTGGTGAGGAAGGTCTGCTCGTCCCAGAAGCCGTAGAGATTGATATGGGCACTGAGCGAGCCTGCCTCGTTCCACGGCTTGACGATCTGGCGAAGAGAAAGCATCAGCGAATCTCCACATTCGGAAGTTGTTGTTTGCGAGCGTCGTAGCGGAGCTTGAACTTCTCGGACCTCGCCAAAATCTTGAGGAAGGCTGGATCGGTGTACGTCACCCAGCGCCCGAAGGCGTATCCCCCGACGAAGACTGCAAGCCCAGCGAGCAGGCTGTTGAAGAGGTTGAACGCACCCACCGCGCCGACGCAGACGAAGTAGAAGACCGTCCGCTCGACGCCCAGATAGGTCAGGGGCTTATGCAGGCTCTTGAAGACGCGATTGCGACGCGTTGGGAGTGTGTCCGGCATAAGCCCCTCGATGCGTTTAGAGTAGATTCGCTGGCTGGTGTTGGGGATGGAAGCGAACTGCTACACCCCCCAAAGCCAACTCAGGACGTTGACCGCAAGGACGGCCACGCCCGTTCCGGCTGCAACGCCAGCAAGGGTTTTCTTCGCGCCCGGTTCTCCGTGCGCGAACGAATAGCCTCCAATCACGATGGCTACCAGGCTCGCGACCTTCGCAATCGTTCCAGTGAAGAGGTTCTGAATGGAAGTGAGACCGCTATCGAATGGCGAGCTTCCGGATTGGGCGTGGGTCGTCAACGGGAGCAAGCAAAGCACTGCGACAATGATGAGAGTTTGCCGAGAGAACGCGCATGCATTCCGAACGTCATTGTGGAAAATTCTGGTTTTTATTTTGCGGTTCATAAGCACCTCCAGCGACGAGCATCGTCGCGATGTGCAGAACCTAATTGAAGCTCCAGAGCAAAGTCCAATAACTACGGAGAAGACGACGATTCCTCGCGCTTATAAGCGGCTACATTTTGTTGCGAACATGTGGTGCGACTTCGATGCCATGTTGAATGAGGATCGGCGCTCACTGTCGTATTCGACTTCACGTCCTCGGGGCCATCATTAACCTGTATGATCGCCCCCTGAGAACAACGCGATGGGTACATCACGGGGGTCTGCTGCACATCGAATATTCAACCCATTTTCAACCCATGATGTGGATTCCTTTGGGTGTTTTACAGGGCTTTTGAGTAGACCCGAGTACCGCTAAGTTATTCAAAGTAAACGAAATTGTGAATCTGCAAAACCGGTATTCATGGGTTCAAATCCCATTCGGTGCTCCAATATTTTCAAGCCGCGCTTCCAACGGACGCTGTCAGAACACATACTTCGCGGAAAGCTGCATGCGCCGGGGAGAATTGTTAAGAACGCCGTCGGTAGCGGGGTTGAGTCGCGTGAAACTGGACGACTGTATGTTCTGCGAACCGAAGGTGTCGTAGGTGATGACGTTGAAAAGGTTCTGCGCCTCTATGCGGAGTTGGAGGTTCTGCTCCTTGTAAACGTGGAAAGCCTTTGAGAGCGTGGCATCGGCCTGCCATACGGAATCCTGGCGGAAGAAGTTGCGACCGATATTGGAAAATGAGCCGGCGGCGGGAACGAACAATTGCGCGCGCTGCTCGGCCGTGAAGTAGAAGGTCTGATTGGCCGCGTTAGGGCTCGATTCGACATGGATGGAACCCATGTGCGAGTTGCAGTTCCCCGCGCACGAGGCGGGCGTCTGCACCGTGCCGTTGAAGGTGTTGAACCCCGAGAAGAAGGTGATGGGACGGCCCGATTGCCAGTACCCGTCGCCCGCCAGTTCCCATCCGCCGACAAACGTATCGACGACGCCGTTCCAGTGCGAGCCAAACGCGTGGCCATGTCCGAACGGCAGTCTATAGACGAAGTAGCCGTTGACGACATTCGCGTTGTCAAGGTCGGACGGCGCGTAGTTGAGCCTGGGGGTGTGATAGTCGAAAGGCGTTCCGGCCGCCGACTGCGACGACCCTGTCGCCACGACCGTAAACGTCGGATCGTAGGAGCGCACGTCCATGGTGCGAGAGAAAGTGTAGTTGGCCGTGATGAGGAAGCCGTTGGTCAAGCGTCGCTCAAACTGCACCTGTAGCCCGTTGTAGTTGGAGTAGTCTCGCGTCTGCAAAACGAACAGGCCGCCGAGATACTGTGAGTAGGGTTTGAAAAAACTGGCCGCGAGGCCAGAACTCACCACCAACGGAACGCCGTTGGGGTTGGCAG
>JBDTEQ010000021.1:0-4344 GCA_039922475.1 Edaphobacter sp.
AGTCCTTCCTCAAGATCAACGACCAGCAGTTCATCGAACTCTACCCCGCCACGGCGAAGAACCCCGACATCGGCTTTCTCCACCTCAGCTTCGAAGGCGTCGATCTCAACGCCATCTACGACGACTACATCAGCCGCGGCCTGACCCCCACCGCTGTCCGCAAAGCCGACGTCGGCAACCTCCTCTTCACCATGGCCGGTCCGCTTCAACCCTCCGGTCCGCAAAACATCGAGTACACCCAGTACATGCCCGGCTCCCTGCACTCCAACGACCAGGGCAACCACCTCGGCCCCACCCGCGTCGCGACAAAACTGATCGCCGTGGCCCTTGCGATGAAAGACACTGCCTCTGCCCGCGACTTCTACATCAACCAACTTCACTTCAAACCTATCGCTGGCGACCAGATGGACATGCACCTGCCCGGCGACTCCGGCGAAGAGATCGAAATCGTGCCCGTCGCAGCCCTCGGCACGAAAGCCCGCCTCACCTTTGAGTCGGAAAACCTAAGCAAAGCCGCCCGCCTCCTCCGCAAAGAAAGCGTCACCGCAGTCAAAAACGGCGCATCCCTAACCCTCACCGACCCCGACGGCAACATCCTCCTATTCGAGCATCGCTAAAAACCATGACCCTCCGCGAGGCTCTCTCCGCTGCAGCAGCCAAGCTCGTTAACGATCCACACCTCCGCGACACCGCCTCACGCGACGCCGAACTCCTCCTCCTGCACCACCTCGGCATCAACCGAGCCCAGTTCTTCGTAAACCCGGATCGCGACCTGACCGAAGAAGAGGAGTTCTTCTACTGGCAAAGCATCGCTCGCCGCACCACTCACGAACCCATCCAATACATCACCGGCCAGCAGGAGTTCTACAACCTCAACTTCCACGTCACCCCAGCCGTCCTAATCCCCCGCCCCGAGACCGAACACTTAGTCGAAGCCGTCTTAAACCTTCTACCCACAAACCAACACCTGAAGCTCGCAGACGTCGGCACAGGCTCCGGAGCCATCGCAATCGCTCTTGCCATCCATCTCCCCAAAGCCGCAGTCACCGCGCTCGATATCTCAGCAGATGCCATCGCAGTCGCGCGTCGAAACGCCGAGACACACAAAGTAGCCGACTGCATCCGATTCCTCCAATCCGATCTGCTCAACGCCGTCGTCCACGAACCCGCATCCTTCGACGCCATCGTCAGCAACCCTCCCTATGTCGCCGAATCCGACCGCGACACCCTCCACCCCCAGGTCCGCGACCACGAGCCCCACACCGCCCTCTTCGCCGGAAAAACTGGCCTCGACATCTACCGGTGCCTCATCCCACAAGCCCACACAGCCCTCAAACCGGGAGGACTGTTGGCTCTCGAAATCGGCCACGGCCAGCAGGAAGCCCTGACGACCCTGCTCTCCGGATGGAGTAACGTCTTCTTTATCAATGACCTCCAGCAGATCCCCCGAGTCGCTCTCGCCCACCGGCCACCCAACCCTGCCGTTCAATAAAACCTTCCTCCGCACGATCCTTTGAAACCCGCAGGACTGCCATTCGTCTTTAATGAGGGGAGAGAGCATGGCATGACCAATCCTGAACTTCAAGATCATCTCCACTCTCTCGAAGAGCGGCTCCTCCACCCTGACCGCGAACCCAACCGCACCGCGCTCATTCCACTCTTCGCAGAAGACTTCAAAGAGTTCTGCGTCTCCGGTCGCATCTTCAACCGCCAGCAGGTCATCGACGCCCTCCTCAAGAGCGAGCCGCGTCCAGCGACCATCAGCAACTACTACGTCGACCATCTCGCCGAAAACGTCGTCCTCGCCACCTATCGCATCACCACGGCAATCGCAGTCTCCCACCGCTCCTCCCTCTGGATCTTCCGAGACGGCCGCTGGCAACTCTTCTTTCACCAGGGCACCTACGGCACCTGAGTTTCGAAGAAAATAGCGCAGATCATATATCACGTCTGGTACTCTTCCCTTCATGCGCTCTAAGCTCCTTACCCTGCTCCTGTCCGCCTGCATCGCGATCCCCGCCACACACGTGCTCACAGCACAGACTGCCTCCGTTAACTCCCGCCTCGCCACCCAGAACGCGCTCTTCGAAGATCTCTATCAGTCCGACCTCAAAAACGCCCCCGAGCGCGCCACCGCCTACGGAGACTATCGCTACAACGATCAGCTTTCCGATCACTCGCTGGCCGCCATCGCCCGCCGCCATACCGAAGACGTCGCCTTCATCACGCGTCTGAAAGCCATCCCCACCACCGGCTTCTCCGAGCAGGACACTCTCTCCCACGACCTCCTCGCCCGCGTCCTCCAGCAACGCCTCTCTGACTACGAACTCAAAGAGTACGAGATGCCCGTCGACCAGATGAACGGCATCCACACCTCTCTCGCCGATCTTCCTCTCGGCATGCCCTTCGACTCCGTCAAGCACTACGAGGACTACATCGCGCGCCTCCATCAGATTCCCCGCGTCCTGTCGCAGACCACCGAAGTCCTCCGCGCCGGCATGAAGGACAACCTCATGCCCGTTCGCTTTCTGTTGGAAAAAGTCCCCGGCCAGTGCAACGGCATCATCGCCGCAAACCCCTTCCTGATCCCCACCAAAAAGTTTCCCTCCAGCATCTCGCCGCAGGACCAGAAACGCCTCACTGCCGAGATCACCGATGCAGCCAACAAGGACGTCCTCCCCGCCTACCGCAGCTTTGCCGCCTTTGTCGCCACGGACTACGCCCCGCACGGCCGCACCAAACTCGCCGTCACCTCGTTGCCTGACGGTGCCAGACGCTATCAGAACGACATCCTCGCCCGCACCACCACTCACCTCACGCCCGATCAGATCCACGCCATCGGCCTCAAGGAAGTCACGCGCATCACCGCTGAGATGACCACGCTCGCCCACAAAGCCGGCTTCAAAGATCTCGCGAGCTTCCGCGAATCCATCAATAAAGATCCGAAGTGGATCCCGAAATCATCTGATCAGATCCTCAACGACTACCGACACTACATCGCTCAGATGCAGCCCAAGCTTCCCCAGCTCTTCACCTTCATCCCCGGCAGCCCCGTCACTGTCGAAGCTCTCCCCGCCTTCCAGGCCGCAAACTCTACTCACTATCAGACTGGAACACCCGACGGCAAACGTCCCGGTCGCGTCAGCGTTGCCACCAGCGACTTCGCCCACCGCACCCTGCTCGAAGACGAGGCCGTCGCCTATCATGAAGGCATCCCCGGCCATCACATGCAGCAATCCGTTCAGCAGCAGCTTAAGGGCCTGCCCAGGTTCCGTCTCCACACCGGATTCAGCGCCTACACCGAAGGCTGGGCACTCTACGCCGAGCAGCTCGGCAAAGAAGTCGGCTTCTATCAGGACCCTGTCAGCGACTACGGCCGTCTCAACTCCGAGCTCTTCCGCGCCGTCCGCCTCGTCGTCGACACCGGCATTCACGCACAGGGCTGGTCTCGCGACCAGGTCGTCGATTACATGCGCAAGAACGACCTCAACGAACCGCTCATCCAATCCGAAACCGACCGCTACATCGCATGGCCTGCGCAGGCCTGCTCCTACAAGCTAGGCCAGCTCAAAATCCTCGATCTCCGCGAGCGTGCAAAGAAAGATCTCGGCACCAAATTCGACATCCGCACCTTCAACGACGAGATCCTGAGCGGCGGTTCACTTCCGCTCGACATGCTCGACACCCGCGTAACGCAATGGATCGCCGTTCAAAAATCCAAACCCAACCACATAGCAGGTGTCGGCGTGCCGCTTCGAAACTAGAAGCCCCGCGCACAAATCGTAGTGAGTGCCTATGCATTCAAAGATGGAATCAGAGCATTCAACATCTTTCCAACCTCATCACCCAATCCCTCGCAGCGACCGATCAAGTCTTCAGTCGCATAACCCAGCCTGCGGGCAATCAGCAATTGAGTCTACGCCTCGAACATCGATCCCCGTGCAATCCCGCAGCTCCAGCGACCGGCTCATCGGATAGGTCGGCGCCAATCCGCGCTCATCGAACACCCCGCGTGCCACCTTCGCGTTGAAGTCCGGCGAGGAATCAACTGATCCCCGGACTCTTATCGATCCATCGGTAAAAACTGTACCCGCCCGCGCCGCAGCCGCAGCAACCAGAAAACTCCGCCGCGCCCGTCGCCCCGACTCCGCCCGCACCGCCGCATCCAGCGACTCCGCTGTCTTCGAATCTCTTCGTTCCCGATCCCCATCCCGCTCCCACTCGCGTTCCCGATCGTCATGATAGCGATCAGGGTCCTTCGGCTTCTCCTCCCACTTCCGCCGCTCCTCCTGCTCATTCCGTTCCTCGCGCCCGTCACTCATCGCGCACTCCTTTCTTCTCCCA
>JBDTEQ010000022.1:0-3157 GCA_039922475.1 Edaphobacter sp.
ATAAATGAGACCTATGCTCTATCCCACTGATGACCTTCGAATAACCTGGACCAAAGTCGTACTGCCGCCGGTTCTTCTTGAAGATGAGCTTCCCATCACCGACAAGGCCTCAGCCACGGTCTTCAAAGCGCGCACTGAGATCGTCGACATCCTCAATGGCAAAGACAGCCGCCTGCTCGTCGTGGTCGGCCCCTGCTCTATTCACGATACCGACGCTGCGCGAGAGTACGCTGAGCTGCTCAAAGGGGCGATCACAGAATTTTCCGAAGAGTTATGTCTCGTGATGCGTGTGTACTTTGAAAAGCCGCGCACGACACTCGGCTGGAAGGGCCTTATCAACGATCCGTACCTCGATGAGAGCTTCCAGATCAACGATGGTTTGCGCAAGGCGCGACATCTGCTGCTCGACCTCGCCGAGATCGGTGTGCCAGCCGGTACAGAGTTCCTCGACATGATCTCTCCGCAGTATGTATCGAGCCTCGTCAGTTGGGGCGCCATCGGTGCACGCACAACTGAAAGTCAGGTTCAC
Source organism: Edaphobacter sp. (assembly GCA_039922475.1). Taxonomy (GTDB): domain Bacteria; phylum Acidobacteriota; class Terriglobia; order Terriglobales; family Acidobacteriaceae; genus Edaphobacter. The sequence continues at coordinate 530 of JBDTEQ010000022.1, forward strand.
CGCGAACTCGTCTCCGGCCTCTCATGCCCTATGGGTTTCAAGAACGGAACTTCAGGGAACGTACAGATCGCCATCGAGGCCATTCTCTCGGCCGGCCAGTCGCATAACTTTCTTGGCCACACCAAGCATGGTCAGACGGCAATCTTCGTCACCAAGGGCAATTGCGACTGCCACATCATCCTGCGTGGCGGCCGACAGACGGCAAACTACGACGCGGCCTCTGTAGAGGAGACCTGCAGGCAGATGGAGAAGGCAGGTATTCGGCCCCAGGTAATGATCGACTGCAGCCACGCCAATAGCCACAAGGACCACACACAGCAGTCGTCCGTCTGCCGCAACGTCGCCGCGCAGATCGCAGGTGGCGACAAACGCATCATCGGCGTGATGATCGAAAGCAACCTGGTCGCAGGTGCGCAAAAATTGCAGGCGGGCAAAGACCTCGTCTACGGGCAGAGCATCACCGACGCCTGTATCGGATGGGACGAGACCAAAGAGGTGCTCCTCGAGCTTGCAGATGCAGTGAAGTCGGCAAGATTCGCCACTGTATAGGACGAGCTGTTCCGTCACTCTCTCTGCTAGCATTAATGTTTGGCCCTTATGACAACAAGCTTGAACATCTCCGACGCACCTGTACGTGTACGCATCGCTCCATCCCCAACCGGCGATCCTCACGTCGGCACCGCCTATATTGGCCTCATCAACTACCTCTATGCACGTCAGCGCGATGGAAAATTCGTCCTGCGCATCGAGGACACGGATCGCGTCCGCTTCGTCGCCACCTCCGAGCAGGAAATATTCAACTCGCTCCGCTGGCTTGGTCTCAACTGGGATGAAGGCCCTGATGTTGGAGGCCCTCTCGGTCCATATCGCCAGTCCGAACGCACCGAGATTTACCGCGAGCACGTCAATCTGCTCCTCGCCAACGGCACCGCCTACCGCGCCTTCGAGACTCCCGAAGAGCTCGAAGCCCTTCGTCAGCGCCAGATCGCCGCCAAACTCCCGCCACGCTACGATGGTACGCACCGCGATCTTCCGCAGTCGCAAATTGATGCTTTCCTCGCTGAAGGCCGCCCCTTCGTCGTCCGCATGAAGGTACCTCCACACACGGGCGATGCCACGACTTCGACCACCTTCCGCGATGAGCTGCGCGGAGATATCACCTTCGAGCACTCGAATGTCGACGACCAGGTCCTCATGAAGTCTGACGGCTTCCCCACCTATCATCTCGCCAACGTCGTCGACGACCACCTGATGCAGATCACCGACGTCATCCGCGCCGAAGAGTGGATCTCGTCCACACCGAAACACGTTCTGCTCTACCGTGCCTTTGGTTGGCAGCTTCCGCGCTTCTGGCACATGCCGCTGTTGCGCAATCTAGACAAGTCCAAGATCTCGAAGCGAAAAAATCCCGTCTCGCTCATCTACTATCGGCAGGCAGGATTTCTCCCCGCAGCGATGATCAACTTTCTCGGCCTGATGGGCGGCGGCATGCCCACCGCAGAGCTGCCCGCAGGTGCCCCCCCAAAATCCAGCGAAGCCGACATCTTCTCTCTCGGCGAGATGGTGGCACGCTTCGACGTAAAGAACATTCGGCTTGGCGGCCCCGTCTTCGACCTGACCAAGCTCAAATGGCTTAACGGCGAGTACCTCCGCGCTCTCACGCCGGAGAAGTTCTACTCCGCCCTGCGCGAGTCCATTCTCAGCGACCACTACCTTCGCGAGATCGCCCCACTCGTCCAGACCCGCATCGAGACTCTCGGCGAGTTTGGCAACCTCACGCACTTTTTCTTCGCAGACGACATCCTGCCCACGCAGGAGATCTTCCTCTCAAAGAAACGCACGCTGGAGGAGACCCTCGCCTTCGTCGCCGACCAACTCGCCGTCCTCGAAGCCACCGACTGGACTCACGATGCTCTCGAACCAGCTCTAAAAAAGCTCGGCGAAGAGAAGCAGTGGTCCGTCAAAGAAAACTTCATGCTGCTGCGCGCAATTATTACCGGGAGCACCATGTCGCCGCCGCTGCTGGAGAGCATGGGCGTCTTTGGCAAAGCCCGTTCGCTCGACCGCGTACGCCGCTTCCTGGACGCACAGAAAAGGCTCGCGAACATCAAGAAATAACGTGCTAGCCAGCCTTGAACATCTGCTTGATTCCGCGTAGCGCCTGCCGTGTTCGTTCTTTCAATCAACGAAAAGCGCACATAGCCATCCCCGTGTTCGCCGAAGCCGACTCCCGGGCTCACCGCAACCTTCGCCTCCAGCAACAGCCGCTTTGAGAACTCTATCGAGCCCATGCCGAAGTGTGATGTTGAAAACCTACGCCGGCAGTCGTGTCAGTCTTCAAAATTCTTCCATCCCCCCTGCCCGCTCCTCTATCCCTATTTTCTCCATGATGCCATCGCCGCGCTACCAACAAGGGCGGATGTACCGAAGCTACTAACAGTTCAATCTGCTGGTGTGTCGCGAAAAGGTTACTTCGCCGTAAAGAGAATCTGCACCGGCAGGTTCTTCGGGGGATAGCAGGCAGCGCGATCGCATGCCTGGTAGCGAAGCGTTCCCGCAACGGTATGAGTCCCTGGCTCCGCCACCACGGGCAGCTTCACAGTGAACGAACCCGAATAGACATCCAGC
>JBDTEQ010000023.1:0-7117 GCA_039922475.1 Edaphobacter sp.
AGCGAGATCATCGCCGTGCGTGGATATGACCGCGCCACTAAACAGTTCATGTACGACACCATCTTTGATCTCGCAGCCGAACGCGACATTCCCGCAATTCACCCAATCATTTCAACCAGCACCAAGAGGGAGAACGTCCATGCCATTGCTTGAGATCACAACCAGCCGCAAAGTCACCGCCACCGTTTCGCTTGAAGAGCCAACCGCGAACCTCGTCAATCAATATGCCGCGTTCACCCACGTTGGCGCAGACGATGTTGTGAACAAAGCGCTCGAATACGTGTTTACCAAAGACAAGGACTTCCAGAAGTTCATCGGCGCACCGAACGATGCAAAGCCGATCCATTCGTTGCGTATCAAGCGCAGCAATGACGATGCGCCGAAGGGAAAGCCGGGACGTAAGCCCGCAACGTCACTACCGGCACCGACAGCAATTCCATCGGCTATCTCGGCGGCGAAGTAATGTGTATTGCCCCCTCAATGATTTGTGCCGGGATGTAAGCGGTGCTATGCACCGGATGAATTATGACACTCCATCCCTCCGAGGGTCGTGCTGGAGCGGCATAGAGCGCTCTGATCCAGCAGCGGAAACCAAAGGGCTTACAGACTGCAAGGCGCTTTAGGGCGCTCCGAAGCACCCTAAAGCGCTTCATCGTTTTGGAGTACATCATGCCGTTATTGAGCGACGAAACCGTGACCCAGAAAGCCAACTACCGGGTGAAGACGGCCGGTACAAAGCTCAACCGTGACGAGTTGGCCGCGCTTGCGAAGCACTGCAGCGAACGCGGAACTACACCGGGCGAACTCATCCGGCAGCTCATCCTTACCGAGCTGCAGCACACCGATCCCGAGCCGACCGCGAGCCCAGAGTTGAGCGAGATCGTAGGGATTCGGCTCATGCTCACGAATGTCTTGAAGCCTCTCGCAACCGGCCAGAAGCTCACCCCCGAAGTCTTCGACGGGATCATGGTTGAAGTCAAAAAGCGCAAGAGAGCGGTGGCGGTCGAAGCACAACTAGACCTGGAGCGTGCGTGATGGCAACAACACAGTGGGGCCGCAAAGAGTCGATCATCTTCCCGCCACATTCCCCTATCTATACCTACGGGGCAGTCTTCCTTGCCCTCGTACTCACCGGCTGCTTTATCTACCTGCGTTTCAGCTACGGCCAGACGCCGTTGCAACAGTTCTACACGCCGATCTATGCACGGACGGCGGCAGGTGGAGCCCTCAACAAGAAGGACAAGTATCAGTTGCTTTACGTCGGCGACGGCACCAAAGCGGGCCAGCCAGCCGCCGAAGCGGATGTGCAAGCTGGTACTACTCCCGCCCTGGCTGGCAAGCAAATTCCACTGGCACTTTCGAGCACGGCGGCGGGGCGCGGACTCCGCGCCCTCTATCGTGCACCGGAGCAAACCTACCTTGACGCGCCCCTGCATGAGTACCTCAAGAGCGCCGTCTTTCAGGGCGACCGGCTCCGCGACATCTATAAACTCCCGTTCCTGTTTGGCTTCCTCTCGCTGCTGGCACAGCTCCCGTTTTCCATCGCAAAAGATATCAAGCGGCGCAAGCAGATGAAGTATGGACGGCTGCTCAAAGGGCCGGTCATGCTCACGCCAAAGGAGTTCAACAAGACGGTCCAGGGCGACGGAATCGGCTTCAAAACCACCGAAGCCAACGAGATGATGCGGATACCGCTGCAGGCCGAGGCGCAGCACATAGAACTCATGGGCGATACCGGCGCAGGCAAGACCAGCCTCATCATGCAAATCCTCCGGCAGATTCAGAGCAGAGGGCATTCGGCCATCGTCTATGACCCGGCTTGCGAGTTCATTCAGAGGTTCTACGATGCCGAGCGCGGGGACATTGTTCTAAACCCATTGGATGCCCGGTGCCCCTATTGGGGACCGTCGGAGGAGCTTCGCCGGAAGGCCGAGGCCAAGGCGATTGCCGCATCCCTTTACCAACCGACGAGCGATAAGAAGGGTGAGTTTTTCACCGAGACACCGCAGAAGATATTTGCCCATCTCCTCACCTTTGGTCCGAGCCCCGAGCAGTTGGTCGCATGGCTCTCCAACCCGGCAGAGATCGACCAGCGCGTGCGCGGGACTGAGATGGAGGCCATGATTGCGAAGGGCGCACAGCAGCAGCGCAACGGCGTCCTTGCTTCGCTTGGACTGGTAGCTGACAGCTTGCGGATGCTCCCTACCAAGACCCAGGCTGAAACGACTTGGAGTGCAACCGAGTGGTCTGAAAAGCGTAAGGGTTGGATCTTCATTACATCGAGCGCAACCGAGCGCGAAGCTCTCCGCCCCCTGCATAGCCTTTGGATTGACCTCTTGGTTTTGCGGCTCTTGACCGCACCGCAGGACAACCAGACTCCCGTCTGGTTTGTGTTGGACGAGTTGGCTAGCTTGCAGCGCCTCCCACAACTACATACAGCCATTACGGAGAACCGGAAGAGCAGAAACCCGCTCGTCCTGGGCTTCCAAGGGAAGGCCCAACTTGAGGTGATCTACGGCCACTTGGCCGAGGTCATGCTGTCTCAACCCGCCACCAAAATCTTCCTTAAGACGACCGAGCCGAAGGCCGCAGAGTGGGTGTCGAATGCCATTGGCAAGGTCGAGATTGAGCGCATGAAGGAGACGCACTTCGACGGCTCCCGCTCTGGCAAGAACTTCAGTTTGGATCGTCAAGTTGAACCTCTCGTGATGGATTCCGAAATCTCAGGGCTTGAGAATCGGCACGCCTTTCTCAAGCTGGGAAACAACGTCGCCCGCTTCCATTTCGAGTACATGGACGTGCCACAGACGACCCCCGGCTTTGTCCCGCGCAAGGTCGAAGATGACGAGCTGCCCTTCGACCCAAAGACGCTCGCCCCGAAATCCCAGACGGTGAAAGAGCCGGAAATTGACCTCGAGGCCGAGAGGCCAAGTGCGCCGCCGATGATGAATCAGCAAAGCGTCGTGACGAACGAGGAAGCCGAGTTGGAAGCAGATGAACCGACCGAAGAGGAACTTGCTACAGCCGGCACCGACCCGGATAGCCCATCGGATTCCGGCGAGATGGATAGCGACGAGCAGGCCCAAGTGTCATTCCAGTTTCAGGAATAGCGAGGCGGTATGCTCACCATCTCAAAGCCGCTCAACTCTGGACAAGCCCAGACATATCACGCCAAAGAGTTCACGTCTGCCGAGCAGAACTATTGGAAGCAAGGAGACGCCATTCTCGGAGAATGGCAGGGGCGGTTGGCTGAGAAGTACGGCCTTGCAGGGGCGATAGACGCGCAACATTTCGCTCGCCTGAGCGAGGGTCAGAACCCCCATACTGCCGAACAACTGGTCAAGCATCGGAAGGCACAGGAATACACAACCGCAGATGGATCTACGGTGAAGCCGGTTGAGCACCGGGCAGGATGGGATGCAACATTTTCAGCTCCCAAATCTGTCTCGCTGACCGCGCTTGTTGGCGGTGATAACCGTGTCCGCGAGGCCCACCGGCAGGCCGTGACCATCGCCCTCACGGAGTTAGAGCGGTACACGCAAGCTCGAATCGGCGGTAACAATCCCGCCGAAACCACCGGAAAATTCATTGCGGCGAAGTTCGAGCATGACACCGCCCGTCCGGTCGATGGATACGCCGCTCCGCAGCTTCATACCCACGCCGTGATCTTCAATATGACCGAGCGGCCAGACGGCTCCACTCGCGCCTTGCAGGAGCGGGGATTCTTCGATACCCAGCAGTTTGCAACCGCCGTCTACCAATCCGAACTGACATATCGGCTTCGCAATCTTGGCTACGAAATTGAGGCAGGCAAGAGCGGCGCCCCCGACGTGAAAGGCTACACGCACGAATATCTTGAGGCGTCCAGTCCACGCCGCCAGCAGATCGAGGAGGCCATTGCCCGGAGCGGCTTCTCAGGGCCAGAAGCCGCACAAATTGCCGCACACAATACCCGCGACAAAAAAGAAATCCATACGCCGTCCGAGGTGCTGGCCGCCCATCGGCAAATTGCGGCCGAGTTCGGAAATCAGGCCGACCGCGTTGTAGCGGAGGCGAGAGTTCGAGCTGAAGGTCTGGCGCATAACCGAGTTCCTGATGCGCCCCAGCGGGCGCAGGAAGCCGTCTCGTATGCCAAGGATCGCGGCTTCGAGCGTGAGGCCGTTACCGACGAACGGGACATTATGCGCGACGCCTTGCGACGGGGTATGGGCGACCTCACCTTTGACCAGGTACGTGGGAACTTCAATCAAAGGCATGGCAGCGGCGAGTTCCAAATCGTTGAGGGCCAGAAGCATGAAACCGGGCGGCAGTTCACCACCCGCGATGCCATCGCCGCGGAACTGGCGACCATCGGCCACATGCAGCGCGGCCAGAATACCGTTGAGCCAATCATGCCGTTGGATCAGGCGGCAGCTCACGCAGACACCCGCGACTTCCTCAATCCGGCACAGCGTAGGGCTATTGAGGAAGTGCTGACCACCCAGGATCGCGTACACGGCTTGCAAGGACTCGCCGGGACAGGCAAGACGACCACGCTGGAGTCGATTCGTGAAGGCGCGGAGCGGAACGGCTACGCGGTCGAGGGTTTCGCCCCGACCAGCCGCGCAACAGCCCAACTTCGGCACGCTGGCATCTCCGCAGACACGCTGCAGGGTTTTCTCGCACGCGGCGGCGAGGAGCAGATGAAGGGCGATCCCGACAGGCGACACCTTTACATGGTCGATGAATCCAGTCTCTCCAGCACTCGCCAGATGCAGGCTTTCATGGAGAAAATCGGACCGCAAGACCGCGTTCTCCTCATCGGAGACACCCGCCAGCATCAAGGCGTCGATGCCGGCAAGCCCTTCGAACAGATGCAGCAGGCCGGAATGCAAACCTCGCAGCTTGACCAGATCATGCGCCAAAAAGACCCTGAATTGTTGCGGGTTGTCGAGCATTTCGCCAAGAACGAGACGGCGATAGGTGTCAGCCTATTGCAGCAGCAGGGCCGTGTTACGGAGATACCGGACAACGCGCAGCGTATCGAGGCCATCGCCAAAGATTACGCCGCCAAGCCTGAAAATACGCTTGTTGTCTCGCCAGATAACGCCAGCCGCCGCGAGATCAACGATGCCATCCGCGCGGAGTTGCAAGGAGCCGGTGTCATCTCCAAAGACGATCACCGCATGGAAGTTCTGACCCAGCGATCGGAGCTTACCAGCGTTGACCGGAGTTGGGCGGCGAACTATCAGCCGGACGATGTTCTCTATTACTCGCGGGGCAGTAAGGAGCAGGGAATCGAACCGCGCAGCTATGCAACAGTGGTTTCGACCAACGCCGCAGCTAATCTCCTCACCGTCAGTACAGAGGAAGGGAAGCAAGTCACCTACGACCCGGAACGCTTGCGCGGCATCACCGCTTACCGGGAGATAAGCTGCGAGTTTGCCGAGGGCGACCGCATCCAGTTCACCGCCACAAACCGCGAGCTGGGCGTCTCCAATCGTGACCTCGGAGCCATCCAGCGGATTGACGGCACGCACATCGACGTGAAGATGGACGGCGAGAAAGAGCGCACCGTGAGCTTTGATGCCGCGCAGATGCGGCACTTCGATCATGGCTACGCCGTGACCTCGCACAGTTCACAGGGACTTACCGCCGACCGGGTATTGGTGAACATGGATACAACCGTCCACCCGGAACTCATCAATACCCGCTTTGCCTATGTCTCTGTCTCCCGCGCTTCGCAGGACGCGCGGATTTACACGAACGACGCCTCAACTCTCGGCGAACGCCTCAGTACCGACGTGACAAAGACCTCAGCCGTAGACCTTCAACAGGTCCACGACCAATCGAACAGCAATCAACAGTCTCAGACAAAGGAGCCGGCGATGAACAACAGCAGGGAACATACGCAAGAGGAAGTACACCGCGAACCGCAAGCAGCGACGATGGTTCCTATACTCGAAATCCTCCGTGCCGAAGTCGATAATGAACGTCGGCATAACGCTCCCATCGAAGCGGCTATGCCGCATGAAACGTCAGGCTATGAGTGGAAGCACGAGACAGGCGAGATTCAGAGCTATCAGCATAACCAGACTGAAGGTTGGTTACATATTGACCCGCAGGGGCAGTTTTACGACCGACAAGCTCAGCCAATTGCTCGTGATGTTGCCCTGGAACATGCTGGCCACGACATGACAAGGGACAATGCACAGGTGAATACGCCCGGACGCAGCTCAGAGAACGATACGGGAATCAGTCTGTGAATGGTGCATAGCCGCAAGCGCAGACTCATTACACCCTATGCACGACTTGAAGACTCGCTTGCTGAACTACGCAGAATTTGGTGGACATACCCACGCATCACACAACCCTGGCTCATTGTTGCGGACGTTGCCCACTCGCGGGTTGGACTGCCCGATCTTTTGCACCAGTTGGATTGTTAGTGTAGCGCAGCGAGTTTTGTTGATATCTCGTCGCAGTCGCGGGTGTGGAGAAGTGGGAAGCGTACTTTGCTTTCCACTTCTCCATACCCGGTTTTGATTTCCGCCTGCCATGCTTCTGGCGCTGGTGAGCGGTAGCCGAGCGAAGAGTGGGGACGGATGGTGTTGTAGTGAACCCGCCAGCGTTCCGCCAGCACCCTGATTTCTTTCATTGAGTAGAAGATCTCTCCGTTCAGGAACTCGTCGCGCAGCTTCGAGTTGAAGCTCTCGCAGTATCCGTTCTCCCAAGGACTGCCGGGCTCGATGTAGAGCGTCTTGGCGCCAGTATCGGCTAGCCACTTCCGCAGATCCTTGGCGACGAACTCCGGGCCATTGTCTGAACGGATATGCTCCGGAACGCCCTTCGTGACCATGACATCAGCCAGCGCCTCGATCACCTTGGCGCTCGACCAGCGTCGTTCTGGACGAACCAGCAGGCTCTCCCGGGTGTGCTCATCGATCAGGTTCAGCATCCTCACCGTCCTCCCATCATGCGTCTTCGCGCTCACGAAGTCGTAGCTCCAGACATGGTTGGTGTACTCAGGACGCAGCCGTACGCACGACCCGTCGTTGAGCCACAACCGGCCTTTTGGCTTCTGTTTCTTTGGAACCTTCAGCCCCTCACGACGCCAGATCCGCTCCACCCGGTCCTTGCC
>JBDTEQ010000024.1:0-9828 GCA_039922475.1 Edaphobacter sp.
GCCTGCTTCCAGCCGTCGAAGCCGCCGCGCAGAGGACGGACGCGGTAGACGCCCATCTTGTGGAGTTGCAGGGCGAGTTTCGCGGAGGTCTCTTCGCTGGGGCAGGTGCAGTAGAGAATGACGTCGCGATCGCGGGGGATGATCTCGCTGTGCTGCTTGAGTTCGTTGGGGCCGATGCGGAGCGCGCCGGGGAGGACGCGCGGATCGGGGAGATAGTCGAGCGGGTGGCGAAGGTCGACGATGAAGGGCGGCGTGGTGTGGTTGGTCTCGGCGGTGTCGAGCATCTCTTTGAGTTCGGCGGGCTCGAGGCGTAGTTCGCGGACCTGCTGGAGGAACTTGCGCTGCTTCCAGACGCGGTAGAAGAGGAAGCCGAGGACCATCGCAGCGAAGATGAAGAAGGCGAAGTGTCCGAGCCAGGCGAAGAAGGGCGCGCTCCTTTTTGCGAGATCGCCGAAGAAGCGGCCGGCGAGGATCCATGCCTCTCCCCAGATGAGCGAGCCTGCGATGTCCCACGCTAGAAAACGCCCGTAGGACATGCCGGTCTGGCCCGCGATGGGAGCGGCTACGGTACTGAGACCGGGAACGAACTTGGCGAAGAGAAGAGTGACCGCGCCGCGACGGGTGAAGTAGTTTTCGGTCTTGCTGACGCAGGTTGATGCTTCAAAGGAGAGACGGCAGAGGAGCTTGAGGACGCTGTTGCCGTAGCGGCGGCCGAGCGAGAACCAGATGGTGTCGGCGATGAGGCAGGCGAGGAGCATCGAGAAGGTAATGCCGATGAAGCTGACATGATGCGTCGCGCTGAGCGTTCCTGCAGTGAGTAGAACAGGAATGCTGGGGATGGGAATGCCGATCTGCTCCACGAACACCCAGAGGAAGATGATCAGGTACGCGTAATGGACGAAGAAGACGATGGCGATCGGCATGGCGGTTTACGTAGTTAAGATGATTTTAGTCGGCGGTTGGATGCGGACTTGCCATTAAAGATATACAGCCCGAACGCTTCGCGCGCGCGGGCTATGGAAGAACGGCTCTGACGGGTTATTTTTTGAGGACGAGGGGCATCTCGACGAGGTGTTCGCTGAGAAACCAGGATTGCAGCTCGTTGGGGCGGAGAACATCGCTGACGACGAGGTCGTTGGTGCCCTGATCGCCGGCTTTGTTCGCGGCATCGGAGATATCGAGGCAGCTCTGAATGATGATCTTATGGGCTTCGAGGAGGCGGGAGAGTTGAACGGGAACCTCTTCCCTGCCTCGCGGCGGAGGCTGGATTCGGGTGATCTCGGCTACGTCTCCTCCCATGGCGATGGTGACGCCGCCCAGCATCTGGACGCGTTCGGCGATTGTGTCTACCATCTCGACCTGTTCGGCGAAGTGTTTGTCGAAGAGAAGGTGAAGCGGGTAGAAGGTGGGGCCGGAGACCTGCCAGTGATGTTTCTTGTACATGTCGCGCAGGACCATGGAGTCGGCGAGGAGTTGGTTGAGTTTGGCGACCATGTCGGCGCGGACCCTGGCGCTGAGAGGGTGAGGCATGTCCTCGATGACGGTGCCGTACTTCTGAATCTCTCTGGCATGAGCATGCCAGTGGGGAGCGACTTTCGAGTCTGTGGTCTTTTTGATTGCAATAGCCATGCTGCACCCCTTCCCGGGTTCACTGATTAGATGCTGCAGCTTTGATGAAGGGTCTCCTCGTTTTTTTAACACTGAATGCAGAGGCTATTTGACCTCGACTTCAGGGGTGACGGACATGCCGGGACGCAGAGCGTAGTCCTTGTTGTCTTCGTCGAGGCTCTTTTTGGTGAAGTCGACGCGGACCGGGATGCGCTGCACTACTTTGACGTAGTTGCCGGTTGCGTTCTCAGGTGGGAAGAGCGAGAGTCGCGAGCCGGTGGCTCCGCCGATCTGGGTGACGGTGCCGTGGAACTTACGGCCGTTGAGGGCGTCGACTTTCATCGTGACGTCCTGGCCGGCATGCATCTCAGAGAGCTGCGTTTCCTTGAAGTTCGCTGTAACCCAGAGGTCGGTGAGCGGGATGATGGTGAGGAGGTCCTGACCGATGCTGAGGTTGGCGCCTACCTGTACGTTCTTCTTATTGACGATGCCAGTGGTTGGCGCGGTGATGTGGGTGTAGCTGAGATTGAGCTGGGCCTGATCGACTTTGGCTTGAGCCTGTTTGACGTCGGCCATTGCAGCGTTGGCTTTGGCCTGCTGGGCACGAACCTGGTCGGGGCCGGTTTTGATGGACTGCGCGGCCTGGAAGCGTGACTGCGAGAGCTTCTGGAGGGCCTGGGTGACCTGGGCCTGGCTGGCGATCTGGCTGGCTTCTGCTTCGAGGACAGCGGCCTGATTGGATGCATCGGTGGCAACGGCGGCGTCGAACTGCTGCTTGGAGATGACGTCCTTCTGAACGAGCGGGGTGTAACGCTCGACGTCGAGATGAGACTTGATGGCGTTGGCTTTGGCGGCGGTGACGCGGGCCTCGGCGGCCTGAGCCTCTTTGCGGGCCTGTTCCACCGAGGCGGTTGATGACTGTACATCGGAGCCGGTGGTGCTGACACTGGTGCTCACGTTCACACTGGTGATGGGGACGTTGACGGTGGCCTGGATGGCTGCAGCCTGCGCGCCGGCGAGATTTGCCTGAGCCTGCTCGAGGGCTACCTGATAGTCCTTGGGGTCGATCTCGGCGATGGGATCACCGATCTTTACCTGCTGGTTGTCTTCGACGTAGACCTTGACGACCTGGCCGGTGACGCGGGAGCTGACCTGGTAGAGATCGCCATCGACCTGAGCGTCATCGGTGGTCTCGGTGAAGGTGGAGCGCCAATAGAAGATGCTCGCTCCGATGACAAGAAGAATGATGACAGCGATGACGATGAACTTGCGGCCTGACTTCTGCACAGGTGCTTCTTCTTCCTCCGAGCGACTGGCACCGTTCTGCTTAAGCTGCGCGTTGCCGCTGGTCTGAGCGGTCTGGGTGTCCTGATGATCCGATTGCTCTGGCAAGTTACTTTCCTCCGAGATAATCCTTGTAATTTTTCTGGGCTACTCCAATGGCACGGGCCAGGGAGAGTTTGGCCAGATTGTGCTGGTAGAGCGCGCTGATGTACTGATCGTTCGCCTGTTCTACCTGCGACTGGGCCTGGGAGACGGGAAGGTTGTCGGAGACGCCGGCATGAAAGCGCTGCTGTGCTTCGCTGAGAGCTTCGCTGGCGAGATCCACGTTGGAGCGGGTGGATTCTACGAGTTTCGCGGCAGACTGAATGTCGAGGAGGCTGTCGCGCACATCCTGATTGACCTGCTGGATCTGGTCGGCGAGCTTGTCCCTGGCCTGCTGGTACTGCGCGTCGGCTACCTGTTCCTGTCCACGAGTCCTGGCGATCTGGAGGACGGGGACGGTGACCTGACCGGCTGCAGAGAAGGTGCCGTGGGAGTGGCCGGGAGTGGTGCCGATGTCACCGTAGTCGCCAGCGGCACTGACGACAGGAAGCTGATAGGCGAACGCGGAGGCCTTTTCATCCCTGGAGGCTTTGACCTGTTCGGCGTAGGCCGCGAGGTCTTTGCGCGACTTCAGCGCCAGTACGAAGGCTGCCTGAGGATCGACGTTGTCGAGCGTCTTGAACGGGACGAGGTCGGTGAGGCGAAACTGCTGGTCGAGGGGAAGGCCGATGGTGCGAGCTAGAGCCAGCTTATCTTTTTCAAGGTTATTTTTTGTGGAGATGAGGCTCTGCTGCTCGTTCTGGTAGTCGACCTGAGCGCGCAGAACGTCGAGGCGGGGGCTGGTACCGGCATCGTGTGCGGCACTGGCCTGATCGAGCGAGACCCTGGAGGTGGCGAGCTCGGCGTTGACGGCTTCGATGCGTGCGGAGTCGGCGATGCAGAGCAAATAGGCGTTGCCTACGGTGAGAACGACGAGGTCGCGGGCGTCTTCGGCGGTTAGCTTTGCGCCTTCGAAGTTATGTTTGGCGGCGAGGTAATTTTTGAGTGCCGATACATTGAAGAGATTCTGGGTGAGGTAGGCGCGGAAGTCGACAACCTGAAAGGGACCGATGATGGGATTGACCCCGGGAAATTTGAGTCCGGAGGCAGCGAGGTTAACCTGCTGGACTTCAATACTGCCGGTGGCGTTGACGGTGGGGAGGAGGCCTTGCAGCTCTTCCAGCCGCTGGCCGTTGGAGTTTTTCACAGCGGAGGTCTGCAGGATCAGGCCCAGATTCTGACGAAGGCCGCGCTGGATGGCGTCGTCAAGAGAGAGGTCAAGCACGCCTTCGGTGGCTTTGCCATTGACTATGCTGCCGTGGAAAGAGTCCTGCGTGGGTTGCGCGCCGTTCTGTCCAGAGGCGGTGTAGAGGTTCTTCTGCGCACCGGCGACTGGCGAGCTACCAGTCGCTGTACCTGGGCCGGTGGCTGGTTTTTGCTGTGCTGGGCCGGTCGATTGTGCGTGCGCGAGCGTTTGACCCACGGCAAAGAGCAGGCAGAGCCCAAGCGGCAAAAGTATCGCAAGGGCGTGAGGCGCTGTTTTGCGTTGACTCATACGGTTAATCGTAACCTGCATTCTGATTCGGTTCCTGACTAGTTTGCGGAAAGCATGGAAAGGGACGAAGTACCCTAACTGCCACAAATAGGATGCATTAGTATCGGATGCACCCGGTTGTGAGAAATCTTCAAAAGATGCATTCGGTACACTCTGAAAAATGATTTTTTTGAGGGCAATACAAAATGCTATTGGGGATTGATGTTGGGACGGGCGGGACGCGAGCGGTGCTGATCGACAACACAGGCACGGTAGTGGCGTCGTTTGCCTGCGAACATGCGCCGATTCGCTCGGAACATTCTGGATGGGCCGAACAGGAGCCGGAGGACTGGTGGCGGGCAGCGCGTGAGGCGATTGCCGGAGTGATGGCCGCCAGTGAGTTGACCGGCGCAGAGATCGAAGCGGTCGGACTGACGGGACAGATGCATGGATGCGTGATGCTGGACGCGGATGGCAGGGTGTTGCGGCCCGCGTTGATATGGTGCGACCAGAGGACACAGCCGGAGTGCGACTGGTTGACGGAGAAGATTGGATTTGAACGGTTGATTGAGCTGACGTGCAATCCTGCACTGCCAAATTTTACGCTGACCAAACTGCTGTGGGTGAAGAAACATCAGCCGGAGATCTTCGCGAAGATTGCGCATGTGCTGTGCCCGAAGGACTACGTGCGGTACCGGCTGACGGGTGAGTTTGCGATGGATATGCAGGAGGCGAGCGGGACGCTGCTGCTGGATGTTGCGCATCGATGCTGGTCTACGGAGATGGCGGAGGTCGCGGGTATTCCGATGCAGTGGCTGCCGCGGCTGTTTGAAGGGCCGGAGATTTGCGCTCGCGTGAGTGTGGCTGGAGCTGGAGCTACAGGGCTGGCGGCGGGAACTGCTGTGGCGGCGGGTGCGGGCGACCAGGGCGCGGGGGCTGTGGGGATGGGGATTCTTGCACCGGGTTCGGTTTCGGCGACGATTGGGACGAGTGGAGTGGTGTTTGCCGCGACGGACTCGCCCATCAAAGACAGACTGGGTCGGCTGCATACGTTTTGCCATGCTGCTCCGGGACGGTGGCATGTGATGGGCGTGACGAATGGTGCGGGGCTGAGTCTGCGGTATTTTAGCGATACGTTTTCGCCGGGGAGCAGCTATGAAGAGTTGACTGCGTTGGCGGCTGGAGTTCCGGCGGGGTCGGATGGGTTGATGTGGGCTCCTTATTTATTTGGGGAGCGGACGCCGCATCTTGATCCTGAGGCACGAGCTGCATTTGTGGGGGTTACCGCTATGCATACGCGGGGATATTTTGTTCGAGCGGTTCTTGAAGGAGTGGCGTTTGGTTTGATGGATACATTCACTTTATTACGCGAGCTTGGGGTGCCAGTAAAGGCGATCCGGCTGGGTGGTGGTGGAGCACGCGCGCCGTTGTGGCGGCAGATTCAGGCGGATGTTTATGGGCATTCCGTGGAGCTGCTGGAGGCGGAGGAGGGTGGAGCGTTTGGGGCGGCTCTGCTGGCCGGGACAGGGATTGGAACGTGGGCAAGCGTGGAGGCGGCTTGTGCCGCGACGGTGCGCGTTGCGGAGACGATTGAACCCAGGAATGCGAAGGTGATGGGAGAAGTTTATGAGCGGTATCGACGGATTTATCCGGCGTTGAAACAGATTCGGGGATAGAGACAAGGCGAAAAGCAGGTCCTCCGCCCTTCGACTCACTGCGTTCGCTCAGGGCGAAGGATGACAAAATTTATCGGGCGAAGGATGAGAAAGTTTGGCAGTGAAAAGTTTGGCAGTGGAGGATGAGGACATTTGTTAGTGGAGGATGAGGAAACTTGGCTGTGGCCTGCGGCCCAGGCTGGTATAGCACGGGCCGTTGGCCCTCGAAGGTTGCGGGGCTGTACCTTTGTCAGAACTGCTCCAGGCATGAGTGAATTTGAATTTATCTGAGACTCGATGCAGCTTAACGCGGTCGCGCATTCGCGCGATGCCCACCTTAGCGACGATACGACTGTCGCGAAGATGGGGCACCCAAACCTGTGTCGGAATTATTGGCCGTAGGTGGCTGTGGAGCCGTGTTTACGGAAGTAGTGGCGATTGAGGAGGGCTTGGGAGACACCTTCGCAGGTGGGATTCAGGGTGAGGGTATTGTAGGCCATCTTTGCTACGGCTTCGAGGACGACTGCGTTGTGGGCGGCGTCGTGTGCATTCTTGCCCCAGACGAAGGGGGCGTGGCCATTGACCAGGCAAGCGGGGACAGCTAGTGGATCGATTTTGTTTTGCTGGAAGTAGTTGACGATGCCTGTGCCGGTCTCGTGGACGTAGCGACCGCCGATGGCTTCGTCGGTGAGGGGTGCAGTGCATGGGACCGGGCCGTAGAAGTAGTCGGCGTGGGTGGTACCGAGGGCGGGGATGGCGAGGCCAGCCTGGGCGAAGCTGGTGGCGAACTCGGAGTGGGTGTGGACGACTGCGCCGATGGTTGGGAACTCGCGATAGAGGAGAGTGTGGGTGTCGAGGTCGGAGGAAGGTTTGAGTTTGCCGTCGACGATCTTTCCGTGGAGGTCGGTGACGACCATGAGTTCAGGGATGAGTTCGTCGTAGTCGACGCCGGAGGGTTTGATGACGACGAGGCCCTGCTCGCGGTCTACACCGCTGGCGTTGCCGAAGGTGTAGAGGACGAGGCCGCGCTTGACTAGTTCGAGATTGGCTTCAAGGACCTGGGTGCGAAGTTCTTTGAGCAGCATGGTTTCTCCGGTTCAAGGCTAGGGTAAACGTTTTTTGGATTTATCGGGAGATGGGCTTGGCCGCGGCTTCATGCGGAAAGGCGTAACGGTGATGAAAGGGATAAAGGCTGATAAGAGCGGATTGTAGGGCTGGGTTGACTTGATAGAGTAGAGCTATGTCTAGTGATCAAAGAGTGAGATTTGAGACGCTGCCGCAGGGTTTTTTGTGGGATGCGGTGAAGGCTGGAATCAAGGCCAGCGGCAAGGTGGATCTGGCGGCGGCGGTTCCGGTGAAGGGCGCGCGCGCGGCGGCGATGTTTACGATGAACCAGGTGGTGGCGGCTCCGGTGACGGTGGGGCGGAGGCATCTGGCGGCGACCGATGGACGTGTGGGAGCGGTGCTGGTGAATGCGGGGAATGCGAACTGCGCTACGGGGCAGCCGGGGATCGATGCGTGTGTGCAGACGTGTGCGGCGGCGGCGGAGAGCTTTGGCTGCATCTTCGATGAGCTCTTCCCTTCCTCGACGGGGATTATCGGGGTGCCGTTTCCGGGTGAGAAGGTGATTGCGGCGATGCCTGCGCTGAAGGATGCACTGGGCGATACGGCGGCGCACGCGGAGATGTTTGCGCGGGCCATTATGACGACGGATACGAAGATGAAGGTGGCGCGGGCGGCGGTGGATGTGCCGGTGTTTGAACTTGGAGTGCGGGCGGCGCAGTTCGATGAGGCCGCGGCGCACGCGGTGATGCTGGAGCGGGAGTACACGATTACGCTGGATATGGGGCTGGGGAAGGCTGAGTGCAGATTCCTGACCTGTGACCTGACGGAAGAGTATGTGCGGATCAATGCGGACTATTCGACGTAAGGCTGATGGGTGATGCGTTTGAGATGTATCTATTGAGGTTTGAAGGAAGGCATCCCCCAGGGGCCGAATCTCCTCTTATTCATTGGCGATTGGAGAGACCCGAGGCTGAAGCCCTGGGATACCTGGATACATTTTTTTTGATCTTTGTGGATTCAAACGTGGGCTGCTGCCGGCGGGATTCGATTGAGGTGAACTTTGCGAGTGCTGCGATTTCTGGGCTGGTTGAGTGTCGTGATCGTGCTGGCGATCTGTGCGGCAATCTTTACAGGGAGCCGATTGCCAGTGGAGCATACGGCGACTGTGTCGGAGACGATTCCGGCACCGCAGCAGAAGGTTTGGGAGTTGATCACGAATGTTTCCGCGCAGGCGAGCTGGCGAACGGGATTGAAGGCGGTGAGGATGCTGCCTTCACAGAACGGCGCTCCGTGCTGGGCAGAGGTGCAGAGCGGAATGACGATGCCGCTGTGCGCGGATGTGCGTGAGGCTCCGGTGCAGCAGGTGGTTCGGATTGCAGACCCGAAGCTGCCGTTTGGAGGGACGTGGACCTATGTGCTGGAGCCGGAGGGGGAGAAAGCGACGAGAGTGACGATTACGGAGAACGGTACGACAGGGCCGGCGATGTGGCGGTTCGTCGACCACTACGTGATGCATGAGGATGGGCAGATCAAGCAGTATCTGGGAGATTTGAAGCGGGTGGCGGCACAGGGCAATTGAAATCCGATGCGATGCTCTTTCATCGGCCAGTGCGCATCTAAATTACAGGGCTTGTTGCGAAGCTGAGGCAGCACCTCGTCGAAACCGTTGAATTTCAGTGTTGTTCTGGCGATGACTCTTTCGGGTAGATGACGTTTTCGCTCAAGCCTTATATCGTTATAAGCAGGAGCGTTTGTGCCGCATGAGGCGGATCGCACGACTCCCCGGGACTGGAGTGGTTAGGGACATGACGACGAAACTGGAAGAGGTTGCGAAACAGGACTTTGCTGCTGAGATGTCGGAGTGGATTGAGGCGTTTGACGACGTTGTAGCACAGGACTGGGAGCAGGGGGCGGAGTTGCTGGGTGCATTGCGGACGCGTGCGCGCGAGGCGGGGGTGCCGACGCCGAGCGAGATGACGACTCCTTATCGGAATACAATTCCCAAGCACGATGAGGTGCCGTACCCCGGGGACAGGAAGGTGGAGAAACGGTTGGAGTCGCTGCTGCGCTGGAACGCGATGGCGATGGTGCACGGGCAGAACAAGAAAGATCACGGCATTGGCGGACATATTTCTACGTACTCGTCGCTGGCTACGTTGCTGGAGGTTGGATTCAATCACTTCTTCCGGGCGGCATATGGGGACCAGCCGGGAGATTTTATCTATTTTCAAGGGCACGCTTCGCCGGGGGTGTATGCACGGGCGTATCTGGAAGGAAGATTCGATGAGGCGCGGCTTACGAACTTCCGTCATGAGTTGCGCGATGCTCCGGGGCTGAGCTCGTATCCGCATCCTTGGCTGATGCCGGACTTCTGGAACTTTCCGACGGTGTCGATGGGAATCGGCCCGCTGAATGCGATCTATCAGGCACGATTCATGCGGTATCTGGAGCATCGTGGGTTGCTGAAGCCGACTGAGCGCAAGGTCTGGGCTTTCCTTGGCGACGGCGAGACGGATGAAGTGGAGTCGCTGGGCGCTATTTCGCTGGGTGCGCGGGAGAAGCTGGACAATTTGATTTTTGTCGTCAATTGCAATTTGCAAA
>JBDTEQ010000025.1:0-35274 GCA_039922475.1 Edaphobacter sp.
GCGATTGCGCATAACGGCAACCTGGTGAATCTGGGGACGGCGAAGGAGCGATTGGAGCGCGATGGGGCTTTGTTTCAGACGACGAGCGATTCGGAGATCATCATCCAGTTGATTGCGCATTCGAAGGCGTCGACGCTGGTGGATTGCATTGCTGAGTCGCTGAGGCAGGTGGAGGGGGCGTTTTCGATTGTGATGATGACGCGGAACCGGATCTTTGCGGCGCGCGATCCGCATGGTTTCAGGCCGCTATCGATGGGGCGGATTGCTGGTGTCGATGGTGCACCTGATACGTTTGTATTTGCGAGTGAGACGTGCGCGTTTGATCTCCTGCATGCCAAGTATGAGCGGGATGTGAAGCCGGGCGAGTTGGTGATGGTTTCTGAAGATGGTGTGACGAGCCGCTACTTCGACACCACGACACCACAGGCTAGCTGCGTGTTTGAGCATGTTTATTTTGCGCGGCCAGACTCGCGTATCTATGGACGATGGGTGCAGCAGTCGCGTGAAGAGATGGGGCGGCAACTGGCACGAGAGTCCGGTGTGGCGGCGGACTTAATTGTGCCGGTGCCGGACTCGGGTGTGACGGCGGCGCTGGGGTATGCGGCGGAGTCGGGGATACCGTTCAACTTTGGGCTGATTCGTAATCATTATGTGGGGCGGACGTTTATTCAGCCAGAGCAGCGGGTGCGGGACTTTGGCGTGCGTATGAAACTGAATCCGGTGCGGAGCCTGCTTGAAGGGAAGCGAGTGATCTTGATCGACGACTCGATCATTCGCGGGACGACTTCGCGGAAGATCGTTCGGATGGTGCGCGCGGCGGGGGCGAAGGAGGTTCATCTGCGGATCTCCTGTCCGCCGACGATCTCTCCTTGTTTTTATGGTGTGGATACGCCGAGTAAGAAAGATTTGATTGCGGCGAATAAATCTGTGTCGGAGATCTGCGAGTTTGTGGAGGCGGACTCGCTGGCGTATCTATCGCTTGTGGGGCTGACGCATGCTTGTACGAAGG
Organism: Edaphobacter sp.; assembly: GCA_039922475.1. Lineage (GTDB taxonomy): Bacteria > Acidobacteriota > Terriglobia > Terriglobales > Acidobacteriaceae > Edaphobacter. Next base: position 1,010 of record JBDTEQ010000025.1, read on the forward strand.
GTGAGCCGGTGGATGGACTATCGCCGGGGAGTTTTTGTACTGCCTGCTATACGGGGGATTATCCGACCCAGTGGGTGGATGTGTCGGAGATACTGCCAGCAACCGCTGCAGTATGAGTCGCTCCGAAGCTACCTGTCTACCCTGTTTGTAACTACGTTGGTTTCATGTTCATGAAGAGGTAATCCATGGGCCAGTCGGGTTTGAAACCGCACTGTCGGGCGAGGCTGGCTAACTGTGCGTAGTGGCGGATGCCATGCAGTAGCGCATGGAAGAGGATGGTCTTGCGGTCGGAGTGGAGCGTGCCCGCGGTGCGGGTGGCGAAGTCGATTGATTCGCTCCAGTCGATGTCTGAGGCGAGAAGTTGCCGGAAGATGACGACGGCGTGGTCGTGGACTGCGTAGATGGATTCGACGGAGTCGAAGGGGATGGCGGCGTAGTCGGAGATGGGAAGGCCGGCGAGGCGTTCGGCGTAGCGAAGTTGCGCGGCGACGATGTGCTGGAGGAGTTCTGCGACGGACTTTGTGCCAGCGATGTCGCAGGGTTGGGCTAGGAGTTCTGGGTGTGCAGTGAGGAATCGCCGCCAACCCTGAGCGGTCTTCTCGTTCCAGGCGAGAATCCCTTCCGCGGTGAGGACGGGCTGGGTCATGCTTGCTCCTGACGTAAGGCGCGATGGCCGATATCGCGGCGGAATTGCATACCCTCGAAGGTGATAGTTGCGAGTTGTGAGTAAGCCTTGTCGAGGGCGGTTTGCAGGGTGAGTGCAACCGCGGAGACTGCGAGGACGCGGCCGCCAGCAGTGACGATCTGGCCGTCTTTCATCGCTGTTCCGGAGTGGAAGACTACTACGTCTTCGGTTTGTTGATCTGCCGGGGGAAGGCCGGTAATTGGCTTGCTGGAGGCGTATTTCCCGGGATAGCCTTCGCTGGCTGCGATGATGCAGACGCTGGCGCCGGGGTGCATTCGGATGGTGAGCTGGTTCACGGCGCCGTCGATAGAGGCGTCGAAGAGATCGACGATGTCGGTTTCGAGACGGAGAAGGATGGCTTCGGTCTCAGGGTCGCCGAAGCGAGTATTGAACTCGAGGACCATGGGTCCGCGTGGGGTCATCATGATGCCGCAGAAGAGGATGCCTTTGAAGGGCGTTCCTTCGGACTTCATGCCGTCGACTACCTTTTGAGCGACGTTGTGGAGGAGCCATTGACGCATGGCTGGTGTGACGATGCCGTCGGTGGAGTAGGCGCCCATGCCGCCGGTGTTGGGGCCGGTGTCGCCTTCGCCGATGCGTTTGTGGTCCTGGGCGGAGGCGATCTCGATGGCGCGGGTTCCATCGCAGAGGGCGAAGAAGGAGAGCTCTTCGCCAGTGAGGAACTCTTCGAGGACGACCTCGGTCTCCTGTATGCCGAGGAGTGTGCCGCTGAACATCTGCGCGGCAGCTTCTTCGGCTTCGAGGTGGGTGTTGCAGATGATGACGCCTTTGCCAGCGGCGAGGCCTGAGGCTTTGACGACTACGGGGACGCTGAAGCGGGGGAGTTCTTCGCGTACTTCGTTCAGCGTGGTGCAGAGCGCGTAGGCTGCGGTGGGGATGACGTGGCGCTGCATGAACTCTTTGGCGAAGGCTTTGCTGGTCTCCAGCCTGGCTGCGTCCTGCGTGGGGCCGAAGACGCGGAAGCCTCGTTTGGTGAGCTCATCGACGATGCCGACGGAGAGCGGGAGCTCGGGGCCGATGACGGTGAGAGCAGGCTGTTCGATGGCGACGATGTTGACCATCTCGTGGAGATTGCCGGGATCGACGGGGATGCAGCGAGTGAGCTGGGCGATGCCGCCGTTGCCGGGAGCGCAGATGACTTCTGTGACTTGAGGGGATTTGCGGAGCGCCCAGACTATGGCGTGTTCGCGGCCACCACCACCGATTACCAGAACCTTCATTCGTTGACGCGCTCCTGTTGTCTGCTCGATTTGTATCCTGTCTTCGAGGCTAGGCATCGCGGAAGATGAAGTCAAACAGCGGGCTTATTTCACAGCGACAGAGATGGCTTCGGCGAGGGTGTGGCTCAGGAGGGCCGGTTTGGAGGAGGTTCCGATGCGAACCTGGTAGGCGCCTTTGAAGGGGAGCTGTTCGCTGAGGGTGAGACGTACTCCGGGGCGGATTCCCTGTGAGGCGAGGTAGCGGAGCATCTCGGGATCTTTGTCGGAGACGCTGGAGACTTTGGCAGATTGGCCGGGACGAAGCTGTGAGAGCGATTGCGGGTTCTTGTTGTCCCTTCCGGGGAGTGAACCGTCCATTGCAGGGATGGCGTGGCCGTGAGGGTCGAACTCGGGGTGGCCGAGCTTGGCTGCGATGCGCTCCTCGAAGCGTTCGGAGATGAAGTGTTCGAGGCGCTCGGCCTCCTGGTGGACTTCGTCCCAGGGATAGTCGAGGACCTGGTGGAGGAAGGTCTCGAGGAGGCGATGATGGCGAATGATCTCGAGCGCGCGCCTTTTTCCTGCCTTCGCGAGCTTCACTCCATGGTGTTTCTCGTAGACGACGAGAGGCGGTTGCTGCGCGGCGAGCTTCTGGAGCATGTTGGTGACAGACGCTGCGGTTATGGACAGGGTGACTGCGATCTCGTTGCTGGAGACCTGACGCTCGTCTCGTCCGCTGAGTTCGAAGATGGCTTTGAGGTAATCGTCGATTGCTTCGCTGCCCGCAGAGGAGGCTGTGCTGTTGGTTTGTGCCGAACGCAGCGTGGTGGAAGAGTATTTCATCGTTCTGAAGTTGACTTAGCTTAGCATTAAAGTAATATTTAGGTGTGTCTAATATTACGATTAGCAGTGGCAAGCCTGCGTTTGGCTCCAGGTTCCGCCGGAACGAGATGTGGACGTATTTTGGACCTGCGTTTGTGGCGTCGGTAGCCTACATCGATCCGGGCAATTTTGCTACGAACATTCTGGGCGGAAGCCAGTATGGGTACCGACTGCTGTGGGTGCTGCTGTGGTCGAACGCGATGGCCATTCTGATCCAGTACCTTTCGGCGAAGCTGGGGATTGTGACGGGGTTGACGCTGCCGCAGAATTGCAGGATACATTTTTCGCGGCCGATGACACGATTTTTGTGGGTGGCTGCGGAGGTTTCGGCGATCGCTACCGACCTGGCGGAGTTTCTGGGAGCGGCGCTGGGGCTTTATCTGCTCTTCGGGTCGGTATTGCTGACTCGGGGATGGACGCGGACGGAGACTCTGTTTGCGGCGGCTCTGGTGGCGACGGTGCTGGTGTTTTTGATTCTGGCGCTGGATCTGGCGGGGTATCAGTGGCTGGAGCGCGGGATCATGGCGTTTGTCGGGGTGATTGGGCTTTGCTACGGGTTCGAGGTGTTCCTGGTACATCCGGCCTGGAAGCTGGTGGCATTCCATACGCTGATTCCGACGCTGGACCCGAAGGACGTGCATGGCAGTTTGTATGCTGCGGTCGGGATGCTGGGGGCGACGGTGATGCCGCATGTGGTGTATCTGCACTCGGCGCTGGTGCAGCCGCGGCGTGAGGAGGTAGTGAAACAGCCACCCATCGAGGGCGCGTCGCGGCGGCGAAGTTATCTGAAGTTTGAACTGATCGATGTGTTCGTCGCGATGAACGGAGCGTGGCTGATCAATTCGGCGATGATCGTGATGGCGGCGGTGGCGTTTGTGCATAGCGGCGGGGCACCCGATATCGAGAAGGCCTACCATACGCTGGGACCGCTGCTCGGACCGGCAGCCGCTACGGTCTTTGCGGTTGCGCTGCTGTGTTCGGGGCTGTCGTCTTCGACCGTTGGGGTGATGGCAGGGCAGGTGATCATCGAAGGATTTCTGGACATCAAGTTTTCCATCTTCCTGCGACGGCTGATTACGATCATTCCGGCGCTGGTGGTGATTGCGGTGGGACTGGACCCGTTGAAGATTCTGATCCTGTCGCAGGTGGTGTTGAGCTTTGCGCTGCCGTTTGCCTTGATTCCGCTGCTGGTGCTGACCAACCGGGCTTCGGTGATGCGGAGCTTTGTGAGTGCGCGGCGGACGAAGATGGCGGGGTGGTGCGCGGTGGGGGTCATCCTGACACTGAATGTCGTATTGCTGGGGCAGATCGCGCTGGGGCAGTAGGGGTACCCCCCATTGCCTGGGTGTAACCAGCTTCGATTCAGACGTTTACGCACCGTGCTTGTCTGTAAAAATGTCATAATAAAGGGGTTATCGCCAAATATGTGCAAACAAACAAGTTAGCCCCGAAGGGTGGTTGATTCCCTTTGGGGCTTGCTTGTTTTGATCTCTATATCCAGTATAGCGGTTTGAGTGTAACTAATACGCCAACTCGATCTTGTTTCGTTTGTGTGGTTTAGATGGTTTTGGGGCTTGACATGCGATTTTGGCGGGAAATTTGAAATTAAATTTTGCAACTCTCTGATTCCAAAACAAAAATGGGACAAAAACATTCTAGGCTAACCAGCGGGATTCGGCGGGAAGCGATTGTTTCGGTCGTATGCTCTCAGGCGAATGAAGGAGTGAACTCCTGCAACGGTGCATACTAAGGCACCCGCCCCCAGCCATCTGGACAGCGGTAAAGAGAATCTCCAAAACAACGGCAGGTCTAGAATCAGCATGGCTGCGGCTATGAAAAATGCGACCATGCGCACTTTCAAAGCTTGACGGGTTTTCATGGTAGCCATCCCCTCAGTACATCCCGTGAGTTCCTCTGGTAAAGGTGGTCGAACTTCTCCGATGAATAGCAGATCGGACGCTCCAATTGTGGCGAAATTTTCGCGGGCCTCTGAAAGACTCAAGAGATTGTTTGGGCCACCACGTACCTTGTCCGCATCGATGTCGTCCTGTCCGTCATCTTCCCAATAGCAAACAGGGCATATCTCGAATCCACCAGTTTCGTGCAGGGTGCGAAAGCGGCAACAGGGACAAGGAATCATCCCAGCCATCCTCTCAAGCCATCAGATGAGGCGCAAGAAAGAAATCCGCTTATTCGGCTGCCTCATCGTCATCGAAAGATTCTTTCTTGAGTCGGCTATTCGAAGTTGATTTTCTACGACTGACTATGGTCGCGGGAGATCCAGCAGCACTATGTTTGAACGCTGCTGCACACGTTCGAGGATCGCTTCGTGGCCATCGGGGGAGAGGTCGAAGTCGCGGATATCAAAGCCGGGAGGGAGGTTGGTCAACTGCCGCTCGGCACCGGTTTCGAGGTCGATGAGCCAGAGATCTTTGTGCTGTATTTCTCCACGCAAGAGAACGAGTGCGTGCGTTCCGGGGAGGAAGGCCAGGTGTCGAGCCCCGCGAGTGAGCGTGAGGGGCGGCATAGGGTGCGTCGCGGCACCGGCTGAGACGGCTTTCACGGAAAATGAGGTGCCGATGTCAGGCCCCGAGTAGACAACGAAGCTGCCGTCGGGGGCCCAGGTGGGATCGATTGAATATTCCTGAACAAAAGCAGTGGGTGATTGGCCATCGACAGGGATGCGGAAGAGGCGAGGAAAGCCATGATCGTCGACTGCCGAGGTGATCGATTGGCCGTCGTGCGCCCATGCCAGGGCACCCTGCAGGTTTTTGGTGCTCCGGCTTCTGGTTATTTTGGAAGCTAGGTGCTTCCGGGAGTGGTTCGTCACGTGAAGAGAGAGGGGAGAACGCTGATCGCTGATCGTTGATTCAGGAGCAGCGCTGCCTGTCCCATCCATCGCATGATGCGCGACGGATGGGACAAAGCCCTGAGAGTGGCGGTCTAGCTGCCGAGGACGGGGAGCTGGAGGGTGGTGCCGATGGGGACACTGTTGGGGTTGGCCAGGTTGTTGGCCTGAGCGATCTGCGGGTACTTGTTCGCGTTGCCGTAGAAGAGAAGGCTGATGGCCGAGAGGGTGTCGCCGGATTTGATGGTGACAGGCTGGGTTGCACCGCCGCTGGTGCCGATCTCGTGTTTGAGGTCGGAGTAGGTGGGGTCGACTTTTTTGATGGCGTCCCAGACGCGGTCGGCTACTACGGTGGAGGGGACGGTGGCTTTGATGTGGAGCTGCTCCCCGGCGAGGTCGACGGCGTCGAGAGTGGCACCGTAGGGAGCGAACTTCTGGATCATTGCGATGACGGGGGCGTACTTCTGCTTCAAAGCGTCTAGATCTGCCATGGCACACTTCTCCTGTGGTCAGCTTGGCTGACTGTGTTTGTCGTGCTGGTGTTGTTGTGATGCAGGGACCCTGTGCCCTGGTTGGGCCGAAGAGCCCGGCTCGCCAGATGTGTGCTCAGGCGAGTTTGCTGAGGAGTGATTGCGCCATGCCAGCCATGCCGGTGGTGGGAGTGGCTTGTCCATTGGGAGCGAAGTGCTGGATGACCATGGGAAGGACGGTGGACAGCGCCATCTGAACGACTTGAGGGGAGACCCCAGCTTTTTCAGCGGTCTTTTCGATGAGACCTGTTCCGCTTAGGCCCTGGCCGACCTGATCGGGAGTTGCCGTGGCGGCCTGACCTGCGCCCCATGAGTTGATATGTTCGGCCATGCCGTTGTTCTTGAAGGCGTCGAGGACGCCCTGAATGCCTTCAGGATGCTGAGTGAGAGCTTCGATGAAGCCTCCGGCAACTTTGGCCTGGTCGGTGCCGGCTGCTGCTCCAGTCTGTCCGGCGAGCGATTGGATCATGTCCATAATTCCCATGGTGTTCACCTCGAACACTCATACTAGGCTGTTTTTCGGGTTGTGCCTCTGGAGATATAAATTTTTATCGATTTCTTCGGGCTGGATGGATGACGATTTTCATCGGATGAATAACGATATAGACTTGATGGCATGAGCGATTCAAAAAAGACTGTGATTTCTACTAAAGGGGCCCCTGCAGCGATCGGGCCGTACTCCCAGGCTGTCAAGGTTGGGGATATGTTATATGCGTCGGGACAAGTGGCGCTGGACCCGGCTACCGGGCAGGTGATTGCTGGCGGGATTGTCGAACAGACGGTCCGCGTGCTGGAGAATGTGAAGGCTGTGCTGGCGGAAGCTGGGCTCGGTTTGGCGGATGTGGTGAAGACGACCGTGTTTTTGAAGTCGATGGGCGACTTTGCTGCGATGAATGAGGTGTATGCGCGTTACCTGGCACCCGAGGGCGTGATTGCGCCGGCACGGTCGACGGTGGCGGTGGCTGGGTTGCCGAAGGATGCTCTGGTGGAGATTGAAGTGATCGCCAAGGGCTAGGTATTGCCGCAAACGGGGCAAAATGAGAGTGGCGCCAGGAGCAAACCGCAGATCCTTCGACTCCGCCTCTCGCGATAAAGCTGCGAGAGGCGGCGCTCAGGATCGCACTCCTTATAGAGATCAAGAACTTAAGACCCAACTATAATGTCGATACTGCCCAGGGTCTCGTGGCGCGGCGATGAAGTATTTTCGCTGATAAAGACATCTAATTTCAGAAGATATCTTTTGATAAAGAGGAGTCTGGAGCGATGGCCGAGACAGAGGTAAAGAAGGTGCAGAAGACGGAGGCGGAGTGGCGAGAGCTGCTGACGCCGGAGCAGTTTCATGTGATGCGGGAGGGTGGAACGGAGCGGCCGTTCACCGGAGCCTTGGTGAATAACCACGACGACGGGATCTACCACTGCGGGAGTTGTAACGCGCCGCTGTTTACCTCGGATAAAAAGTTCGAGTCGGGGAGCGGATGGCCCAGCTTCTGGAACCCGGTTTCGCCCGAGGCGATCGAGGCAATTGAAGATACTACGTATGGAATGAAGCGGGTGGAGGTGCGGTGTGCAACCTGCGGAGCGCATCTGGGGCATGTCTTCCCAGATGGGCCGAAGCCGACCGGATTGCGGTATTGCATCAACAGCGCTTCGCTGGGTTTTGAGAAGAACTAAAAGCTGACCGCGGATTTTCGGGATCTCATTTTAACAAGAAAGCCCCAGCCGGCTACGACGCGTCTGGGGCGATCTATTTCTGAGTTGAACGCAGGCTTAGACTAGGCATACCCCAGGGGCTAAAGCCCCTTATTTTTTGCGGAAGCTGAGAGGGCCAAGGCTGAAGCCTTGGCTTACCTAGAGGCAAGTACAAAACTTCAGCCTGGGTTACCGAGGAGCGAACCTCTTGGCTGTCTGGGAGCAAAAAAGTAAATATTGTGAGGTATGCAGGAAAGCCCCAGCCGGCTACGATGCGGCTGGGGCGATCTGCTTAAGAGGTTTTGTGGGGCTTAGGCTTTGACGACTTTGCCGGACTTGATGCAACTGGTGCAGACGCGGATGCGCTTGCTGCCGCCGTCGGTCTTGGCCTTGACGGGCTGGAGGTTTACGTTCCAGCGGCGACGGGTGGTGTTGTGTGCGTGCGAGATGTTGTTGCCGAACTGCGGGCCTTTGCCGCAGAGATCACATTTGTGTGCCATGACTTGCTCCAATCCTGAATGGCAGAAGACTTCCGGGGATCGAGCGTGAGTGGATTCCTCAAACGATGCCGGGAAAGAGTGCAGGTGCAGGGCGAGTAGAAGCTCCTGACCTCTACCGGATGAACGGTAGTCTGCCGATTCCCAATCATACCATGCTGGGGTTGATGGCTCAATGAACGTCATTCGTGGGCGGAGGAACAAGGCGTGGTCGAGTTGAGATATTGTTGAGTCCTGGAACAGAGATGGTTTCGGCGATCGGATGCTGCTTGAGAAGGTCGGAATCATGTCACTGAGTTTTGGCCGTTAAGCGCCCCTTTGCTGAGTCTTTAAGTACCCGCTCAAGCGTCGATACAGAGACGGACGTTGCGCATCCAGGTCAAAAAAACGCCAGGGTCCAAAAAAACTTCAAAGATTTGCAAGGGAGACGTATTGTCAGCCGACTCGCACGAACACCCGGCTATTGGACCGGATCATCAACTTCCAGCTCCTGCATCGCCACGCAACGGACTTGTGCGTGTGCTGGTGTGGATCGCCCTGCTGCTGATCTTCGCGGTGGGATTTCTGCTGGTGCTGCGGCATCAGGATACGTCGACGAAGGCGGGGGGTGGACGGCGCTTTGGCAACGGGCCAGTGACGCTGACGACGGCTACGGCGACGAAAGGCGACATCGGGGTCTATCTTGACGCGATCGGGACGGTAACGCCGGTGTATACGGCTTCGATCACGAGCCAGGTGACCGGGCCGGTGATTGCGGTTCACTTTACGGAAGGGCAGATTGTCGGGAAGGGCGCCTCACTGATTGATATCGATCCGCGGCCTTTCCAGGCGACATTGCAGCAGGCGCAGGGAGCGCTGGAGCGTGATCAGGCAATTCTTGCGCAGGCGACGATGGACCGCGACCGGTATCGCGAGGCGTGGGCGCGGAATGCAATTCCGAGGCAGACGCTGGATGACCAGGAAAAGATTGTGCTGCAGGTTGCGGGCACGGTAAAGAACGACCAGGGAACGGTGGCGTTCGACACGGTGCAGCTCGGGTACTGCCACATTACGGCACCGATCTCGGGCCGGGTGGGCTTGCGGCTGGTGGATCCGGGCAACGTGGTTCAGGCTTCGGGCGGGACTTCGCTTGCAGTGATTACGCAACTGCAGCCGATTACGATCATCTTCACAATTCCGGAAGACAATCTGGGCCAGGTGCAGCCGCGGCTGCGACAGAGAGCGAAGCTTCCGGTGGATGCTTACGACCGGGCAGCGCTGAAGAAGATTGCGAGCGGAACGCTGCTGACGCTGGACAATCAGATCGACACGACGACGGGCACGATAAAGGCGCGGGCCTTGTTCGACAACAGAGATGCTGCGCTGTTTCCGAACGAGTTTGTTAATACGCGGCTGCTGGTGAATACGCGGCAGGGAGTGACGATTGTTCCTTCTTCAGCGATCCAGCATGACGGCACTGCATCCTTCGTATATGTGATTGTGGACAACACGGCGCACCAACGCAGCGTCACGCCGGGTGTGAGCGAGGCGGACAATACGGAGGTGACGGGGATCAATCCCGGTGATGTTGTCGCCAACAGCAGCTTCGACAAACTGCAGGACAAGGCAAAGGTCGTGGTGTCGAAGCAGCCGATGCCTACAGCAAAGACAGCGACGGGGAGTAGCGCTCCTTGAGTCCTTCGCGTCCGTTTATTCTGCGCCCTGTGGCGACATCGTTGCTGATGGCTGCCATTATGCTGGTTGGGATTGTGAGCTACACGCAACTGCCGGTTTCGGCGCTGCCTGAGGTGGACTATCCGACGATCCAGATCCTGACCTTCTACCCGGGTGCGAGTCCTCAGGTGATGGCGACGACTGTGACGGCTCCGCTGGAGCGCCAGTTTGGACAGCTTCAAGGGCTGAGCCAGATGACCTCGTCGAGTTCAGGCGGGACTTCAGTGGTCGTGCTGCAGTTCAATCTGAGCCTGAATATCGATGTGGCGGAGGAAGAGGTACAGTCGGCGATCAACGCGTCGTCGAGCTTTCTTCCGGCGAACCTTCCGGCTCCGCCGATCTACAGCAAGACGAATCCTGCCGATGCGCCGGTGTTGACACTGGCGATTACTTCGAACACGCTGCCACTGTCGCAGGTGGAGGACCTGGTAGACACGCGGCTGGCGCCGAAGATCTCGCAGCTTGCCGGTGTGGGGCTGGTGAGCATCAGCGGCGGCCAGAAACCTGCGGTGCGAATTCAGGCGAATCCCGTGGCGCTTTCTTCGTATGGCATCAACCTGGAAGACCTGCGGACGGCGGTGACGCAGAGCAGTGTGAACGCAGCGAAAGGAAATTTCGACGGGCCGCGTCAGAACTATCAGATTGACGCGAACGATCAACTGGTGACCAGCGCCGATTACAAGAAGGTGGTGGTGGCTTACCGCAATGGCGCGCCGGTGATGCTGACCGATGTTGCGAAGATTGTGGACGGAGTGGAGAACACTACCCAGGCTGCGTGGATGAACGAGACGCCAGCGGTGATCCTGAACGTGCAGCGACAGCCGGGGGGAAACACGATCAGCGTGGTGAAGAGCATCAAGCAACTGATGCCGCAACTTGAGGCAAATCTTCCCACGGGAATCAAGGTCACGACGCTGACGGATCTGACGACGCCGATCCAGGCTTCGGTGAACGATGTCAAATTTGAGTTGTTGCTGACGGTTGGCCTGGTGGTGATGGTCATCTTCCTGTTTTTGCGCAACCTGTACGCGACGATCATTCCCAGCGTGGCGGTCCCGCTGTCTCTGGTCGGGACATTCGCGGTAATGTACCTGCTTGGCTACAGCCTGGACAACCTGTCTCTGATGGCGCTGACGATTTCGACCGGGTTTGTTGTGGACGACGCGATCGTGATGGTAGAGAACATCTCGCGGTTCCTCGAAGAGGGAGAGTCGCCGATGCAGGCCGCGCTGAAGGGAGCCGAGCAGATCGGGTTCACGATTCTGTCGTTGACGGTATCGCTGATCGCGGTGCTGATTCCTCTGCTGTTCATGGGCGACGTTGTGGGGCGGCTCTTCCGCGAGTTCGCGGTGACGCTGGCGGTGACGATCATCATTTCGGCAGTAGTCTCGCTGACACTGACGCCAATGATGGCATCGCGCATTCTGAAACACAATCCGCGCGCGCAGCAGGGGCGCTTCTATCAGGCTTCCGAGCGTGTGTTCGAGAGGATGATTGCATTTTATGGGCGCACGCTGAGAGTGGTGCTGCGCTACCAGACGATCACGCTGCTGATTGCGGTCGCAACCCTTCTACTGACGATTTATCTGTACATCATTATTCCGAAGGGGTTTTTCCCGGTGCAGGATACCGGCGTGATTCAAGGAATTACGCAGGCGACGCAGACGATCGGTTCCAAGGCGATGGCGGAGAAGCAGAAGGAGGTCGCAAAGATCATTCTCGCCGACCCTGCGGTGGAGAGCTTGTCATCCTTTATCGGAGCGGATGGAACGAACACGACAACGAACAGCGGAAGAATGTCGATCAACCTGAAGCCTCTGGATCAGCGTGATCTGAGCGCCTCGGATGTGGTCCGCAGGCTGCAGTCGAAGTTAAAAAGTATGCAGGACATTCAGGTTTTCATGCAGCCGGTGCAGAACATTACGGTGGATGACCGGGTGAGCCGAACGCAGTATCAATACACGCTGGAAGATCCGGACCCGAACGAGCTGAACGAATGGGCCAACCTGTTCGTCGCGAAGTTGAAACAACTGCCGGAGCTGGAAGATGTGGCGACGGACCAGCAGATGGGCGGACTGGCAGTGTCGCTGATTATCGATCGGGCTACGGCTTCGCGGCTGGGCGTGGCTCCGACGACGATTGATAACACGCTGTATGACGCGTTCGGCCAGCGTCAGATCAATACGATGTACACGCAGCTGAATCAATATCACGTGATTCTGGAGGCTGAGCCGCAGTTTCAACAGGATCCCGACAAGTTGAACCATCTGTATCTTGAGTCGAACTCAGCGGCAGGCACTAGCGGAGCACCAGCATCGTCGGCGTCTGGGCGAGGATCGAGTTCGGCGGGTTCGAATGCATTGACAGGTTCGGCTCTGTTTACTCCGTCGGCTAACACGCTGACGCCGCCGGTGAATGCACTGCGATCGAGCACGTCTGGTGTGCCGGGCGGCTCAACGTCGGCAGGCGCGACGAGTTCAGCGACCAGCAGTGCGGTTCCGTTCAGCGCGTTTTCTCACTTCGAGACGACGACCGAGGCGCTTTCCATTACGCACCAGGGACAGTTTCCGGCGATCACGGTTTCGTTCAACCTGGCGCCGAATGCGGCTTTGGGGGGAGCGATCTCGGAGATCACGAAGGTGCAGAAAGACATGCACATGCCGGCGAGCCTGCAGGCCGATTTTCAGGGGACTGCGGCGTCGTTCCGGAATTCGCTGTCGAATATGCCGCTGCTGATTCTTGCTGCGCTGGTGACGGTGTATATCGTGCTGGGAGTTTTGTATGAGAGCTTCATCCATCCGATTACGATTCTCTCCACGTTGCCATCGGCGGGCGTTGGCGCATTTATCTCACTGATCCTGTTTCACCAGGACCTGAGCGTGGTGGCAATTATCGGGCTCGTGCTGCTGATCGGTATCGTTAAAAAGAACGGCATTATGATGGTGGACTTTGCGCTCGATGCAGAACGAAGCCAGGGGCTGGATGCGACCGAGGCGATCTATCAAGCCTGTCTGCTTCGCTTCCGTCCGATCATGATGACGACGATGGCGGCTCTGCTGGGCGGACTGCCGCTGGCGTTTGGCACAGGCATCGGCTCGGAGCTGCGCAGGCCGCTGGGCATTTCGATGGTGGGCGGATTGCTTTTGAGCCAGATTTTAACGCTATATACGACACCGGTGATCTATATCTTCTTCGACAACCTGGCGATGCGGTTCTCGAAGAAGAAGGCTGGGCACCACGGAAGCGAGCCTGAGGCGGCGGAGTTGTCATGAACGTCTCTGTGACCTTTATCCGCCGGCCGGTGGCCACTACGCTGCTGACGGTGGCGATTGCGATTGCTGGCGCGATTGCGTTTACGGTGCTGCCGGTTTCGCCTCTTCCTCAGGTTGATTTTCCGACGATCTCCGTGAATGCGAGTTTGCCCGGTGGAAGCGCGGAGATCATGGCGTCTTCGGTGGCAACGCCTTTGGAGCGACAGCTTGGCCATATTGCCGGGGTGACGGAGATGACGTCATCGAGCAGCCTGGGCAGGACCTCGGTTACGATTCAATTCGAACTAAGCCGGGATATCAATGGAGCGGCGCGAGATGTTCAGGCGGCGATCAACTCAGCACGAACTTATCTGCCTGCGAACCTTCCGGGAAATCCGACGTATCGCAAGGTAAATCCGGCCGATGCGCCGATCATGATTCTCGGTCTTACCTCGGACAAGTATGGACCGGCGAAGCTTTATGACGAAGCTTCGACGATTATTCAGCAGAGACTTTCGCAGGTCCAGGGAGTGGGGCAGGTGAATGCGGGCGGCGGTGCGCTACCCTCGGTTCGCGTGGAAGTGAATCCGACCAAACTTGCCAGCATGGGCCTGACGATGGCGAACCTGCAGGCTGTTTTGAGTTTGCAGAACTCAAATTTAGCCAAGGGTCAGATTACGAATGGGGATATCTCGGCGGATATTCTGGCTAATGACCAGATATCGCATGCGGAGGAGTATAAGCCGATCATCGTCGGCCACAACAAGGGCTCTGCGATACGGCTGTCGGATGTGGCGGATGTTGTCGACTCGACGCAGGACTTGCGGGCTGCGGGGTATTTGAACGGTAAGCGCGCGGTGACGCTGATCGTGTTCCGTCAGCCGGGCGCGAACATTATCGACACGGTAGATCGAATCAGGGAGGCACTTCCATCGGTCGAAGCTTCGATTCCACAAGGAATCACGACGACGATCGTTCTCGACCGGACCACGACAATCCGAGCTTCGGTGAGTACGGTGGAACGGACGCTGCTGCTGTCGATCGTGCTGGTGATCATTGTCGTCTTCATCTTTCTTCGCAGCGGCCGCGCTACGTTGATTCCGGCGGTTGCGGTTCCGGTCTCTCTGATCGGCACCTTTGCTGTGATGTATCTGTGCGGCTACAGCCTGGATAACCTGTCGCTGATGGCGTTGACCATCTCGACCGGATTCGTGGTGGACGACGCGATTGTAGTGATGGAGAACATCACGCGTCATATTGAAGATGGAATGGAGCCTTTCGCTGCGGCACTAAGGGGGGCGAAAGAGATTGGCTTTACGGTTTTTACGATCAGCATGTCACTGACCGCGGTGTTTATTCCTCTTCTGATGATGGGTGGGATTGTAGGAAGACTCTTTCGGGAGTTCGCGGTGACACTTTCGACGGCCATCCTGGTATCGATGGTCATCTCCCTGACAACGACGCCGATGATGTGCGCTTACATTCTGAGGAACCCGCGCGCGGAAAAGCATGGTCGTCTCTATATGTCGATGGATCGGGCATTTGACTGGCTGCTGTCGCTTTATCGGCGGAGCCTGCACTGGGTGCTGGAGAACCCGGTGCTGATCCTTACGGTCCTGTTCCTGACGATTTTGTTGAATGTAGCGATCGTCATTAAGATCCCAAAGGGTTTTTTTCCGCAGCAGGATACCGGATCGCTGGGGGGTGCCATACGCGGCCCTCAGGACGCTTCCTTTCCGATGATGAACGACTCTGTGCGGAGAATTCAGGCAGTGGTGAAGGCGGATCCGGCTGTGGCCAATGCGATCTCATTCACAGGTTCGTCCAATAACGGCAACTTATATGTGACGCTCAAGCCGCTCAGCGAGAGAAAGATCAGCGCGGCTGATGTGATCAACCGGCTGCGGCCGAAGTTGAACAAGCTGCCGGGAGCCTCTACGTTTCTGCAGCCGTCGCAGGACCTTCGCATCGGCGGGCGCGGCAGCAATGCGCAGTACCAGTACACGATTCAGGCGGATAATCTCGCCGACCTGGCTACGTGGGGGCCAAGGCTGCTTGAGAGGATGTCGCACCTGCCGGGATTTCAAGATGTCAGCGCCGACCAGCAGAATGGCGGACTGGACGTGAAGCTGAACTATAACCGAACGACTGCCGCACAGTTAGGCCAGACGGCACAATCGCTTGATGCCGGCCTGTATGGTGCGTTCGGCCAATCCGAAGTCTCGCTTATCTATACACAGTTGAACCAATACTATGTCGTGCTCGAGTTCGCGCCGCCGTATTGGCAGAGTCCTGAGGGACTGAAGAATGTGTACTTCCATCCACCGGGTTCAAGCAGTCCAACTGCGACGGGAAATGTTCCGTTATCAGCGATGTCGACGAGCAAGGTCGACACCGTGCCTCTGGCGCTGAACCATACGGGGCTGTTTCCGTCGGTTACGGTATCGTTCAACCTTGCGCCGGGAGTTTCGCTGAGCGACGCCACGCTTGAGATTGCGCAGATGCAACAGAAGCTGGGTACGCCTTCGACGGTGCATGGATCTTTTGCCGGAACGTTGCTGGCATATCAGCAGTCGCTGGGGACAGAGCCGCTTCTGGTAGTGACAGCGATCCTTGCGGTCTTTATTGTTTTAGGCGTCTTATATGAGAGTCTGGTGCATCCGATCACCATTCTTTCGACGCTGCCTTCGGCGAGTGTGGGAGCGATGATGGCACTGATGATCTTCAAGGAAGATCTGAACGTTATCTCTATCATCGGCATAGTGCTGCTGATCGGCATCGTGAAGAAGAACGCGATCATGATGATCGATTTTGCGCTGCAGGCAGAACGCGAGGGCGGCTTGAGTACAGAAGATGCGATCTTCCAGGCATGCATGCTGCGCTTTCGCCCGATCATGATGACGACCATGGCGGCGCTGTTTGGCGCGCTGCCGCTGGCGTTTGGGACGGGCACAGGCTCTGAGCTGCGCAGGCCGCTCGGTATCACGATCGTCGGCGGCCTGATTGTGAGTCAGATGCTGACCCTCTATACAACCCCGGTCGTCTATCTTGCGCTCGACCGTCTGCGCCTGCGCGTGATGGGGAAAGAACGCGATACGTTTCATCCTCTCGATGGCCCAGCGGCTGCCGGTGTGGAGTAACCAAACCATGTCTAAAACTATGATGAATCTTCGACTCAAATTTGGAATAGGCTCTGCACTCGCGATACTGCTGACAGGGTGCATGGTGGGGCCGAAGTATCATGTGCCTCCGGCTACAGCTACTGCTCCGCCGGCCTCTTATAAGGAATCGCCGACACAGTTCCAGGACACGGACGGCTGGAAGGTCGCGCAACCGCAGGATGCGATGCTGCATGGCAAGTGGTGGGAGATCTACAACGATCCGGAGCTGAATGCGCTGGAAGATCGACTGAACATCAACAACCAGAACATCAAACAGTTCTTTGAGAATTTTCTAGAGGCGAGGACACTGGTGGCGCAGGCTCGCTCGCAGCTTTATCCCACGGTGGGAACCGCTCCTGCGTATTCGCGTTCGGCCTCTTCGGCCAATCTGGGCAGTTCGTCTACGGCCAATCCCGGCAAGGTTAGTTCACTGGGATCGTTGCCGTTCGATGTTTCGTGGGAGCCGGATCTTTGGGGCAGGGTGCGCAACACAATTCATGAGGAGCAGTACAACGCACAGTTGAGCGCAGCCGATCTTGAAAATGAGAAGCTGACCGAGCAGGCGAGTCTGGCAGAGTTCTTCTTTGAGATACGCGGCCAGGATGCGTTGCAGAAGATACTGGACGCCGCGGTGGTCGCGGATAAGAAGGCACTGGAGTTGACGCGGGCTCGCTATGAGACTGGGATTGACGACAGGATCTCCGTCGCCGAGGCCGAGAGCACACTTGAAAGCGTGCAGTCGCAGGCGGCGAATCTTGGAGTGGCGCGTGCGCAGTTTGAACATGCCATTGCCGTGCTGGTTGGGACTAACCCCTCGCAGTTTTCGATTCCGGTCAGGCCGGTGCTGACGAACTCGCCAGCGGTTCCGATTGGGATGCCGTCGGCGCTGCTGGAGCGGAGGCCCGATATTGCTGCTGCGGAGAGAAAGATGGCAGCAGCGAATGCGCAGGTCGGGATCGCGTATGCTGCGTTCTATCCATCGCTTGATTTGAGCGCAAGCGGCGGCTTCAAGAGCTCGACTTTTACACACTTCTTCGACTGGCCGAGCCGGTTCTGGTCGATTGGGCCGACTCTTAGCGAGACAATCTATGATGGCGGGCTGCGGCGCGCGGAGGTGAACCAGTTCGTTACGACCTATAACGCCGATGTTGCCAGCTATCGACAGACGGTGCTGACTGCGTTTCAACAGGTTGAGGACTCGCTGGCCTCGGTACGCATTCTTTCGCAGCAGATATTGAAGCAGGAGCAGGCGGTAAAGTCGTTCGAAGAGGTGCTGCAACTGGAGACCGCACGATATGAGACTGGGGTTGATCCTTATCTGAATGTGGTGACGGCGCAGACGACGCTGCTTAGCAACCAGCAGACCCTGGCGAACCTGCACGTGCAGGAGATGACGGCTTCGGTGCAGCTGATCGGGGCCCTTGGCGGTGGTTGGGACAGAACGCAGTTGCCGACACCGGCCAATGTTTCGAAGAAATTGGATAAGACGGAGACTGCGATCCAAAAGTAGGCGATGTGTTAGAACCTGTTTAAAACCTATGGGGTTTGTGGCTCTGCGGGTGAAAAAACAAGCAAGGACAAGAGCGAAATGCGGGGATCTCTCCGCTGCGTCGCGCGATGAGACTGCGCGACTTCGGTCGAGATGGCAGCTTCTTTTAAAGTTTCTAAACAGGTTCTTAGAGGATGATCGGTTTTCCTTTATCGCTCAGGCCGATGTGGGCCATAGGAGTGAAGTGGTCGTGGGTGAACAGCACGAGCCAGTTCTCTGGAATGGCTCGCTGATAGAACCGCTTGCGCTGCGCGATGGTCTCGACGGGATCGAGATCGTATCCCATGACCCAGGTTGGATCGAGATGCGCGCTCGTGGGGATGAGATCGGAGATGTAGCAGGCGTGTTGTGCTGCGCCGCCTGAGGTCTTCGCTTCGATGTGGACAGCCATTAGCTGTGCGGTGTGCCCAGGGAAGAGCTCGACGCTGATTCCGGGGCATATCTCCGGATTGGCCTTGATCCCTTCGGAGTCGAGGAGCGTCATCTGACCTGACTTGATAAGCGGGTCGTAGTTGGGCGAGAGGTAGCTGATACGGTCGCGGTCGAGTTGCAGATGGCCATGCTCCACCTCGCCGCGGTGAGCGAAGTAGCGCGCGTTGGGAAAGGTTGGCGTGACGGAACCGTCCTGATGGAGCGTTGTGTTCCAGCCGCAGTGATCGAAGTGCAGATGGGTGTTGATGACGATGTCCACCTCGCCGGGCTCGATGGCGGCAGCAGCGAGGGAGCTGGGGAGGAGTTCCTGATTGCACTGGATCTCGCGCATCTTCGCGGACTGCTTGTTGCCGATTCCGGTTTCGATCAGAACAGTGTGATTTCCAGTTCTTACGATGACGGTGTTGAGCCCGAGCAGAATGCGGTTCTGCTCGTCTGCCGGAGCACGTTTTTGCCACAGCAGCTTTGGCACGACGCCGAACATGGCGCCGCCGTCGAGCATGTAGGTTCCGTCGGTACAGACTGTGAGTTCAAAGTCTCCGAGCTGCGTCCGCGCACGTACTAACTCACGCTCAGGATGTGTCAGCAGCCCTGCGCTACTGTCAGAGTTCATACTTGTCCCTACTCACATCGTACTGTGAGGGAGGACGCTGGAGCCAGCGGCGGTGTCAGTTCGGAGTCTTCGCGGCCTAAGCCTGAGAGACTTGAGCCGCAGCAAGCAGCTCTGTACTGACGGCAAGCTGATCTGATACACCGGCGACCATTCCGGCGGTGGCAGCGGCAGTGACGAGTGCGTCTGTGGCCGGAGCACGCTTTGTCTGGAAGCATTGCCGGCAAAGCACAGGGCGCCCCTGCGTCGGCTTGAAGGGCACCGTGGTTTCAATGCCGCAAGCCGAGCATTCGGTGCGCGTCTCCGTACGCGACAGACCGGCAGCGGCTGGCCCTGCTCCGGGTTTGAGCGTGGCACCCGAGCGTTTTGACTTGCACGGTTTACAGCGCTTTGGGTCGTTCTTGAACTGCTTGTCGAAGAAAAAGAGTTGTTCCCCAGCGGTGAAGATGAACTCGCCACCGCAATCTGCGCAGGTTAATAGCCGATCCACAAAGTCCATAGAGGTTCTCCCGTACTACGGAAAAGGAGATTACTCAGGGATGCCTGATCTGTGGCGATGCCGCTGAGCGGTCTACCATTTCTGATGGTTCACTACTTCTTGGATTGAAAGGGGCCCAGAGTGCGAATGCGTGAAATGCTGCGATTACCAGTCAATGTGGGCCGATGTTCAGGCTCTCTCTGCCGGTGCCAGTCGATGGCGGGAGTCCATCCTGCTGGCTGGTTCAGGCGGCCGCCTCTTCAGACTCTTCAAGAGGAGAGACGGCCTGCCATGGGTTACGGAGCTGAACTAGTCTTGCTCCTTACGGACCTTCTTGCGATTGCGCTTGCGTGCCAGCGCTTCCTTCACGCGTTTCTTTTCACCGGGTTTCAGATAAAAAGAGTGACGCTTGACTTCCTTGATGATGTCTTCCGTCTGCACTTTGCGCTTGAAGCGTCGCAGTGCGTTCTCAAGGGGTTCGCCTTCCTGTACTCGAACCTCTGCCAAGAAAAATACACCTCCAAACATTCCCAATCGGGATAGGTTTCAGAATACGCCAGTTTGCTGCAGAAATTTCTTAAAATCGCTGAAAATTCAGAAGACGCGATGGTGAAATCCATAGACAACGAGGAAGGCGCGTGTATTCGGCGTAAAATTGGCTGCATGATTCGTTCTTATCAGGGAGTAACTCCCGTCATTCCAACAAGCTGCTACGTCGATCCCTCGGCTCAGATCATCGGGGATGTCATTCTGGGGGAACAGGCGAGCGTGTGGATGAACGCGGTTGTGCGGGGGGATGTGAACTCCATCCGCATTGGCGCGAAGAGCAATGTGCAGGATTGTGCAGTGTTG
This sequence comes from Edaphobacter sp., assembly GCA_039922475.1. GTDB lineage: Bacteria > Acidobacteriota > Terriglobia > Terriglobales > Acidobacteriaceae > Edaphobacter. The sequence continues at coordinate 21,404 of JBDTEQ010000025.1, forward strand.
CACGGGATGCGGTATCTGTACCCGGTGATCGTGGGTGAGATGGTGACGATTGGCCATAATGCAACGGTGCATGGATGTGTGCTGGAGGATGCGGTTCTGGTGGGGATCGGGGCGACGATTCTGAATAATGCCCGGATTGGCGAGGGGTCGATCATTGCTGCGGGCGCGGTGATTCCGGAGCAGACGGTGATTCCGCCGAACTCGCTGGTGGCTGGCGTGCCGGGGAAGGTGCGAAGAACGCTGGGCGATGCGGACAGAGCGCTGATCCTGAAGTATGCGCAGAATTATCTGGACTATACGGCGATCTACCTGCGAGAGACCTCCTGAGTTTAGATAGCGCGGCCAACTTCGTTACACTGAAAGCAATGGCAATTTTGAAAGCAGTACGCGGCACGAGGGATTTGCTGCCTCCGGAGACCGTGCTTTGGAATCACGTCGAGGCCACGGCTCGTGCTGTGTTTGCGCGCTACGGGTTTGGCGAGATTCGTACGCCTATCTTTGAGGATACGGCGTTGTTTGCGCGGGGTGTGGGCGAGGAGACGGATATCGTTTCCAAGGAGATGTATACGTGGGAGGATCGTGTGCGCGCCGATAGCGACAGTGCACAGAGCCTTACGCTGCGGCCGGAGAATACGGCGGGTGTCGTGCGGGCTTATATCGAGCACAAGCTGGCTGATTCGGGGATGTTGCAGAAGCTGTTCTACATTGGGCCGCAGTTTCGGCGGGAGCGGCCGCAGCGTGGAAGGTATCGGCAGTTCTGGCAGATTGGGGCTGAAGTGCTTGGTCCGGCGTGGTCGGGGTCGGATAGTCCGCTGCGCGATGCTGAGGTGTTGGAGATGCTTTCTACCTTCCTGAATGAGCTTGGCGTGAAGGGTTGGAAGCTGGAGGTGAACTCGGTTGGCTCGTCGACGGATCGGCCGCGATATGTTGCGGCGTTGCGCGAGGCTCTTGCTCCGGTGAAGGAGCGGATGAGCGCGGATAACCAGCGGCGGGCGGAGACGAATCCTCTGCGCGTGCTGGACTCGAAGGATGCGGGCGATCAGGAGATCATCGAAGGGCTGCCGAAGATTGCGGACTTCCTGGATGATGCGAGCAAGGAGCACTTCGCGCAGGTGCTTGCGGCGCTTGATGTCTGCGGCGTTGCTTATACGGTGAATCCGCGGCTGGTTCGCGGGCTCGACTACTACACGCGGACGACGTTTGAGTTTACGGTTCCTGACGGAAGCGGTTTGGGGACGCAGAATGCTCTGCTTGGCGGCGGACGATACGACGGCTTGTCGGAGATGCTGGGCGGACCGAAGGCTCCTGGAATCGGGTTTGCGATTGGCGAGGATCGCCTCATTCTCACTCTTGAATCACAACTCGAAGCATCAAGGGAAAACCCGATCGGAAGATTCGCGGAACTACAGAGCCGGAAGATGGATGCGTTTCTTGCTCCGATGGGAATCGCGCAGAATGCTGCGGCGCTTTTGCTGGCTAAGGAGCTGCGCGCTGAAGGACTTGCGATCGAGGTTGGAGACGGAAGTTTCCGGCTGAAGAAGTCGTTTGAGGCAGCGGACAAGCTGGCTCGGCGCATGGTGATTCTGGGCGAGGACGAAATTGCATCCGGTATTCTGACGGTGAAGGACTTTAGTGCAGGGGAACAGACTAAGGTGCCTCGCGCCGAACTCGCTGTCGCGTTGAAAAAATAAAATCGGCTCACGAACAACTCACGGAGAAGTGATCGCAATGCTAAGTCGAGTGCGTTTGGAGTCTCTTGCAAAGTTTGCCATTGAAATCAACTTTTTGCATATTTTCTGTTCCTTTGCATTCCGTAAGCAGTTCTTTCCTGGCCCGACGCCAGCTTTTCCTGCCCTTGTACAAATTCTCCTGTGGATCGAATTTGGTTTGGCAGGGATCGTCGTTGCTCGGGTCTTTGATCAAATTATTTCCTCTAAGGCGACTCAGTCAGACGTCGAAGTAATATCCGTGACCGCACCAGTGACAACCGCTCCTCAAGGCCTGAGATCTGTATCCGGCTCGGATTGGCGATGGATGATTGCAACAGCACTGTCATTTGTCTGCTTATGCGCGATCATATTTTCAATACATCCGCCAAAATTCGTACAATAGGTAGATCGTGACTTTAGACTTTCTAGGCAACTTACAGCGGACACATCTGTGCGGTCAGCTTCGCGCGGAGCAGGATGGGCAGCCGGTGGTTTTGATGGGCTGGGTGAACCGGCGGCGGGACCATGGAAACCTGATCTTTCTCGACGTGCGCGACCGGACGGGGATTACTCAGGTGGTGCTCGATAAAGAGGTGTCCGGCGAGGCGCATGCGAAGGCTGAAGCGGCGCGGTCGGAGTACGTGGTTGCGGTGAAGGGTAAGGTGCGGCGGCGTGGAGCGGGGCTTGAGAACCCGAATATGCCTACGGGACAGATTGAGGTTGTTGCGAGTGAGCTGCTGCTGCTGAATGAAGCGAAGACTCCGCCGTTTTCTCCTGCGGAAGATGCGATTGCGAACGAGGAGGTGCGGCTGAAGTATCGCTACCTCGATCTGCGGCGTCCGCAGATGCAGGCGAACTTTGCGCTGCGCAGCCGTGTGGCGATGGCGATCCGAAACTACCTGGTTGAGCAGGGCTTTCTTGAGATTGAAACTCCTTTCATGACGCGGTCTACTCCCGAGGGAGCGCGCGATTATCTGGTGCCGAGCCGGGTTCATGCGGGAAGCTTCTACGCGTTGCCTCAGTCGCCGCAGATCTTCAAGCAGATCCTGATGATCTCTGGGTTCGATCGCTACTTTCAGATTGCGCGATGCTTTCGCGATGAAGACTTGCGCGCGGACCGGCAGCCGGAGTTTACCCAGGTTGACCTTGAGATGACGTTTCCGAAGCAGGAGACGGTGTTTCGCGTGGTCGAGGGTTTCCTGTCGGCGGCGTTTGCGACGGCTGGGATTACTTTGACTGCTCCTTTCGTGCAGATGACTTACGATGATGCGATTAAGAACTACGGTATCGACAAGCCGGATATGCGGCTGCCGGCGATGGTTTCGCTGACGGATGAGTTGACGGCGGAGTTGCGCGAGTCGTTGAAGATTGAGAAAGAGCTGCCGGTGCTGGGGTTTGTGATTCCCAAGGCCGGCGGTTTGAGCGGCACCCAGAAGCGCGGTCTCGTGGATGAGATTCGTGCGTCGTTTGGAGATTGCGGGCTCGACTTTCTGGATGTGGCTCGGTTGAAGACGAATGCGGCGTTCGCTCCGCTGGCGGAGACGATTGAGGCAAAGCTGGCGAAAGACCCCACCTTAGCACCCAAGAGCGGGCGCGAAGATGGGGCACCCGGTTCTTTGTCGTCACCAAGTTCTGGGGCCGATCTGGTCATTGTCATTACTCCTAAGATTGGAACTCCTGCCAAGTGGAACTATGATCCGCAGTGGATCTGGAAGCGGGTTGGTGCGCTGCGGCTGGAGCTGGCGAAGAAGTTTGCAGATAAGCACAAGCTCTTCGAGCAGACCGGCACTGCGGCGGACTTCAAGTTTGTCTGGGTCACCGACTTTCCCATGTATGAGTGGGACGAGGAGACGAAGACGTGGAACGCTGCGCACCATCCGTTTACGTCGCCGCATGAAGAGGACATCAAGGCTGGGCGGCTGACCATCGATAAGGGTGCGGTGCGTGCGCTTGCTTATGACATCGTGCTGAATGGGACGGAGCTTGGTTCGGGCTCGATCCGTATTCACCGGAAGGATGTGCAGGCAGAGATCTTCCGTTCGCTGGGCATGTCGGATGAAGAGGCGAAGGAGCGGTTTGGGTTCTTCCTCGATGCGCTGGAGTATGGCACGCCTCCGCATGGCGGGATTGCGCTGGGGCTGGACCGGATTGTGATGATTCTGGCTGGTGCGACGAGCCTCCGTGAGGTGATTGCGTTTCCGAAGACGGCGAAGGCGATCGACCTGATGGTCGATGCGCCTACGCCGGTGAGCGAGCAGCAGATGCGGGAGCTGCATTTGAAGGTTGTGACGCGGAGCTAGCGTCGAAAGAAGGCATACCCCAGGGGCTAAAAGCCCCCTGTTTTTTACGGGTGCCTGAGAGGCCCAAGGCTAAAGCCTTGGGTTACCTAGAAGCTTTGTCTTCGTGGAACCCCAATCTGCCTTGAGGCTATCTGCCTTCGGGCTTTATCTGCGTGGAACCTCTATCTGCGTTGAGGCTTATCTGCCTTGAGGCTCTCTCGGCCTGGAAGCTATATCTGCCTGAACGCTTTATCGGGATGGAGGCTGAATAGAGAATTAATCTTCGTCCTCTTCCTCTTCTTCGTCGTTGTCGTCCTCTTCGTAGCCTTCCCAGAGGAGTTTGAGTCTGGTGTCGGGGCCGTCGGTGATCTCGTAGACTGTGCCGGGTTCGGCGAGGTCGAGCCCTTCGGGGGACGGTTCGATGGCGCGGACGGTGCTGGTGACGCCGGGTTCGGTGTAGAGGCCGCGGGCGTTGCTGGAGGCGAGCTGAAGGCCGTAGAGCAGGGCCGTGGCGCGTTTGATGTCGAGGTTGCCGGTGGCGAGTGCGTTGATAACAACCGAAAGCGCGACCTGGACGGATTCCCGATCCTCGAGTGCAGCGAGCTCGATGTGCTGGCCGGGGATGAGGTAGCCGCGGGTGGTTTCGGTGTGCCGGAAGGCGGTGTGGCGCTGGTGGAGGCGGTGATGGAAGTAACACCAGATGCCTCCGTTGAGGGGGGCGGCGGCTTTGCATTGCAGGCCGTTGGTTTTGACGTGGCGGCATAGTTCGTACTGCATGGTCGTGTCCTTCTCTTTCCGGGGGGTACCCCCCATTGCCCGGCGGTAAGTCCAATGGATGCCTAGGATTAGCGGCTATGATGGACGCTAAATATGGGCAAGCAAAGGGATTATCGCTAAATATGGGCAAACAAAAGGTTTATGGGTTAAATGCGAAGCCCCGGCGGTTGGCCGGGGCTTTTTCGATCTCTATATATCTAGTATAGCTTGCTGGATGTAACTAATACGCCAACTCTATTCCCTTTCGTTTGAATGATTTAAGTGGTTTTGGGGCTTGACATGCGATTTTGCTGAGGAAAATCGCAAAAAATAAATGAAACGACAAAAGAAGGCAATAAATTAGTCGCTTCGCCCTTGTGGCTTCGCTCCTGCCCTTCGACCGGCTGGCCGAGACGCTGGGTGCGATTCGCAAGGTCTATGTCGGGTATAAGCCGCAGATCGCAGCGGCGCGGGCGAAGTATTTGGTGGAACATCCGGATTATGCGGACAAGTAAGTGGTTGTGGATGCGCATGTGGGTTGATTCAAATCCCTCCGGGCCCACCATCTCCCTCGGTCTTAGCAGTCGCCAAACCACGGCAGCAGCGCATTACAGCTCCGAGACAATCTCCCCGTCACTCCGGCTCAACGTCTTCTCTCCCGCCGTCTGCCGGAAAGAGAAATGTTTGTGCGCGTAGTAACTTACGAAAACCGGGCTCGCAACCCCAATAAGATGTCCTACATCTTCCGGGTGCCAGTGAAATGCCATCCATGGAAACACCAGCCGCACCAACCCAACACTGACCAGCCACACCTGCGCGAAGGCAAATACGTTCACGATCGTAAACCGTCTTAGTTGGGCATGCCATTCGGTCGCGCTCTTCTCAAACACATAGCTTCGAGCCAGAACAAAAGCGACAATCATCCCCACCAGATAAGAAAACAGCACCGCAAGCTCATACCGCATCACACGGGACATCAGAAAACGCGCAACAAGATTGCAAACTGCCGCAATCCCCCCTGTAACAGCGAAGGTTACAAACCGCCGAGCCTCCGCAGCCGCAATGTCTTTTCTCGCTTCAATGCCCGATGAGTTCGTCATAAGCTTGCAACACGCTCCGCCATCTCACGGCCAAATCGTACGCTCTCAGAGATTCCGCGGTCTTCAGGATAGTAAAAACATGTATCCGCAATCTGAAGTCCCCGAATCGGGGTCTGAACCGCAGGAATCTTCGCAGCAAACCCCGGCTCGCAGACGGGCTGCGCATAACGCAAACGAGCCACATGCGCAGCAATAACATCGTCGCTCGTCAGCTGCGGATTGAAGCGTCCCAGGTATCCGAATGCCTCATCCAGAAGCTGTTTATCCGTCCACGAAAATTTAACATTGTCGTTCGGCATGTAATACGGCACATACACCACAGTCTCGCCGCCTACCGGCCTCAAATTCGAAAACTCGATAATGCCCGGAATGCCCATCTCCGGTTCACTCACATTCATCCAGAAGTGCGGGCTGACCGATCGCTTCAACTTGAACACCAGGCAGCAGACGCCCATATTGGCGATCGAATCGTATCGGGCCTTCCAATCTTCAGGCAGGTCCGGCACCATCGCCGAAACCAGTGGCGTCGGCACGGTACAGATCACTGCATCCGCCTGCACAATCCCTTCGGGCGTAGCGACACCTGTAACCGCACCGCCTTCCACAATCACCTTCTGCGCCGCGCAGCGTGTGCGAATGCGGCCACCGCGCTCGGTAATCGCCGCGCACAGCGCATCCACCAGCGTCTGGCTTCCGCCTTCGATATACCCCAGCTCTTCTTCCATCATCGACCGGCGCGACCGCCCAATTCGCTTGATCCGCGTCCATATCCACGCTGCAGAGACATTGTCTGCATACTGATAAAACTTCAACGCGAACAGCGGCTTCCAAAGCCGGTCGAACACCTCGGTCCCGCACCATCGTTTAATCCACGTATGCGCCGACTCCGTCTCGATCGCATCCCATCGCTCGCGACGCACCGAGACAAGCGCAAACAGTCCATACCGCAACCGCGAGATCAAACTAATCTCATTAAACTTCAGTAACGCAATCGGGTTGCCCCAATCATGCAGCTTTCCGCCCGTAAAGATCCCCATGGTTGTGATCTTCCACCGCATCCGGTCGCCGATGCCAAGTTCCTCCATCAACTCGAACGTCGGCAAATCGCTCTTACAGACAAAGTGGTAGAAACGCTCAATCGACAATCCTGCAAGATCGAAGTGAGCCGCCATGCCTCCCGGCTCCGGCGCAGCCTCCAGAATGTCAACGGTGTGTCCAGCCTTCAAGACATGAAACGCCGCGGCAAGACCCATGGCTCCGGACCCAATCACAACAACATGAGCGATAAAACACCTCGTGTACTGAACGCTGCAAGCCAGGTTTCGAGCTAAAAAGCCATCGCTGAAAACCCTAAAAATCCAAAGCAACCTTAGAATACACGGGATCTTGAAAGGTCGCGTCCAGCGCCTCTTGCAGCGGTGTCGCGCGAACTTTGAAGATCCCCGGCCAGTCAATCACCTCAAAAATATCGGGTGTCACCAGAGCCTTCAGTTGCCCCACCGTAAACGCCGGATTCTTATCGAACAACGAGTTCACCTTCAGCAAACTCCAGAACACACTGTAAGGAATCTTCTGAATGTGCGCTTTCGCGCCGGTAGATCGTTTCATCGCGCGAATCAGGTCAATGTATTCAATTCGCTCCTGCCCCGTGATGTTATACGCGCCGGTAGTCTCGTTCAGGATCGACGACACGATCACCTCGCAAAAATCCGCACTGTACAACGGCTGTCGCAAAAACTTCCCCGATCCCGGAATCGGAAACACCGGCACCCGCTGCATAAACCTCGCCAGCCACCCAACGTGTTTTCTGTCGAACCAGCCAAACATCAGCGTCGGCCGCAGCACCACCTGTTTGATGCCGGATGCGGCAACCAATGCCTCCTGCGCCTTCTTCGTCTCGGTATAGTTGTCCACTACCATGGAGTTCACAACCGACGACGAAATACTCACAATGTACGGAACCTTGTGCCGCACCGCCGCTTCCAGAAGCCGTTCTGTAGCCTCGACATTATTCCGAACATACTCCGCCGGCTCGATTCCGCCAATCTGAGCATGCCCAATCACAAGCGCCTGACATCCCGCCAGCTCTTCTGCCCAATCACCGGCTCCGTCGCTCGCAGCCAGGTCGCGATGCAACACCCGGATCGTCGGATGATACTGCTCCAGAATCTTGACATTTGTCGGATGTTTGTCGATCGCGACAATCTCTGTAAAGCCTCTAGCCTTCAATCGCGGAATAAGATTCTGACCCACCAGGCCGGCAGCTCCGGTGATGACAATCTTTCCGTTCTTTATCTCTGCCATATCCCCAACTCTAAACCAGCGAAAATGCGAGCGCGCTCAAACGCATAACTCCCAAAGCTTCCAACAGCCAATATTAATTGGTACAAATTCTCCTCTAGTTGTACTGCAGAATATGCGGCGCCGGCTCCGTCAGCGTTCCATCGCTGCGCTGATACCACATGAACAGCTTATGATCTCCATTCACCCGCACCGCCACAATAATCCCGCTTCCGAACATCCCAGTCCCATCCGTCTTCGATATATCCACATGATGCGACGTAATCGGAGCCCCGACTGGGCTCGAGCTCGTCCAGTCCTCTGTAAACCGCTGCAGCGGATAATCCGCATGCTTCTCCGGGTGCTGCTGCCAATCAGGATCGTTGGTATAAATCGCGAAGGCCTTGCCATAATCCTTCGCCTCCAGCGCGTTGAAGAAGTTGTTCACCTTATGTTCCGTCGGCAGGTTGGAGAAGAACCAGCCATGGCCAGCCGCAAAACCGCCAAACCCGATCACCAGCGCCAATACCACCAGAACCACGGCTGCTATCAGCAAATTACGGTTCCGCGTATCGCGTCGGCTATCGTACTCCGGTGCATTCATCAGCGTCATCGTTCTTCATCCTCATCGATCTTCATTCGTATCGTTCTTCATCCGTATCGACCAGCTTAATTAGACACCAGCACCATCAATTCGGTTGCTGCCCCTGTACTCCACTCTCAATTCCCAGCCATAGCCGCATCGCCAGCAGGTGATGCTCCATATGCGCCACATAGTCCGCGATCAGGAATCCCAGCGTCACCTCTTCCCCTCCAACCATGCTCCGGCTCGCCAACCGCGCCGCCTCCACATGCTCGACCGTCCACGCCACATGCTCATTCAGCGCGAACCACAGCGCCAGCACCTGCGACCACTCGCGCTCTGCATAGTGTTGCAAACTCACCCACTCCATCTGCTCATACCCAGGCAAGCGTTGCCCCTCTTCAATCTGCATCCGCACAATCCGTCCCAGGTTGTTCACCGCCGAGTCGATCAGGTGCCCGATCACCTCTTTGCCGCTCCACTTCCCTGCGCGCTCCGGCACGCTGGCCTCAGCCTCCGAGACGGTCAGCAGCCAGGGCATCGCCTCGCGCAACACCGTCGCCAGCCGTTCGCTCAACTCCGCCGGATCAAACTCCGCGCCGTCCTGCTCCTTCGTATATCTCACCATCCAAACGCCTCCCGATACAGATCGAACTCAACTCCCGACGGCAGCAAGTATACCGACATCACATCGAACCGCACCCGCATATCCTCCCGCAGCCTCTCCGGAAACCGCCTCAGATAAGCCCGCGCCATCCGCCGCAACATCTCCTGTTTCTCCCCATCCACAGCCGACTCTGCCGCCACCCCATCCCGTCTGCTCCGTGTCTTCACCTCAACAAAGCACAGCCACTCCCCATCCCATCCCACCAGGTCGATATCGCCCCACAGCTTCGCGCTCTTCCATCTTCGCGCCACAACCACATAGCCCATCCTGCGCAGATGAAACAGCGCCTCCCGCTCACCCCGTTCCCCGGTCGTCAGATGTTCCGGCACCCCCCGTCGACGATCCCGCCGCCTCGCCAGCGCATCCATCCGCCGCATCGCCCACGTCTGGGCATCGATCCACGCCCTACCCATCACCCGCACCGTCATATTTTATGATTCACCCATCATCTTCAAGAAGTAGAATAATCTCTCCTCAGATTCACCGCCATCTGACAGGCCATCATCTTATTGCGCGCATTTCGGGCCCCAAAAAGATCAGAGGAGTGACACCCTCATGCCGACCGCTTCGAGCAAACTTTCCCTTATCTTCGCAATCTGCCTTGTCCTTACCGCAACTGCAGTCCGTCCGGCAGGCGCCCAAACCAAGCCCGTATCGCCGCCCAAAGCCACTCAAAAAACGCCCGCGGATGCGGAGAACTCCAAAGCCGACGCCGACGACCAGGACACGCCCGACGACCAGTTGGAACCCGCAGCCCTCACCATAGACCTCTCGCACTCCTCCGCGCTCATCCAGAAGCTCTACCAGGCCACCCGCGAGACCAAAGAGCAGGAGATCCTCGCCCGCCTCACCGAAGCAAAGCAACTCCTCGCCGACGGAGCCGACGTCAAAGCCACCGACAAGTACGGTCGCACCGCGCTCCACTGGACCGTCTTCGGTTCCAGCTACAACACCAGGCCAGGCATCGTCGTCTCCTACGAGGAGATGGCCGACCAACTCCTCCAAAAGGGCGTCGACATCAATCACGAGGACATCTTCAACGACACCGCCCTCGACTATCTCCTCTACTCCCCCAACTTCGAAATTCAGACCCTCCTTATAGAGCACGGCGCCACCAGCGGATTCCTCATCGCCTCCTTCCAGTACGTCCGTGACGAACTCGCCGACGTACCCCCCAACGTCAACGACCGCATGAAGAAAGTGATGCAGGCCGACCTCGCCCCCGGACAGACCCTCAGCATTCGCATCAACGGCCCCGTCTACAGTGAACACTCCCGCACCGGCGATCCGATCCAGGGCACCGTCACCTATCCACTCTGCAAAGATGGCGAAGACATCATCTGCCCCGACGGCCAGCTCGTCATACCCCCCGGAACCAAAGTCGACGGCACGATCCTTTTTGCACAAAAGGCCGCCAGCAAATACGCCCGTCCCCGCCTCGTCCTCGACTTCTCCAACATCGTCCATGCCGACGGCACAAAATCCCCTCTCTACACCCGCGTCATCGACGTCGACAACGCCCGCGAGACCGTGCGCAACAATGAGATCATCGGCATCGTCCAACCCCACGCCTCCACTAAAGCCGGATACATCCTCGCTGGCCTCGGCATGATCAATCCCATCGCTGGTTACACCATCAAAGGTGTCTCAGCCGTCTACGGCCTCTCCCTCCGCCGCGAAATCCTCTTCCCCGCCGGCACCGATCTCCAGGTACAGGTCGTGCGCCCCTCCATGCTCAAGACCAAAGACAAGTGGTCCGGCTGGCCAGTCCTTCAGGTCGACGACAAGCTGCAGGCCATCGTCAAAGCCGCGCCCACCCGCGTGTATACCAAAGACAACAAACCCTCCGACCTCACCAACCTCATATTCATCGGCTCGCAGCAACAGGTCGAAGCCGCATTCAAGGAGGCGGGCTGGTTTGAGACCGACTCGCTCAGCGTAGGCTCAGCTCTCAAGACCGTCGGCGCAACCATCCGCAGCTCCGGATATCAGGAAGCCCCCGTCTCGCTGCTCACCATCAACGGCAAAGCTCCCGACCTCATCTTCCAGAAGTCGCTCGATACCTTCGCCAAGCGCCACCACATCCGCATCTGGAAACAAACCCAGACCTGGAACGGCCGCGACGTCTGGGTCGGCGCAGCCACTCACGACATCGACATCTCCAGGGCACGCGCCAACACCAAATGGGGACACCGCATCGACCCCCACGTCGATCGTGAGCGCGAGTGGATCGAAACCGACCTCCTCTACGCCGGCACCGCAACCTCCTACGCGCTCGTCGACCGCCCGCACGTTCCAAAGACAACTGCCAATGGAACCGGCGATATCATCTCCACCGACGGCAAGATCTCGATCCTGGCACTCGGCATCACCAGGCCGAACCTCCTCACCCCAACAACACCCATCCTGCAAACCCGTCCCGCAGAGAGCAACCAATGACAGAGTCACAGATCTGGAAACATACAGTCTTCAACATCGAGCGCAAAGAGGGCAAATCTCCCTCCACGGTAATCTTCAGGCTCACAGGTCCCTTTACCGCGCGTGACATGTACGGATCGCTCACACCCGCCGCCCTGCAAGACATGCTCGACTTCAAATCGATGCCAGGTGAGGAACCGCCGCTCGTGAACATCATCGATCTCACCAACGTTCCTTATGTAGACTCAGCCGGCCTGGGCGTCATCGTCACCCAATATGTGCGCTGCCAGAACAGAGGCATCAGGATGGTTGTCACCAACGTAAGCCCGCGCGTCCACGAACTGTTCAGGATGACAAAGGTAGACGGGATCCTTCCAGTAGCAGCCACCGTCGAAGAAGTAGATATCCTCTGAATTCTTTCAGAGCGACGACCGCCTGAGTGACACTCCCGAGTACACTGCGCCCTTGCATCGGTCTGTTATCGTGGAACTCCCGCCGCGAGCCATCCGACCCCTCCACAGCATCCGCTCCAAAACCAGGCTTACCAGGCCTTCTAAACCGTCCTCAAATCCGCCTTCCCCAAATACATCACCACCACCGAGCAGCTAGGCCGAGCCATGCTCAAAGTCGCAAAAAGAGGGTTATCCAAAGCCCATCCTCGAAACCAAAGACATCGACAGCCTGTAAACCAACAGCCTCCAAATCCCCAATAAATCAACCCATTGCCTCCAGCCGCGAACCCTGCCATACTTAATCGTGCACACCAAGCACAAATCTAAAAGCCAAATAAAGAGGTCGCGGACATGTCTGCCAAGTACATCTTCGTAACGGGCGGTGTTGTGTCTTCATTGGGCAAGGGGCTCGCAGCAGCCTCCATCGGCTGTCTCCTCGAAGCCCGCGGACTCCGCGTCAACCTCATGAAGTTCGACCCCTACCTCAACGTAGACCCCGGCACCATGTCGCCCTTCCAGCACGGCGAAGTCTTCGTCACCGACGACGGCGCCGAAACCGACCTCGACCTCGGCCACTACGAGCGCTTCACCCATGCCAAGCTCACCCGCGACAACAACCTCACCACCGGGCGTATTTATGAACAAATCATCACCAAGGAAAGACGTGGCGACTACCTCGGCAAAACCGTCCAGGTCATCCCCCACGTCACCAACGAGATCAAAAACGCCATGCGCAAAGTCGCCGCAGACTGCGATGTAGCCATCGTAGAGATCGGCGGAACCGTAGGCGACATTGAGTCTTTGCCCTTTTTAGAAGCCATCCGCCAGATGCGTCAGGACCTCGGCCGCGAAAACACCTGCTTCGTCCACGTCACATTGATCCCCTGGATCGCCGCCGCCCAGGAATTAAAAACCAAGCCCACCCAGCACTCCGTCAAGGAGATGCTCTCCATCGGCATCCAGCCGGACATTCTCCTCTGCCGCTCCGACCGCGCAGTTCCGCGCGAGATGCGCAGCAAGATCGCTCTCTTCTGCAACGTCGAAGAGGCCGCCGTCATCGCCGCGCGCGACGTTCCCAGCATCTACGAGGTTCCCCTCACCTTTGCCGCCGAAGGCGTAGACGCCCTCGCCCTCAAATACCTCCGCATCGACGCGCCAGCACCCGACCTCTCCAAGTGGCAGGACATCGTCCACCGCGCCTACAACCCCAAGGACGAAGTCTCCATCGGCATCGTCGGCAAGTACGTCGAGTACGAAGACAGCTACAAATCGCTCAAGGAAGCCCTCGTTCACGGCGCTCTCGCCCACAATCTCAAGCTACGCGTCACCTGGATCGAAGCCGAAGGCCTCGAAACCGACAACTATGCCTCACAGCTCGAAGGCTTCGACGGCATCCTCGTCCCCGGCGGCTTCGGCAAGCGCGGCATCGAAGGCATGTTAAACGCCATACGCTACGCCCGCGAGACCAGCACTCCCTACTTCGGCATCTGCCTCGGGATGCAGACAGCCTGCATCGAATACGCCCGCAACGTCTGCGGCCTCAAGGACGCCAACTCCGGCGAGTTCGACCCCGGCACCCCGCACCGCATCATTTACAAACTCCGCGAACTCACCGGCGTCGAAGAGA
>JBDTEQ010000026.1:0-20238 GCA_039922475.1 Edaphobacter sp.
CAGTTCGAGCGCCAAGCCAACGCTCGACAACACGCCCTCGCAGCCTGAACGCGAAGGTTCAACCGCAACCGGACCAAAGTCCAAAACCAGTACGCTTATGAGCGACGCGTTCTGAGGGCAAGGTCACCCGTCGAGGATGACAACAAGAAAAGCAAAGACAAAATACTAATGCTTTTTCTTCAATAAAATATTGGGGTCGAAGGTGCCGGGAGGCAGGTCAACATCGTACTCGACTTTGGTGAGGAAGGTCTGAGTGTCCATGTCTCCGTTGTGGTAGCGGGTGATGGTGAAGGGTGTCGGCAGTCCCTGGATGGTGTGGTAGTCATCGTACTCTTCGGCGTCTTCGTCGCGGTCTTTGAAGGTGTTGTTGCGCCACTCGAAGGTGCGGCGACGAGGGAGATGGGTGGCGATGTCGATGTCGAGAGTGATGGCGTCGTTGTTGGCGCTGAGGATGGTGACGCGCTCGGTGAGGCGGCGCTCGACCATGGTGCTGCCTCCGTCGACGACCATGACGCCGGGGGCTTTGAGCCAGATGCGGAAGATGGATTCGATGGAGTGGACCTGACGGCGATAGTAGTCGTCGATCTGCTCTTTGGGCAGGGTGGCATTGCCCTTGTAGGTGACTTCGTGGCCGGTGTTGTTGGTCCAGATTTGTACGATATCGATCTTTTTTCCGGGAAAGAGGATGCTCTTGTCGGTGATGAAGCCGATGCGCAGAGCTTCTGGATGGTCAGCGGTTGCGAACTGGCGAGCGGCGGTGAAGTCGACGACGTAGCCGTTGGGGGCTCCCTGAAAAAAGTGGGCGAGATGGCCGAACTCGCGGACGTTGTGACGGTTGAGCCATGCGTCGCCGCCGAGGGCTTCTAGCATCTGGTCGAGGAGCTTACGGCCGCGTTGTTCTGCATTTTCGCCGCTGGCTTGTTTGGGGGCGGCGCTGGGGATGTCGCGGGCCTGAGCTTGTAGTGGCCGGGGATGGATGGCGAGGAGAACAGTTGCGAAGACGAGTAGGGCGAGTTGCTTCATTGCGACTCCGTTCAGCCAGCGGTCTTTAGCCTACAAGGACGGCGCCGCCGTTGACGTTGAAGATCTCTCCGGAGATAAAGCCGGCGAGGGGGGTGCAGAGAAAGAGAACCGGACCGGCGATCTCGTCGACGTGGGCGGGACGGCCGAGCGGAATGAGCGACAACACCTTCTTGGACGTCTCGGGATCGCTGAGGGTATTGGTGGACATCTCGGTGGCGACCCAGCCGGGAGCGACACAGTTGCAGTAGATTCCCTGGCCGATGAGTTCGGAGGAGAGGCTCTTGGTGAGGCTGACGAGTGCGCCCTTGGAGGCGGCGTAGTCGGAGTGGAAGGCCTCTCCACGCTGGGCGGCGGTGGAGGCGATGAGGACGATGTAGCCTTTTGCTCCGCCGATTGCCGCCTGAGATTGCGGCTGGGATTGCGGCTGGGATTGCATTTGGGCTACGGCTGCTCGGACTACGCCGAAGACACTATCCAGATTTGTGCCGATGGTGTCTCGCCACTGGGTCGTGGTCATGGTGGCGATGGGCTGGTCGTGCGAGGGCCAGATGCCGTGGTTGAGGATGGCGCAGTCGATGCGGCCAAACGCGGCTACCGCAGAGGTGACGAGGGCTGCGCCGTCTTCGGGGGTGAAGAGCGGTTGCTGGATGGCGCGGCAGAGCTCGGGGCCGCCGCACTCGGCGACCAGGGCTTCGGCTTGCTGGGTCGCGGACCGATAGCTGAAGACGACCTTTGCGCCAGCCTGACGGAAGAGACGGACGGTGGCTGCGCCGATTCCGCGGGAGCCTCCGGTGATGAGAGCGACTTTGCCTGCGAGCGAGAGGGTGACACCGGAGTCCATACGATTCGGCATATACTCGACGCTATCGAATCAGTCTTCCTGATGCAAGTTACGCGGGTCTTGAGAAACGTCCACCAACCTTTCCAAGGAGCTGACAGCTTATGAAGATCGCTGGTCTTATTGCACGCGTTCTGCTCGGACTTGTCTTTCTCGTCTTCGGGCTCAACAATTTTCATCCGTTTCTACCCGCGCCACCGATTCCGGGCGACGCCGGCACTTTTTCGACGATCCTGTATACGCATGGGTGGCTTATATTCCATGGCGTGCTGTATGTGATTGCGGCTGCGCTGCTGATCGCTGGCCTCTATGTACCGGTGGGGCTGGTGATCCTTGGGCCGTTCCTCGTGAATATACTGGTGTTTCACATTACGCTGAATCCTTCGGGCATCGGGCCGGGGCTGGTGTGTACAGTGCTGGAGCTGTTTTTGATCTGGGCGTACTGGCCGGCGTTTCGGGGGATCTTCACTTCGAAGATGGAGGTGGGGTAGTTTCGAGTTTCGCCCCGCCCACTTATAGCTGAGGAAAAAACAAGGGCAGCGGATGAACTGCTTTGCCTTTGTTCGGATGGATGTGCGCGTTTTCCGTGTTGACTGGTGTTTTTTTCGTGGCGCTCAATGAATTGCGTGAGACATTGGTTGGGCAATTAGATCAATGAAGATATAGGTCACGCTCATGAGATTTTGTGGGTCGGCGTTGGGAATTCTGTTTGCCGCAGGAGTGATGATGGCTGGTTCTTTGGCTTTCGCGGAGAGTTCGCCGGTGCCGCTGCCAATGGCGATTGCGTCTGGGTGGCAGTTGCAGGATGCGGCGAAGGTGCTGGAGGATGGCGCGATCGTTGCCGTCGCGAAGTACAAGCCGAAGGGATGGTATGCGGCTACTGTGCCGGGGACAGTGCTGACGAGCCTCGTCAATGATGGCGTGTATCCGGAGCCGCTGTATGGGGAGAATAATCGGCCGGACAGGATTCCGGACAGCTTGGCGCGTACTCCTTATTGGTATCGAACGGAGTTCAAGGTTCCGAAAGACTATGCGGGACGGCAGGTCTGGCTGAACTTCGATGGGATCAATTTTTCTGCGCAGGTCTGGGTGAATGGGAGACAGGCGGGGACGATCAAGGGTGCGTTTGCTCGCGGAATCTTCGATATTTCGCGGGATGTGAAGGCGGGCGAAACAGTTGTGCTGGCGGTGCTGGTTTCGCCGCAGCCGCATCCGGGCAATCCGCATGAGCATACGATTCGAGATGGCGTGGGGAGGAACGGGGGGATTACCGCGATCGACGGGCCGACGTTCCTTTCGACGATTGGATGGGACTGGATACCGGCGATTCGCGACCGCAATACGGGGATCTGGCAGAAGGCTTTTCTTTCGGCGAGCGGGCCGATGGTGATCAGGGACCCGCTGGTAACAACGGATCTTCCGCTGCCGAGGACGGATTCGGCGGATGTTGCGGTGCAGGCGCGCGTGGAAAATGTGAGCAATGCGCCGCAGAAGGGTGTGCTGCGAGGAAGCTTCGGCGATGTTTCGTTTGAGCAGAGCGTTGTGGTTGCTCCGCATAGTTCGCAGACGGTTTCGTTCGATCCGAAGACCACTCCCGCGCTGCATGTGAATCATCCGAAGCTGTGGTGGCCGAATGGGTATGGGCCACAGAACCTTTATTCACTTCATCTGAGCTTCGAGATGGATGGAAAGAGTTCCGATAGCAAAGATGTGAATTTTGGGGTTCGGAAGTTCAGCTATAGCGTTTCGGACTCTGAGAATCTGACGATCTCGGTGAATGGGGTTCGGGTGTTTATTCGCGGGGGGAACTGGGGGCTGGATGAGGCGATGAAGCGCAATCCCCGGGAGCGACTGGAGGCGCAGATTCGGATGCACCAGATTGCGAATTTGAACATGATTCGGAACTGGGTGGGGCAGAGTACGAGCGAAGACTTTTACGAGCTGTGCGACAAGTATGGACTGCTCGTATGGGACGAGTTCTTTCAGCCGAACTCTGCGGATGGGCCTGATCCTGGCGACTTCGACACGTATATGGCGAATGTGCGGGAGAAGATTCTGAGGTTTCGCAATCATGCTTCGATTGTGTTGTGGTGTGCGAGGAATGAAGGATATCCGCCGAAGAAGATTGACGACGCACTGCGGGTGTTGATGGCGGAGCTGGAGCCGACGCGGTTATACCAGCCGAATTCGGCGGATGGGCGCGGAGTGAACTCGCATGGGCCTTATCACTGGAGGACGCCGCGGGAGTTCTACACGTTCAACGAGGCGTTCAAGACGGAGATTGGCAGCGTGTCGGTGCCGACGCTGGAGTCGATTCACGGGATGATGCCGGAGAAGGACTGGGAGACGATCAACGATGACTGGGCCGAACATGATTTCGCGAAGGGAGCTTCGGGTGGAGATTCGTATCCGGCGATGATCGCGGCGCGCTATGGCAGAGTGCTGAACCTGACGGACTTTGTGCGGAAGTCTCAGTTGGCAAACTATGAGGCGTTTCGCGCGATGTATGAGGGACGGAATGCGAAGCTGTTTCATCCGACGACCGGAATTATTACGTGGATGAGCAATCCGGCGCAGCCCAGTTTTGTGTGGCAGCTCTATCACCATGATTTGGAACCGAACTCGGCGTTGTTTGCGGTGAAGAAGGCTGCGGAGACGGTGCATATCCAGTTGAACGAGAGCACTGGCGATGTAGAGGTGATTGATAATCTTGCCGTTCCGCTGAGTGGCGCTCGTGCGCATCTTGCGATCTATAACCTCGATGGGTCGGTGGCGTACCAGCATGACTATGATGTTTTGGCTGCAGCGAGCGCGGCGACGAGTCTTGGGGTTGTTGACTGGCCTGCGGGATTGTCGGCGGTTCGCTTTGTGAAGCTGGAGCTTAAGGATGCCGAAGGGAAACTGGTTTCGGAGAATTTTTACTGGCGCGCGCTGCCGGGACATCAGGATGATCTGACGGCTCTTGATGGATTGGCCACCGTGACTTTGGATACGAAGGTTGCGAGACGCGATGTTCCGGGGAAAAGCTTTATCGATGTGACGCTGCATAACCCCGGAACTCAGGTTGCGTTGATGACGCATCTGCAGTTGCACAGGAGGAGCGATGGGGAACGTGTGTTGCCGGTGTACTACAGCGACAACTATGTTTCGCTTGTGCCGAATGAGAGCAGGACCATCACGATTGAAGCTGGGACGGCGGATCTGATGGGTGATGCGCTGGTGCTGGTTGATGGGTGGAATGTTGCGGTGGCTGCGTCGTCATCGCGGGGGGTTGAACTTGGATTGAATGTAGACGCGCAGGTGGAGCATTGGCCCGTGACGGGGTTGCCTATGATGTCGAGCTCGAAGTAGAAATCGGGAACCGGTGGCTTGAGCTGGGCAGCGATGGTTTGCTTCGTGAATAACCCACGCCTTGCGATAAAGCAACAAAGGATGGGCCACCCTGGGTTGTGGCTACTGGAGGCTCGACGGAGAACGTACAACCATTGGGGGATTATTGTTTGTTTTCAAGAGACCTACGTTACAAAGTGCGGAACTTCCGTCTGGAACGCGGGTTGGTACGGGAGGAAGAACGAACGGCGGTTTGTAGCCGTTTTACAAAAATGAAGGCTGCGGCAGAGATGCCGTTATGCCAAACCTAAAGGCAGACTTATGAAAATTGCTAGTTTGGTCCGTAAAGTTCTGATGGGTGCGGCTCTTACGCTTGTACCCGTAGCTTCTTTTGCCGGAGTCTTCGTCTCGGTGACGATTGCCCCGCCATTGCTTCCTGTCTACACACAACCGCTTTGCCCGGGGGATGGATATCTGTGGACTCCGGGTTACTGGGCTTATGGCGATGAGGGCTACTACTGGGTTCCGGGTGTCTGGGTGCAGCCTCCGACGGTTGGATTGCTCTGGACTCCAGGTTACTGGGGCTGGGGCGGGGGAGCTTATCTCTTCCACGCGGGATATTGGGGGCCGCATGTCGGCTTCTATGGCGGCGTGAACTATGGATTTGGATACGGCGGCAGCGGCTTTTATGGCGGACGCTGGGAGGGCGGACGGTTTGCGTATAACACCGCCGTGGTGAATGTGAATACGACGATCATTCATAACACGTATGTGGATCGGACGGTGATCAACCGGAACGAGGTTGGCGTCCGTACAAGCTTCAACGGCGGAGCAGGCGGCATTCAGGCACGTGCGAGTGCGCAGGAGATGTCGTATGAACGGGAGAATCATATTGCCGCAACAAGTGAGCAGCAGAATCACTTTCAGGCAGCACGCTCGGATCGCAGCAACCTGGCTTCAGTAAACGGCGGACACCCGCGGAATGCAGCTTTCTCTCGTCCAGGAGTACGGGCGGAGAACCAGCAGCAGCGTATTGGGCAGGGCGTTCGTTCGGGCCAGATGACGGCGGGCGAGACCAGGAACGTGGAGAACCGCGAGTCGAGCATCCACAACCAGGCTGCAGCCGATCGTGCGGCAAACGGCGGACGTTTGAACCAGCAGGAGCGCCAGCAGATCAATCAGCGGCAGAACAATACCAGCAGAGCGATCTACAACGACAAGCACAATGCGAATACGCAGGCTCATCCCCATGCGGAGGGTCGCGAACCACGGTAGTTGCATGAAACGGAAGTACGAAGCGGCCGGCGGATGTCTTCGCCGGTCGCCTTTTTATTGCGCCTAGAATGAAGAGGTGACCGGGCAGGTGAGTGATCGAGTTGTCGTGGTGCTGGTGCGGGCGCGCAATCCGAATAATATCGGTGCGGCGGCGCGGGCGATGCATGACTTTGGGTTTCGGCATCTGCGAGTGGTGAATGAATATGCTGTGCCGTTTGAAACGGCGCGGTCGGCGGTGGATGCAGCCGAGGTGATGGCCGGGGCCGCGGTGTTTGGCAGCGTGGCGGATGCGGTGGCAGATTGCACGCTGGTGGCGGGGACGACGGCGGTGGGAGAACGGGCTTTGCAGCATCCCTTGTATGCGCTGGCAGAGGCGGCGGGGAAGATCGACGAAGAGCTGGCTCGCGATGGCGGACGGGTTGCGTTGCTGTTTGGCTCAGAGAAGACGGGGCTGAGCAATGACGAGTTGAGCCACTGCCACTGGTTGCTGACGATTCCGATGGCCGAGCATGAAGACACGCGGCATCCTTCGATGAACCTTGGGCAGGCGGTGGCGGTCTGTTTGTATGAGCTGGTGCGGTCGAGGCCTGAGGGCCTGGCGAGTGGGATTCCGGCCGCGGCTTCGAGCGGGGAGACGGAGCGGCTGACAGGTCTGCTGAATGAAGTGCTGGAGGGGACTGGTTATACGAAGCGACATCCGGCGAATTGCGAGGAAGGGCAGATTCGGCGGCTGGTTTTGCGAATGGGGGTTGCAGAGCACGATGTGCCGGTGTGGATGGGGATTTTGCGGCAGATTCTGTGGAGGATTCGCGGGCCCGGGGCGGATTGAACTGACGTGTTTGGCTGGTTTGCGAGGGTCGCACCTATCGCGAAGTGTGCGGCGCGCTGTAGACTGGGCGACACTCATACACTTTGAGAGTGTGGACGTTTGGAGGATGGAGCATGTTCGTGCGTAAAGGGTTGTCGGCGGTTGCGGGAGTTTTGCTGGGGTGCTGTCTTACTGCGATTGGAGTGGCACAGGGGAAGCAGCTTACAGACGAGGACTATTCGAAGGCGGAGAAGTTCATGTCGTACAACGTCAATCCGCTGGTGTATCACGGCGTGGCGCGACCGACGTGGATGGACGATGGACGCTTCTGGTACCGCGACAATGGACCGGATGGAGTGACGTTTGTTGTAGTCGATCCGGCGAAGGACACGAAAGGACCGGCGTTCGATCAGGCGAAGCTGGCGGCTGCGTTGACTGCATCGACGAACGGCAGGATGAAGGCGGATGCGCATCATCTGGTGATCTCGGAGATCTCTCTTTCGAACGGTGACAAGACGGTTGAGGTGGGGAACGGTTCGCGCAAGTTCCGTTGCGATTTGAGCGGGGCTGGCGTTTGCACAGAGGTGATCGCTGTGGGAGCGAAGCCGGCAGAGGGGGCACAGCTGGGTGGACGGGCTCGCAACAATACAGATGTTTCGCCGGACAAGACGAAGGCGGCGTTTATTCGCGACTGGAATTTGTGGGTTCGCGATCTTGCTACAGGCAAGGAGACGCAACTGACTACGGATGGCGTGAAGGACTTCGGGTACGCGACCGACAACGCCGGATGGCAGATGAGCGACAAGCCGATCCTGGTGTGGTCGCCGGACTCGAAGAAGATTGCGACGTTCCAGCAGGACCAGCGCAAGGATGGCGAGATGTACCTGATTCCGACGACGAATGGGCATCCGCAGTTGAGGGCGTGGAAGTATCCGCTGGTGGGCGATAAGAATGTGACGATGATCGAGCGGGTGATCATCGATGTGGACTCGGCTATGAATTCTCCGAGGGTAATTCGGTTGAAGATGCCGCCGGATCAGCACCGTTCGACGCTTTGCGACGACATAAGCTGCCGCGGCGGAAGCGGATGGGACGATGTGCAGTGGAGCGATGACGGCAAGCAGCTTGCGTTCGTCTCCACGTCGCGCGACCACAAACAGGAGTGGATGCGGATTGCCGACGCCTCGACCGGCGCGGTACGCGATGTGATGGGCGAGACGACCGCGAAGTTCTATGAGAGCGGCAACAACAAGGTGAACTGGAAGTACCTGTCGAAGACCAACGAGTTGCTTTGGTTCAGCGAGAGATCTGGCTGGGGCCATATGTACTTGTATGACATTGGCACAGGCAAATTGAAGGATGAGATTACGCATGGCGACTGGAACGTGACGCAGGTGCTGCATCTGGACCAGGCTGCGCGGACGATCTACTTTGTCGGAGTGGGACGAGAGGCTGGAGTCGATCCTTATTTTCAGCACTACTACAGCGTTAAATTCGACGGCAAAGATCTGAAGCTGTTGACGCCGGAGAATGCAGATCACGCGATCACTCCTTCGCCTGATGGGCGCTACTTTGTGGATGTGTACTCGACGGTGACGGAGCCGGAGACTGCGGTGGTTCGCGATGAAAACGGCAAGGTGGTCGTTGACGTGGCGAAGCAGGACATCACGAAGCTGGTGGCGGCAGGATGGGTACCCCCAGTTCCGATTACGGTGAAGGCTCGCGACGGGAAGACGGAGATCTATGGCTTCATGTTCAAGCCGACGAACTTCGATGCTTCGAAGAAGTATCCGATTGTGAACCATGTCTATCCGGGGCCGCAGACGGGCTCTTGCGGAGGGCGCGGCTTTGCGGCAGCTCATGGAGATGAACAGTCGCTGGCAGAACTTGGGTTCATCGTCGTCTGCATCGATGGGATGGGGACGCCGTGGCGGTCGAAGGCGTTTCATGAGTTTTACTACGGCAATCTTGGCGATAACACGATTCCGGATCAGATCTCGGGGATGAAGGACCTTGCCACGAAATATCCGTGGATCGATCTCGACAAAGTTGGGATCTATGGCCACTCGGGCGGCGGCAATGCGACGGCGGCGGCGATGTTCCACTACCCCGATTTCTTCAAAGTTGGGATTGCGGAGAGCGGCAACCACGACCAGCGCGACTATGAAGATGACTGGGCGGAGAAGTGGGCTGGTCTGGAGGTGAAGAATGCCGATGGTACTTCGAACTACGACAGCCAGGCCAATCAGAACTTCGTTCAGAACCTGAAAGGCAAGCTGCTGCTGGCGCATGGGACGATGGACAACAATGTGCCGCTGAATAACACGTTGCTGGTTGTCGAGGCATTGATCAAAGCGAATAAGGATTTCGATCTGCTGATCATTCCTAACGTCGCCCATGGTTACGGCTATGCGACACAGTACATGACAAGGCGGCGGTGGGATTATTTTGTGAAGAACCTTGCCGGCGATACTCCTCCGAAGGAGTATGAGATGAAGTCGGCGGCTGCGGTAGCGGCTGCTATGCGTATGGGACCGTCCGATGTGGACGATCTGAACTACGAACAGTAATTGAAAGGTAAATGAGACGGCCGGCAGAGCCGAAGATGCTCTGACGGCCTTTTTATTTTGGATGTGGCAGTCGCCATGCGGATTACTTCTGCTGGTGTGAGTCCTTGTTTTGCCGAAGGGTGTGCGGATGGCGAGGACGTCGTAGCGCTTGGCGAGGCGTTAGGCGCACGTCATCTATGAAAGAAGCATCCGGCTACTAATTGTTCGATGGATGCTCTACGCGGTCGATCAAAAACACATCAGTAGCGGCTTTTGTCGGCTGCAACTTCAGTCCCAACTGCTCTTTTATCGCAGTAAATAAGCTCGGCGGCGCGGACGTGTCTGCCTGGAGATCGTCAGGTTTTCCGTCACGAAGCTCGTCAGGCGTCCACCGCAGTACAAGATCAAAGCGCCCAGCGATACCTGTCTGATCAACCGCTGGCCGGTCAATCACGAAGCGCTGCAAAAACGTCGCGAAGTTTGCCATGGTCGCATTGCCTACACTTAGCTCGCCCTTTGGGTTATAGCCGACGACGGGAATCCCATTCGGATCGGCAGTGCTCTTTATGAGCTTCGGCGTATCTGCTGTCTTCACTAGAGCATTTTCTCTCAGCCATAGCCTCCGTGTCTTACTCTGAACCATGCGGTGGCATCTTTTGTTGAGATTGTGGGAAGTAGTTCGGCAACGGAGAGGTGTAGGGCCTCGACGGTTCTTGCTTGTGCGTCCCTCAAGCCTTGTTTGAGTTTGCTCCAAGCTTTCTCGATAGGATTGAGGTCTGGCGAGTAGGGCGGCAGGTAGAGCAGCGATGCCCCACAGGCCTCGATCCTCTGGCGTACCCCGTCGACCTTATGGGCACTCAGGTTGTCCATCACGACGACGTGTCCGTGCCGCAGCTTCGGGCACAGCACCTCATCGAGATAGGCGAGGAAGACGTCACGGTCGGTGGCGGCTTCGACGGTCATCGCGGCCAGCACGCCGCAGTGATCCATCGCGCCCACGATGGTAAGCATCTTCCAGTGACCGCCGGGCACAGCATCGTGGACACGCTCGCCGCGCGGCGCACGCGCATACAACCGCGTCATTTGCGTCGAAACACCGCTCTCGTCCAGGTAAATCAGGTCTTCCGGCAGGATCGTGCGGATAGGCTCGACGAACGCTTCACGCCTCTGCCGGTTGGCTTCCGTGTCACGCTCGGTGGCGTGGATCGACTTTTTTTGAGCCGCAGGTCCAGCTTCTTGAGCACCCGCCACAACTGCGTCATGCTGAACCTCTGACCAGCCTTGGCAAACTCCTGCTGCAACTCACGCAGAACGATGTCAGGCTTACGCGTGACCAGCGATTTCAACCGCTCGATGTCCACGCCGCTCGGCCTGCGACGCTGCGGCACACGACGGCGATCTCCGGTATGAAGCTCCGCCGCATGGATCTTCTTCACCCAGCCGTAGCTGACCTCGAACCGCTCGGACAACTCCCGCAGTGTCCCCTTGCCGGCCGCATAGGCGCCCAGCACCTTCTCTCGCAAATCGTTACTGTACGCTCGCGCCACGCCTTCAAGCATCCCCCCATTCCTGCTCCTTGGAAAGAATCAAAGGATATACCTGCACGCAAAATGCTCTAAAGCATACACCGAAAGAGATCTTTGTTCGCGGTGCATCACCAGATGAAAGCGCTCCTCAAGAAGCTGCTGCACCATAGCCTTCATCTGATCTGAGCTCGGCCGTTTCTCCGTCTCGGGGTCTGCAAGAATATCGAACTTCTCTGTCCGCAGCCAGGCTGGGCCGCCAACGACCTGATCCGGATGCACGCTGTACGCGTACTTGAAGAGGTCCACGAATGTGGTGCCTTCAGTCGCAAAGCGATTGCCGCGAATCTGTGTGACAGCCACAGCATCCGGCCCGCTGGGCTTAATGGTTGCGACAGCAAATGTCTGGGGCACTCCGGGTGCCTGCTGTGCATAGAACGGCCCACAAATCAGGAAGCAGAATGAGAGCAAAATCGCACTTCGCATCGATAAACCCCTGCATCTCCACTTTTACACCATTGCACGGTCGTGGATTACATGTAATCGACGCCGTATTTTACCGGGATCTGGGTGAAGGCGATGCGGGTGGGGGCGGACTCACGGGCGGGTAGCATGCCGGCGAAGTGTAGCGTGGTGTGGCCGTATTTCAGGTTGAGCTTGTCCATGGTGGCGGAGAGGTCGGCGCGGTTGGCGGGGTCGGCGAAGAGTTCGGCCTGGTGCTCGTCTTCGGGGATGAGGTTGCGAAGGGTGATGCCGACGAAGAAGGGTCGGTTGAACTCTGGCCCTTGCGGGCGCTGGGCCCAGAGCGAGCGTAGGACTTCGAGGAGGGTAAGAGTGTCCCTGCAGTCGCGGAAGCGTGCCTCCATGCCCCAGCCTGAGTTTTTGATGCCGGAGTAGTGACGCTTCACTTTTCCGTGCTCGGCGCGGGCTTCGGCTTGTTCGCGGGTGAGCTGGTAGCGGATGGTGACGGCGAGGGAGCCGGTGTAGAACTTTTCCATGCGGAGGCGCATGGCGGCCTTGTGGAGGAGCTTGTGCGCGACGGCCCAGGAGCCTTCGGCGGAGCGGTGCTCGGGCGCGAGAACGTGGGAGTGGCCTAGGGATTTTTGGACTTCGGCCTGAGGCGAGTTGTTGCCTGCCGCGTCTTCGGTCTGGGCTCCGCGCAGCCAGTGGTACATGCGGTTGCCCCAGACGGAGTCGAAGAGCTTGTTCATCTGGTTGTGGTCGAGGGCGAGAAGCTGCTCCATAGTGGTGACGCCCTTTTTGTTGAGGCGGACTTCGGTGCGAGCGCCTACGCCGGGGAGATCGCGGAGTTCGAGGTGAGCGATGGCTCGGGGAAGCTGCGAGGGGAGAAGACCGATGAGGCCGTCGGGCTTCTGCATGTCGCTGGCGATCTTGGCGAGGTAGCGATTGGGTGCCATGCCTATGGAGCAGCGCAAGGCCACGCCGACATTTTTGTAGATGGATTGCTTGATGTTGAGAGCGATCTGGCGGGCGCGCGGTGGCTCCTGTTCACGGCCCATGAGCTGGCAGACCATCTCGTCGATGGATGGGTTGTGAGAGACGGGGCAGGCTAGCTCGACGGCTTCGGAGATCTCGTGGGAGTACTTGGCGTAGTCGGCGTGATCACCTGCGATGAGGATGATGCCGGGGCAAAGCTTCTTGGCTTCGCCGACCTGGGTTCCGGTTTTGACGCCGAAGGCTTTGGCCTCGTAGCTGGCGGCGATGCAGCAGGTGGTGTCGGCCATGGTGGGGACGACGGCGAGAGGCTTGCCGCGGTACTCCTCGTGGATCTGCTGCTCGACGGACGCGAAGAAGCTGTTTAGGTCGATGTGGAGGAAGTTGAAGCGGTCGGGATGGACGACGGCGGACACGGGTTTGTGTGGGCAATTATATTCGCTTTTTGTTTGCCTTTTGCCCCTTTATTGAACCTTATCTTTCCGATCAAAGTATTCCTGAAGATATGGTTTGATATCGGATCTTAATGTGTAGCGATTCTCACCATTCGTGTCATTGAGTGTGTTTTGAGATGACGGGACAAGCCAACTTGTTTCTCTAGCTAAGGCTCCAGGAGCCCAATATTGATCCATATTAGCTCCCGTTTCTCTCACTTTTCTTTGCGCTGTTGTCGTGTTCAATTCACCATGTATGACAAATTGGCGAAGGGTTTCTAGGCGTACCGGCGGAAACTGGCTCATAGTTTTTTCGACGTCTGCTCGAATTGCAGTCGCATTAGGATCATCAAGAGTTTTTTGAGATTGTTCTGCTCGAATGTCGAACCTCATCAGTTCTTGCGAAAGTTCATTGAAGTTTGTTTCGGCCGGCGGTTGAGCAAGTATTTGGCTAATCTGATCAAAGAGAATCAGAAGATCGCCCGCTGCATCGATGTTCAAGGCCTGTATCAACGAGAATGGTGGCTCTAGTTTGCTTTTGCGCACCTTACCGAGGCAGCAGGGAAACAACTTAATTCCCGAAAACCATGCTCGACCCGATTCGAACCAAACCCACTTCCGTGACAGTCCGCGCTCAGTCACAAGAGCGAGAATTAGTGATGCTCTTTCCAAGGCATCCAATATCTTCTGAACCCAGGGGTCCCCGGGCGCGAGATTTGTGGGGTCGGACGACACAAAAATATCTACATTAGGAAACGCAGTAGAGATACTTTTCTTCAGGCCAATAGCAATCTCGCTATCGACCGCTGCGTGGCTGATAAAGATCAGTTTTTCCGACATCCTGCCTCCATTCTATTTGAACCGCTAAATTGTAATCTTTGCCCAAAAACAGACTGACATACGAACATCCTTCAATCTGAATGACAACTGCCACAACTTCCCTTCTCCACTGCTAGAATCTCGTTCTATGGCTACAGCTGAGCGTCCTGCTCCTCAAACTCGTCCTGCGACAGCAAAGTCGGATCGTCATCAGCACAACCTGGCGGAGCTTGCCGCGCGACATGCTATTGCCGAAGAGGGTGGCGGCGTGGAGCGACGGGAAAGAGAGCGCAAGGCGGGTAAGCTTTCGGCGCGGGAGCGGATTGATTTTCTTCTCGACGAAGGAACGTTCGAGGAGACGGACAAGTTTGTCACTCACCGGGCCACCGATTTTGGAATGGATGCGCAGCGGGTGCCGGGGGATGGGTCTATTACCGGGTACGGGCGAGTGCATGGGCGGGTGGTGTTCGTGTTTGCGCAGGACTTTACTGTCTTTGGCGGATCGCTGTCGGAGGCTAATGCGGCGAAGATTGTGAAGATCATGGACATGGCGATGCGGGTTGGCGCGCCTGTGGTGGGGTTGAACGATTCGGGCGGGGCGAGGATTCAGGAGGGTGTGGTTTCGCTGGCTGGATATACCGATATCTTTCTGCGGAACACGCTGGCTAGTGGAGTGGTGCCGCAGATCTCGGCGATTCTGGGGCCGTGTGCGGGTGGAGCGGTATATTCGCCGGCGATTACAGACTTTACGGTGATGACGGAGAAGACGAGCTACATGTTCGTCACCGGGCCGGACGTGATTAAGACCGTCACGCATGAGGATGTGACGAAGGATGCGCTGGGTGGGGCGGTGACACATAACGAGATCTCCGGCGTGGCGCACTTTATGGCGCATGACGACCAGGAGTGTCTGGCGACGGTGCGGGAGCTGCTGAGCTTTCTGCCATCGAACAATCTGGATGATCCGCCGCGTAAGGCTGTGCAGGATGATCCGGCTCGCGCGGATGCTGCGCTGGATACGATTGTGCCGACGGAGAGCAATCAGCCATACGACATGGTGGATGTGATTGCGCGTGTGGTGGATGATGGATATTTTTTTCAGGTGCAGGAGCACTTTGCGCGGAATATTGTGGTGGGATTTGCTCGGATGGCGGGGCGGCCGGTGGGGGTGGTAGCGAATCAGCCGGCGTTTCTGGCGGGAGTGCTGGATATCAATGCGAGTGTGAAGGGCGCGCGATTTGTGCGGTTCTGCGATGCGTTCAATATTCCGCTGATTACGTTTGAGGATGTACCGGGGTTTATGCCGGGGATTCAACAGGAGCATGGCGGCATTATTCGACATGGGGCGAAGCTGCTGTACGCATTTGCCGAGGCGACAGTGCCGAAGCTGACGGTGATCACACGCAAGGCTTATGGTGGGGCGTATTGCGTGATGAGTTCCAAGCATCTGCGCACGGATGTGAACCTGGCCTGGCCTACGGCGGAGATTGCGGTGATGGGGCCGGAGGGTGCGGTGAACATCGTCTATAAGCGGGAGCTGGATGCTACGGTAAAGCGCGCAGAGGCGATGTGGCCGCAGGGCAAGGCGTTTACCGAAGAGGAGAAGCTGGCTGTGCTGGCCGAAGCTCGGAAGGAGAAGGTGGAGGAGTTTCGGGAGCGGTTTGCGAATCCTTACGTTGCCGCGGAGCGTGGATATATCGACGCTGTGATACGGCCGAGCGAGACGCGGCGGAGACTGAACGCAGCGCTGGATATGCTGGCTACGAAGCGGGAGAAGAATCCTGCCAGAAAGCACGGGAATATTCCCTTGTAGGGACTGAACCTCCTTCGCGCAGGCGCGCCCAAGCCTGTCAGGTAGCAAGGGCGTCTGGCGCGAAGAAGCAGAATTGCATCCAAAGGAGCAGGAGGGCTTTTTATGCGAGCGTTTCCCTGGGTGATGGCTGGAATTGGAATTGGCGCCGGTCTGACGATTTTTCTGATGAATGAGTGCAAGGGTATTCAGGTTGGCTCTCCAACGGGGTATGACGGGGTGGAGCGTGCGGCCCAGAAGGCTTACGGGTGGGGGACGAAGACCCGCGTTGGAGGAAAGGTGCGGTCGATTGCGGGGGCTATCGAAGAGGGTGCCGGGCGATTTATAGGGAACCATGATCTGGCGGACCGGGGCACTGCAGATCGCGTGGTCGGCGGAGTGAAGGATGCTGCGGGAAGAGTGGGGAACGCGTTGGGGCAGACGATTCATGGTTTGAACCGATAGCTGTGTCGCTGCTCCCCCCTGCCGGAATGTGTGCAAAGTCTTCATTCGATTTGGTTTAGGTGTAGACCGACGTTTGGTGAACTGCGGCAAAGTCTTGATTTGGTTGGGTTTTCGATTGGACGATGCTGCTAAAGTATTCATTGCAAAAGGAAAAGCCCCGGAGAGGATGAATCCTCTGGGGCTTCTTTCGCTTTTTCTCTACTGATTTAAGTATATAGGAATGGGGCTAACTAACACGCCAACTCTATGTGGTCTGGTTTGAAGGAGTTAGGTGGTTCGGGGGCTTGACACGCGTTTTCCCCTTTGTTTTTGAGGGTCTGGGTGGTGATTTTTTTTGAAGCTGCGTTTCTATGGAGGCCTGTGGCGGGGTCGGTCAGATGTGAGTCGCTCGTCCCACTCGCTGATATCAGTTGTTTCTGTCTGGTGGTTTTCGGTCTTTGAAGAACCATCCGGATGAGGCGGTGGCGATGAAACCGAAACCAAAGAGAAGAACCACGGCAATCACAATTCCTACAGTGAGCGTAAGCATGCTGCCTCCCTGGTCTTTCGCTGTTCTGTGTCCGTGATGCCGGCCACGCTCAGGAATGACCATCGAAACGGAACTCTTCAGGAATCACACTACGCTTATCGCTTCAGAGCTAAATACTACAAAGGGGGAAGATGATTGGCCGTTGGTGCAAGGATAGGCGAACGTCCGGGGATGGAGCACCCGCCAGACGTTTTCGACTCGCGACTTTATATCTCAGTTTTGAATTGTAGGTACGTTTTTGTATATACTTATTTGTATAGGCGGTGTGATTGCGTTTTGAATGGAGCGAAGAAAAGGATCGCAGCAATCTGCGGAAGCATGAGATCAGTTTTGCCACGGCCACGAGGGTGTTTGAAGACCCCAACTATGTGATGGTGCAGGACCGCGAAGTGGTGGGCGAAGAACGGTGGCAGACAATTGGACGGATTGGCGATATGACCGTGCTGCTGGTAGCGCATACGGTTGTGGATGACGAAGAGGACGTGATCTTCAGGATTATTTCAGCAAGGCGAGCTACCGCGCGGGAGAGGAGACGTTATGAAGCCAACACCCATTAAAGGAAGGCCCGGGATGGTCTCGTTCAGGCGAGAGCCGGGAACGCCGCTCACCAAACGGGAACGGGCAGAGATAGAGAAGCTCGTGCGGATACCCGAACATGAGATCGATACGTCGGATATTCCCGAGTGGTCGGATGAAATGTGGAAGCGCGCGGTGCGGGGCCGATTTTATCGTCCGATCAAGAAGGCTGTTAGTCTGCGGCTGGATGCGGATGTGATTGCGTGGCTGAAGAAGGATGGGAAGGGGTATCAGACGCGGGCGAATCGAGTGCTGCGGGAGAAGATGCTGGCGGAGAAGGCTAGCTAGGGTTGCGGCGCGGGTTAAGGTGGAACCTTCGGGTTCGCGCATTGCGCGAATACCCACTCATCGCGTGAGACAAAGGCACGATGAATGGGGCACCCAGGATTGGTTCGATTTCGATGTATGGGCCATCCGCCAAGGATCTGTTTTGTGGTCAGAGTTTAGTGATGTGGACTCCGGTGGGTTCGTTGAAGCGATAGTTGCGGTAGGTAGACCATGGCCAGTCTTCAGGTTTTGAAACCAATCCTCGAGTGACTGGGTTTCGATGGATGTATTTCAGTTTTTCGATGCGCTTGTTGTGGGTGAAGACGTTGAAATCGTAGTAGCGGGGTTGCCAGAAGGGTCTTTGGGTGAGTCTTTTCGAGACTGAAAGTTTCAGTGAGTGGAGTGCTTTCGAGAGAGGGTCTTCTGGAGGTTCGCTGACGAGGAGATGGACGTGCTCGGGCATGACGACGTATCCGAGGATCTCAAACTGGTAGCGCTTGCGGGTGAGTTCCAGGGAGTGTAGGAAAGTATCTCTTGAGGATGGGGTGTTGAGGTAGGGTTTACGGTTGTGGCAACTGAAGGTGATGAAATGGTCGTCACCTTCCTGTTGGTATCGCTTGAGACCGAGCGGCATGGGTAGGGTTTAGTGTATCGGGATTTTCGCTGCCGCGAAAATTGCCCACCTTATCGACGATGAGACCGTCGCGAAGATGGGGCACCCAGATTTGTGGTGGGTCAGACGTGGGCCACCCGCCAACCCGTCAATCGATATAGGATCACTCATCCTAACAGTGTTATGGTCGATGTTGAACCCTTGGTCATTCAATTCAGCTTCAAGAAGGTCACATGAAAAGCGAAATTCGGCAGAGCACCATCCAGAATTTGCTTGAGAGAACTGCGAAGAAAAGATACTCGCAATACCTGATGAAGGTTACGCTAAAACACATTAGAGGATTTAAGAATCAACCGGTATCTTTCGACTTTCCGGTGACCGCAATAATAGGTCCGAACGGCGGTGGGAAAACCTCAGTCCTAGGAGCTGCTGCGATTGCATATCTGAGCATGCCGCCCCGGCGCTTTTTCGCTAAGGGAGGGAAATACGACTCCAGTATGCAGGATTGGTCAATTGAATATGAACTGATAGATCGAAGCGTGAATGCACAGGATTCTTTTAAGCGAACGGCTAGCTTCAAAAGTAGCAAATGGAACCGTGATGCCCTTCCAAGGCCTGTCCAAATGTTCGGAATTAATCGCACAGTTCCTGCCAATGAGCGAAAAGAATATCTAAAACTGGCAACGTCCAAATTCACAGTTCCCGACGAGCAAGTTGAAAATTTGCCCCGCGAAGCTGTAATAGCAATCAATCGAATCCTTGGTAAGGATGCTTCGTTTTACAAACGTCTGAAAATTCATCCAAAGGGAGACGAGTTCTTTCTGACAGGCAAGACAAAAAATGATGATGAATATTCTGAGTTTCATTTCGGAGCAGGCGAATCGTCGATCATCCGCATGGTTTCTTTGATCGAATTGGCTCCTCCCGAAAGTCTGATCCTAATCGAGGAGCTTGAAAATGGATTACATCCAGTAGCGACAGTTCGGATGACTGAGTACCTAGTTGAAGTTTCTGATCGTAAGAAAATCCAAGTGATTTTCACGACTCACTCCGACGATGCGTTGAAAATCTTGCCATCTCAAGCGATCTGGGTCGCCACAAATGACCGCATTTTCCAAGGCAAACTTGATATTAAGTCCTTGCGAGCAATTACCGGTGAAACAGATCCAGATTCCAAACTTGTAATTTTCGTTGAAGACGCATTCGCCAAGATATGGACCTCAGCAATTCTTAGGCAGGCGTCGAACATCGCTTTGGACCACATCGAAATTCACTCGATGAAAGGAGATGGTACGGCCGTATCTATAAATGCACATCGGAAGAAGGATCCTTCTGTAATGGCTCCGAGCATTTGTCTGATTGATGGTGACTCTCTTCAAGTTGAGAATTCAAGTTCGGGAGTTTTTAGGCTTCCCGGAGCTGCCCCCGAATCCGAAGTATTTGATGAGGTTCTCGCCGGTTGGCCAAAAATTGGGGGTAAATTATCTGTCGCTCTTCTTCAGCGTTTCGAGGACGATGCAAGAGTGAAGGCAATTTGCGCACAGACACGCATTACAAACATGGATACGCATCTGTTGTTCGCCCAAGTGGGGGAAAAACTGGGACTGATTCCCGAAGAAACCGTGTCCCAAGCTTTTGCAAATATTTATGCCCAATTGAAGGAACACGAGATCACCGCATTCCTTCAACCAATTCTCAAAGATCTTCCGCGAGAAGAATAGAATCTACTGCAGAAGGGTTCCTTCTTCGGGTTGGGTTTTGGCTTCTTCGGGGGGGATTACTACGGCGGCGGCTACTTTGTCCTGGGAGTCTAGGTCTAGTAGCTTGACGCCCTGGGTGCTGCGGCCGGCGGAGCGGACGGATTTGGTGTCGATGCGGATGATCTTGCCGAACTGGCTGATGACCATGAGCTCGCTGGTGTCGTCGACGAGGTTGATGCTGGAGA
>JBDTEQ010000027.1:0-14832 GCA_039922475.1 Edaphobacter sp.
CAGCCTGCGCAATCGCCATAGCAATCAGACAATCGTCATGCGCCCCATTCGCCGCTCCAGTCCTGCCTCCAGCCATCGTCACGAAGGTCCTGCACTCTCCGAGCAAACGCCTGCTCAAGAACATCCACGGCGACTCCACCAGCAGCGGCCTCGCGACCGGCCTTCGAAGGTTCCAGCAGCTTCCGCTCCAGAAAGATCTCCGTCAGCTCGTCCAGCGCATCGGCCGACACCCAGCAATCCGCCGCCATGGACCCGCTAGTCTCCCCCGGAGCCATCGCCGTCCTCGACCGCCACTACAACTCCCTCGCTCCCTACCGGGCCCACCAACCCACGCTCTACGCCGTCCGCAGCGGCCCCGCACTCCTCCTCCGCTTCGTCGACTTCAACGAGGGCCGTCTCATCCTCCGTCCTTACTCACGCGACTTCCCCGTCCAACTCCTCCCCCTGGCCACACACGAAACCCCAGCCGACTACATCGTAGGCCGAGTCTGCCTCGTCTTCTCCGAACTCTAAAGGCAGTATCGACATATAGCTGGGTTACAAACCCCAGTGCTACCCTGACCAAGCATGAACCTCCGCATCGCCGCCATCCGCTCCGGCTCCGAACCCGTCCGCAAGCTCTCCACCGGCTCCTTCCAGCGCTGGCTGGAGACTCCGCTCGCCTGTCCCAAATGCGACACCACCTACAACCTCGCCGTCGATTGGGATCAATCCAACGACCGCTGGTTCCCCGAAACCTCCCGCCCTCTCATCACTCTTCTCAAAAAGGCGATCATGATGGGTCACACCACCGACCATCGCGTCACCCACTTCGAAACCGAAGGCGTCATCGTAGAAAGCGTCACCGCCTCCACGAAGTAGTTGCCCTTTGTTGTTGTCTTTTTTGTTGTCATCCCGCAGGGATCTGCTTTTGTTCTACTTGCCTATCCGCTTCATAAACAGAATATCCAAAGCCCCGATCTCAACCCGTGGTCTCCAGCTTGATCGGACACACAGGTTGAGTCTCATAGAGAAATGGGCAGGCAATCCCCCAGGCCCGGAGCTAAGCGACAGCCAGCTCAGGCTCTGCAACTTCCACAGGCTTTACGGGTCGCTTCCACTCACCCAGCGACCGGCTCAGTAAAGCCGAGGCGCAGCCTTCGCCGCAAAGAACGACGATATCGTCTCGGAGTGCCAGTTCCCAATCCCACGGCATAAACGTAATCCCATGCTGCGTAACCTTGGCCAGAACCCAGTGATTGCTGGTCTTCTTCTGTACGCCGCAAACGCAGGTAAAAAGTGTCACTGCTGCCATAATCTGCCTCCTTTCCGCTTCATAAAAGCAAAGGCAATGTGCTACATCTTGCATAGAAGCAAGCCTATGGCCACCCGCCAACCGAAAACCATATACTGCTTTGTTTTCAACATAACTTTTCTTCCCAACCCAACGTCTATCAGTAATAACCCCGGATTCCCCGCTCGGTTGTGTGAAAACTTTTTCCTATTCCACCATTACTCCCGTCGCAACTCACTCTGCGTTCACTCCAGCCCCAACCATCGAAATGGAAATGTATGATGGGCGACAGAGTCCGAATAGTCCGGCAGGAATCTTCCTGCCCGGCACTCATTGTCCAGGCCGCAGCTAGGCGCTGATTCGTTCCACACTAAGGTACTCTGTGAACACACCGTATTTGCACGCGGAAAGGTCGGAGTCTTGAGTGTTCATCTCGTAAATCCCAGCGACAACTCTTTTGGGACGGCAGTCATCACGCCACGTTGGCTGTTCGTTCTTGCCGCCGCCACGCCATCCATCGCAGGCGACCCCATCCTCATCGACGAGTCCCTCGAGCAAATCCTCCCCGAATCCATCCAGCCCAACGACATCGTCGGCATCAGCGTCCACACCGGCAACGCCCTTCGCGGATATGAAGTCGGCCGCATCGCCCGCGAACGCGGAGCCTGGGTCGTCTACGGCGGCATCCACGCCACTCTCTTCCCGGAAGAAGCCTTCGAACGCGGTCAGGCCCACGCGGTAGTCACAGGCGACGGCGACATAGCCTGGGGCAAAGCCGTTACCGACTGCCTCGCCGGCGCTCCGAAAAAGATCTACGAAGGCGGTCGCATCGGCGGCACAGAATTTCTCGCCGCCCGTTGGGATCTCATGCCTCGCGACAAGTACATGTGGGCCTCCGTGCAAACCCTTCGCGGCTGTCCCAAGCACTGCTCCTTCTGCAGCGTCTGGCGCACCGACGGCCAGCAGCCCCGCCAGCGAGCCTTCCAGTCCGTCATCGACGAGATCGTCAACCTCCGTCAAATCGGCTTCCGCTTCATCGCCCTCGCCGACGACAACTTCTACCCCGTCACCCTCACCGACCTCCGCCTCGCTCGCGAACAAAACAACACAGCCAAGCTCGAAGAGCTGACCGCGATCCGTGCAGAACGCTTCCTCCTCATGGCCGAGCTCGCCAAGCTCCCCAAGGACATGGTCTTCTTCACCCAGATCACCATGGAAGCCGGCGAAGACGGCGAGTATCTCGACGCCATGCGCAAAGCCAACATCAAGGGCGCACTCGTAGGCGTAGAAGCCGTCACCCCCGAAGGCCTCAAAGCCGTCTTCAAAGACTGGAACTACTCCGGCGAAGCTCTCGCGCGCCAACTCCAGACATTCAAGAAGCACGGAGTCCACGTCCTCGGCTCCTTCATCTTCGGTCTCCCCACAGACAAGCCCGCCACCTTCGACGCCACCGTAGAGATGGCCGTCAAAGCCGGAGTCACCTTCGCCCAATTCGTCATGATGACGCCCTTCCCCGGCACCGTTGACTTCACCCGCTGGGAGAAAGAGCAAGCCAAAGCTCCTGAAATGGTAGGCGACGTCCCGATCACACGCTACTGGCTCATCCCCACCGCCGTCCGACCCAAGATGTTCACTCCGCATCCCTCCATGAGCTCCACCGAGATCAGCCAGCGCACACAAAAGGTCTGGGACCGCTTCTACGACTGGCCCTCCATCTGGCAGCGCAGCGCCTGCACGCGAAGTCTGCGCGCCCGTGTAGCCTTCATGCTTTTATCCAAGCTCTACCGCCAGATGTACGCCGGCACCGGCATCTCCACCGACAGCGCCCGCCGCAAGAAATCCAAAGCCTGGGCCCGCTGGACTGCTCGTCAATGCCGCAAACTCTTCGCCGCCAAGCCCATGCCCGAACTCCAATCCCCAGCATGGGAGCTAGCCTACAACTCCGCCAACCTCCGTCGCCCAGCCTTCCTCGGCCCGCAGGACACACCCTCACCCTTCACAGTCATCCCCAAAAACTGACGCGGGTCAATCCACGGCTATCACTCCGCGAGTTCCGAGCAGAAACATGAGGCGTCATCATCGCTCGAAAATGTCAAGCTGTATTCGACAATCCCTCTTGCCAACTTGAATGATCAGTCTCAGCATATCGACTAAAACGAATCTCATTGGTGGTGGTTGATTTCAACCGTCCTTCATCAAAAGCGGACAAATGTTCAGCTACAGCCTTACCAAAGGAACATGGAACAGCATTCCCCAGCTGTCTGTATTTGTCTACAACTCTTCCAGCGAGAGTAAATCCCTTTGGATACGTTTGAATAGCTGCATACTCCTGAATTGAAAGGGGTCTCAATTCCTCCGGGTGGCAAAGGTCTGTCGCCGGCATGGTAGGAGAAGTCACAAGTGTAGGCGAAGGTCGCTGCCAGGCTAACCTTCGATAAAACCCTGTCTTTCCACCACCCGCATACCAGCTTTTGCCCATTGCTTCCTTCTGTAAAGATTCGGGCAAGTCTCTCCAATTTTGTCCTTC
The DNA here is from genome assembly GCA_039922475.1 of Edaphobacter sp. Classification (GTDB taxonomy): domain Bacteria; phylum Acidobacteriota; class Terriglobia; order Terriglobales; family Acidobacteriaceae; genus Edaphobacter. Next base: position 3,801 of record JBDTEQ010000027.1, read on the forward strand.
ATGGAGCATCCGATAGTATTTTAAGCGCCGATCTGGAAATGAAGCACCTTCCTCATTGGTGCAATCGAGGTTTGCGAATGCATCTTTCAGTGTTCGCCATGGCTTGCGTCCTCCTCTGGAAAACTCATCATGAGAAGGGACCAAAAACGGAACATCTTCTCCATCGCGCGATGCAAAGAAGATGATGCGTTCTCTGGTCTGTGGGACCCCGAAATTCGCCGTGTTGTATAGGTTGAAAGTGGTCTTATACCCATAATTTTCAAGGACGGAGAGGATGTTCGTCAGAGCTCCTTTAGGGAGTTCTTCGCTAGTCAAAGGTGGATAGCTACGGCCCCGCTCATTGTGGGGGCGATGTACAAGAGGAGCAGATAACAAACCTCGTACATTTTCAAAAACTGCATATTTCGGCCTGAGCTGTCCAACTAGGTGCATGAAGTGAAGAAAAACATTTCCTCGATCATCGTTTAGGCCCAATCTACGTCCTGCAGTGGAAAAAGCTTGGCAGGGCGGACCACCTATGATGGCAAACAAATCGCCTGATTCAATACTCAAATCTTGTCGCAAGAAATCCGCAGTGAGGTCCCGAATATCTCCTTCGTAGAGTTTCGGCTTTCGTCGGCCCCTAAATGCTTGGTTCAGATTAAACTTGATTGTGTCGCACGCAACAGGGTCAATTTCATTGAGCGACAGACAATCATAGCCCGCTTGTTCGAAACCTAAATCCAAGCCTAGAGCACCGGAGAAAAACGACAGATATTGTCGTCCAGTGGCGCGCTTGGGGCTTCGCGGGCTAGGGTCAATCTTCGATAATGAAGTTAGCATCAGAACTCCTAATGGAAAGATACCTCCAAGACGCCCTCGGGTCCAGAAAATTCTCTGATGTGAATATCGTTCGTTCCAAAACGATGTCGGCGATCAAGGGAAAAGGAAATAAGACGACTGAGTTAAGCTTGAGGATGGCCCTCGTTCGCGCCGGGGTTAGTGGTTGGAACCTTCACTCTGTTGATGTTGTCGGAAGACCAGATTTCTTCTTTCCGCAAGAAGCAGTAGCAGTGTTCGTTGACGGATGCTTCTGGCATGGTTGCTCTCGTTGCGGGCATACGCCAAAAACTCGGAGCGTCTTTTGGAGCGCTAAGTTTGCTCGAAATAAAGCTCGCGACTCGGAAATTACTCGCCAGTTGCGACGAGATGGTATAGACGTCATTAGACTTTGGGAGCATCAGTTAAAGACGTCCAGCGGCAGAGAAAAGGCACTTGAAACTATCTCTACATCATTGCTTCAGCGTGCCAAAAGGCGCAAATAGGAGATTAAGAACTGATACTGTGGCATATGCCTCTTACAGATGAGACCAAGAGCGAGATATCAAAATATCTGACCAAACAACTGGCTCGCTATATAGCGGATCAAAAGGCAAAGGGAAACGCTTTGGACGTTCAGCCTTTTCACGCCCGGCTATTGCCAGATCTGTTCAAAATTCCTTTGTCCGAGAGATCTTTCTCGACCCGCTCGGGAGGGTGGTTTCAACAAATGGCGAAGTCTGTAGCAAGGCAGTTTCATCCGGTGGTCGAGCAACCGTATACCCTGCATGGCAATATCCAACCAGGCGCCTCCGCGCACATTGAAACCATGCTTGGGCAGATGGACAAAGGGGTCCCAAAACGAAGGCCTTCCAGACTCAATGACATTGCAAGTGTCTTGGGTGTGCAGTCGACGGGCGGCGCCAGTTTGAGTGTCACTGCCGATCTCTTCATAAGAACCTATGCTGCAGAAGAGTGGTATTTCGAGATGAAGACAGCTCAACCTAACAAAGGCCAGTGTAAAGAGATGAAGCGCTTCATTCTACAAGTTGCTGCGTTACGGCATCAGGAGCATGGGCAGGCTTTTGCGTCAACGGCGTATAACGCGCTTGGCGACGGAAAGCCCGTCATCGATGGAAAAATTCGGCAATTCCTAGAACCGGGCGCAGATATTCTGATTGGTAGAGACTTCTGGAGCAAGATCGGCGACATGAGTACATACGACGAGTTGCTGCTTATTTCTGAAGAGGTTGGAAAACAGTTGGCACCTCAAATTTCGTAAGACAAACTGACGTTGGTTCGTACGCGTTTCCTTTTCCACTCCCTTCGCACCTTGCTAAACTTGTAGATAATGCTCTCCAGGCTCTACGCAAAGTGGATGTACGCATGGGAAACCGCGCTCACCACCCGCGACACCAACCGAATCGTCCGTCCCCTCGAGTGGGGCTTCGACTGGCTCAAGGACTTCAGCCCTCTGGCCGAAGCAGCCGACCCGCATCTCAGCGACACGCCTGTAGCAGACGAGTACGCGCGCATGATCGCGATCAACGCCGACATCGTCGCCCGAGCCGATGAATTCTACGGCTACACCATCCCCACCGACTTCCGCCTCGAACGCCGCCACCCCCAGCTCTTCCCCACCAACGTCCGCCCCGAGACCCTCGAAGAAGACGCCGAGCTCAAGCGTCAGGCCGAGACCGGCGAGATGGAAGCAGCCGACTTCCTCCGCTTCACCTCAGCCGTCCACACCATCTACCCCGAAAACGACATCGTCAACGCCCGCTGGTACCCCGCCCATCCCCCCTTTGAATCAAAGCCTCAAAAGGGCAAGCCGATGCAGGCCCCCAAACAGGTCCCCAAACAGGTCCCCAGACAGGCCCCCAAACAGGCAATGATCGTCATGCCCCAGTGGAACGCAGACGCCTTCTCCCACAACGCCCTCTGCACCCTCTACAACCGCTTCGGCATCTCCTGCCTCCGCCTCTCCAAGCCCTACCACGACATCCGCCGTCCCGCCGAGCTCGAGCGCTCTGACTACGCCGTAAGCTCCAACGTAGGCCGAACCACCGAAGCCTGCCGCCAGGCCGTAGTAGACATCCGAAGCTGCATCGACTGGCTCGAATCCCAGGGCTACGAACAGTTCGGAGTCCTCGGCACCTCGCTCGGAAGCTGCTACGCCTTCATCGCCGCTGCCTTCGACCCACGCATTCAGGTCTGCGCCTTCAACCACGCCTCCACCTGGTTCGGCGACGTCGTATGGACTGGCCAGAGCACACGCCACATCCGCGCCGCCTTTGAGGACGCTGGTCTAACCCAGGATCAGGTCCGTCAGATCTTCTCCATCGTCAGTCCCATGTCCTACATGGATCGTTTTGCGGCCACACCAAAGCGTTCCCTCGTCGTCCACGCCAGCTACGACCTCACCTTCCCCCTCGAGTTCTCCCTCGACGTTCTCAAAAACTTCAACGCCCTCGGCATCAACTACGTCTCCAGGGTCCTCCCCTGCGGCCACTACACCACCGGCGAAACTCCCTTCAAGTACATCGACGGCTGGTACCTCGGCCACTTCATCTACAGCAGCTTCAAGCGCCTCGCCGGGGGCCCTCCAGCAGCCTCCTGATCGTCACGCTTCACCTCGGTATCTTCGTCACGGGTTCGCATTGCGAGAAAGCACGGTGTCATCAGAAGCACGATAAAACCAACCCCTATCATCCAGTCATTCATGGCGGAAATTCTCCTTACAGTACTCAACGGCTGCCACCAGAAGATCAATACAGAGAATCGAAGATAGCCGGTACTTCGGTGTACCGTTTCCGAACGAGCTAAAAAGTCGGCCCGACGAAAATAAATCTCAAATCAGTGGCGTGTTTTTAAGCCTCACAAAACGTGGTGCTTTCTTCCCACGATAACGACCCAATCCACCACAAACTCACCAGCAGAACACCACACCAAAACACCCGTTCTTTCCCAACCCCCCTTAAAAACCCCAGCAAAACCACCCAACTTCGCCCGGGACTCCCTCCAGAAAATAAATCCGAAAACCGTGACATAAAATAGCCCCATGCCTATCGACCTCAGCGCTCCTCTCTCCGCCGCCGACCCCGAGATCGCCCAACAGATCGAAAATGAAGTAAAACGCCAGCACGAAGGCCTCGAGATGATCGCCAGCGAGAACTTCGTCAGCCGCGCCGTCCTCGAAGCCGCAGGCACCGTCTTCACCAACAAATACGCCGAAGGCTACCCCGGCAAGCGCTACTACGGCGGCTGCGAATTCGCCGACGTAGTAGAAGACCTCGCGAAAACCCGCGCCAAACGCCTGTTTAACGCAGATCACGTCAACGTCCAACCCCACTCCGGCTCGCAGGCCAACGCCGCCGCCTACATGACGTTACTCAACCCAGGCGACTGCATCCTGGGCCTCGACCTCGCCCACGGCGGCCATCTCACCCACGGCCACAAGTTGAATTTCTCAGGCAAACTCTACAGAATCGCCGGCTATCAGGTCCGCAAAGATACTGAAACCATTGACTACGACGAGCTCGAAGCAACAGCCCAGCGCGAGAAACCCAAAGTCATCGTAGGCGGCGGAAGCGCCTATCCACGCCAGTTCGACTTCCCCCGCATGCGCGCCATCGCCGACAAAGTCGGAGCCTACTTCATGGTCGACATGGCCCACTTCGCCGGTCTTGTTGCGGGCGGCGTTCACCCATCGCCTGTTCCACACGCCCACGTTGTTACGTCGACCACGCACAAAACTCTGCGAGGGCCGCGTGCGGGACTGATCCTCTGCCAGCAGGATCTCGCCGCAGGCATTGATCGAAGCGTCTTTCCTGGCCAGCAAGGTGGCCCGCTGATGCATATCGTTGCGGCGAAGGCAGTAGCCTTCAAGGAGGCGCTGCAGCCGGAGTTTGCCATCTATGCGCAACAGGTTGTAGCCAACGCGAAGGTGCTGGCTGAAGCAATCGCCGCTGAGGGTTATCGTGTCGTCTCCGGCGGAACGGACACGCACGTAATGTTGATCGACGTATTCCAGAAGGGAATGTTCGGCTCCGAAGCAGAACATGCGTTAGGAGAGGCAGGAATTACAGTCAACAAGAACGCGATTCCGTACGACACGAATCCACCAATGAAACCGAGTGGCATCCGTATTGGAACGCCGGCTCTGACGACGCGCGGGATGAAAGAGCCGGAGATGCTCGTCATTGCTGGATGGATCGCACAAGCGCTCGAGCATCGAGCAGACGCTGCAAAGCTTCAACAGATTCGAGGTCAGGTGCTAGAGATGGCCGAAAAGTTTCCGCTTTACGGCTGGCTGCACAAGGGATAACCTCAGGCGAAATCAAAATCTTGATCTGAAGCCCGGGTAATAAGCTGGTGGTTCGCTTAACCGCTTAACGATGATGGGTGTGCCACTCATTGCCAGAGAACGAACTGCGAGTATAGTTCTGGTTTGGAAGGCTGTAGCCATATCCAGCACGTGTATCGGCGAAATGGAAGGGAGAGCTAAGTGGCGATGGCGATAATGACGTGGCTGATTGCCATCCCCCTGCTTGGCTTCGTAACGGGTCTGCGATCGATGACGGCCATGGCGGTACTTTGCTGGTTCGCTTATCGGGGAGATCTGCCGTTGGACGGGACCTGGGCATCCTGGGCTGCGAAGCTGACAACCGCCATTATCTTTACCGTGTTAGCGCTGGGTGAGCTCGTCGCAGATAAGTTGCCGAAGACGCCCAACCGGATCGCGCCGGGGCCATTGCTGGCGAGAATTGTATTTGGTGGATTGGTGGGTGCGATCGTAGCGGCGGGCTTGAATGGATCAGAGTTCGAGGGAATCATTCTGGGTGTGGGCGGTGCATTGATCGGCTCCTTCGGCGGATTTCTGGTTCGACGGGAGATCGTGTTGAAGTTGGGTAACAAGGACTGGCCGGTAGCTCTCATTGAAGATCTGAGCGCCATCCTATGCGCCATCCTGGCAATGGGTGTCGTTACCGGGTAGGTAGATTCACCTCTCGCAGCAGACCCTACAACATTTTTTCGTACGACGATACGTGTCGGAACTCGTGTAATTTGCAAAAGATGAGATGTACCTTGGAAGTCGCCGCAATGCCGATCCCAACGAATATGGCCAAAATTAGCCTGGTTGGAGTAGGATCTGCGGTACCGCGATCCCTGCCGGGAGTTTTACGCGTCTAACCTGACAGAGGACTTGTCCGCCCATTGCCGAGGCATAGAGCAATCGCTGAAGCTGGCGGGGAGGTAGATCATGTCGAAGGGCATTCTACGAGTGACGCTGACGATTTTGATGTATGCGGGAGTCGGCGTCTTCCTCTTTCCTTACTTCACGGGCAGACTTACAGCAGGGATTCCGTTCATGATTCTAGGCGCTGCATGCACGGTGGTCTGCGGGTTATTGCGTTGCTATTTGACCGAGGGCGATTGCTCGCGCACTCCTCACGCTGGGCGTGATTGGTAGGTAGGCGCAGGCTGGTGAGGTCAATGCGGCAGGAGTTTAGAAGATAATTCAGGATCCAGGCGGATGGTCTTTCGGTCTTTGTGTACGTTTATTTCGCTTTAGGGATCGAGTTGACCATGTTTTCGGCATCACACCAGACAGCTCTTTAGAAAGAGGAAGATGCCCTATGCTTACGTCTACTCTCATAAGCGTCATTGTGACACTTATTGTTGTCGGTCTCGTGCTGTATTTGATCGGGTTGATCCCGATGGATGGGACGATCAAACAAATTATTCGCGTGGTGGTGATTATCGCGGTGATCATCTGGCTGTTGCAGACATTCGGGTTGCTGGGCTCGCTGGGGCTGCACCATGTTGTGAGATGAGTGGCTCGGTTACAGTTCACGCGGAGGGCGCTGGTGTTGCGGACTTCAGCCAGGATTCCATGACGCTGTGATCAACAACTCCGGCTTGCTGACGGACGAGTTCGCCGAAGGAGAAGACGGCGAAGTTGGGGATACCTCGTACGTTGAACCGCGCCGCGAGTTGCTGATTCTTGTCGGTGTCGACTTTCAGAATAATCGCGTGACCCGCCATGTCCTTTGCGGTGCGCGCGACCTCAGGTGCGGCTGCGCGGCATGGACCACACCAATCGGCCCAGAAGTCGACCAGAACGGGAACGCGGGAACTCTGGATTATCTCGTCGAAGAGGGCTGTATCCACCTGCAGAGGTTCATCGAGTGGTGGCAGGGGAGTCTTGCATGCGCCGCAACGACCGGTGTCGGCAAGGTGATTCGCGGCCAGCCGGTTCTTCTGACCACAACTCTTACAGCTTCTTATCGCAGGCATTGGATTGCTCCTGCAGATTAGATTACTTTCGCTGTCTTCGGTTGCAAGCCAGGTCAGGAGCGGCGGCGGTATCGGATCGCGAACTCGTAGGAGGGGTTGGGTGGGAAGAGTTTAGCGACGAGGCGAAGTCGATCCGCGAGCGCTTGCGGGGCAAGCAGTGGGTATTCGCGTTCGCGGAGTTCGGAGTAGTCGAAGTCGACCGAGAGGGAGAGCTGGTAGATTGCCAGGGCGTCAGAGAAGGCGGATTCGAGGAAGCTATTACGTGTTTTCTCGTCAATGCCCGGTTTCCCGTCGATTGGACTGGCTTTGCTGCCGCCAGCAAGAGAGAGGTTCCGGCTCTCCCAGGCATCCTGGCTGGTTTCGCCACGGATGTCGGCGAGAGCCTGATTCCAGACGAGCTGATCGAAAGATTCGGGAACACCAATGACGTCGACGAAGGCGTGACCAATGTTGATAAAAAATTCGAAGGCCAGGGCAAAGCGGTCGCCGAGGAGGCGGGTAGAGATAAAGACGCCTTCGGTCTCGCCGTGGGTGACGTTGCGGTGGCAGATGGCCTGATCGCCCAGTTCGGGACTATACGCTGGGGCGATCAACGTAGTGTCACCGCTGCCGCGACGATCACTGAGCGCGAGTGGAACGAAGTAGTAGGTTTTGCGGGTAAGGGCGCTGGCGATGGCAAGAGGAACCGCCTGGACCATGCGCTCGAGGTCCTTATCATTGAGGTTGTTATCGCCGAATGCAGCGTAGCGGATGCCATTTGCCGTATGCCGAACACTCGCCTCATGGATGATCTGTGCTGCCTGGACCAGGTCGCTTTGAACGTCTTCTGCCATAAAGCAGTATTCTACTGGTATGGCGCACGTATCGCAGCAGGCATCGCAACCCGGAAACTCAACCGCTCCCCGGACGATCGGTTCGGGCTATCTATTTGGTGTTCCTGTAGGTGATCTGGGATGGTTTGCCAGCCTGCTGATCAGCTTTGCATTGGGTTTTGCGGCGTTTTTCGCGGCAACCTTCTGCGCCATCTTCGCGATTCTGTTCTACAACACCGCGACGCACCACGCGATTGATTTTGCTCTGACGTACAGGCGGGTTGGACTGCCGGCAGGAGTGGTGATGCTGGTGATATCACTCGCGTATCTTGGGATGTTGTGGGTGAAGCGGCAGCTTCGCAAGTCCTGAGGCAAACTCCTGACAACATGGTCTGGCGAAAGACGAAACCTTAGAAGCACCGCTCGCGTCACTAGATTATTCTGCTATGCTTCGTTCCTAGCTAAATTTCTGGAGGACCACCGCGTATGTCATTCGTTCGTGTCTTTGTGCGTTGGGGCTGTTGTTCGGCCTTAATCGTAACCCTTGCCGTTCCTGCCTTTTCCGCTGACAAGAAACCGAAGGCAACTCCTCCCGCAGATGTGGTTACCCCCTCTTACTATGGGCCGCAACCTGCAACGGAGAACATCGATCTGGCGATGTATGCGCGGATTCGTGAAGAGGGCTTCCACCACTCGCATGTAATGGAGTTCGCCGGAGCTTTGGCCGATGGAATTGGCCCGCGACTGACAGGTTCCCCCAACATGGCGAAGGCCAATGCGTGGACACGCGATACGTTGACGAAGATCGGCCTTGAGAATGCGCACCTTGAGGACTGGGGCGAGTTCGGCATGGGCTGGCAGCAGATCAATACCTGGGCGCGCATGGTATCGCCTGACCCCGAACCGCTCTGGATGCAGGCTGCGCCATGGTCGCCGTCGACAAACGGTCCGGTAACGGGCGAGGCGGTCTATATGAATATTCAGACTCAAAAGGACCTCGACAAATTCAAAGGCACCCTCAGCGGCAAGATCGTGCTCCTGGGCGCGATGCGTCCGACGCCCGATATTACTCAGCCGCTGTTCCATCGCTATACGACCGAGGAGCTGGCGGAGATGGAAACCTATCCCACGGGCGACGGACGCCGCGGAACACCCGACATTGCGAGGTTGCTGGCTGAACGTGCGCGTCTAACCGCATTGCGCACGGCTGCGTTGAAGATGATGACCGAGGAGCATGTGGCCGCGATCATTACCCCGACCCGCGATGGCGGCGATGGCGGCGGTACGGGAGTCATCTTCGACGACAACGGCGCAAACATTGTCCGTAACGCGCAGGTAAAGGCGAATGCAGTCACAATTCCAAATGCAGTGATGATGATTGAACACTACAACAGGCTGGGACGGCTGCTACAGAACCATGTTCCGGTGACGCTCGAAGTGAACATCGAGACAAAGTTCACGGGAGATCATGAGCACGGGTTCGATACCGTTGCGGAGATTCCAGGAACCGATCCGAAGTTGAAGGATCAGGTGGTGATGGTCGGCGGACATCTGGACAGTTGGATCTCGGCCACCGGCGCAACTGACAACGGAGCGGGCTCGGTGATGGCGATGGAGGCAGTGCGCATTCTGAAGGCGCTGAACATTAAGCCAAAGCGAACGATACGGATTGCTTTGTGGTCGGGTGAAGAGCAGGGACTCTTCGGTTCGCGAGGTTACGTAAAGAACCACTTCGGTCAGTTTGAGGAGAAGCCCGGTACGCCGGATGTCTTCGGGCGTCAGCCGACTGGACCGCTGAAGACAACCAAGGAATGGGAGACGCTCGATGCCTACTATAACCTCGACAATGGCACTGGCAAGATACGCGGAGTCTATACGCAGGAGAACTACGCGGTCGCTCCAATCTTCCGGCAGTGGATTGCTCCTCTGGCAGATCTCGGTGTAACGACGATCTCGTATCGCAACACGGGCGGGACCGATCACCTGTCGTTCGATGCGGTAGGTCTTCCGGGATTCCAGTTCATTCAGGACCCGATGGACTACGAGACGCGGACACACCACTCCGACATGGACACCTACGACCGGCTGCACGCGCTCGATCTGGAGCAGGGTGCGGTGCTCGAGGCGATCTTCCTCTACAACACCAGCGAACGCGAGGCGATGATGCCGCGCAAATCGTTCCCTCACCCCGAACTGGAGAAGCAGATGACCGCGCCGATTCCGGGGATCTACCCGAACGCAGTTCCTCCAGCAAAATAGGCTGGTTGACTCGTTGAAGCAAAGTGAAACCCTCCTTATCGGGAGGGTTTCGCTTTAGCATTCACACTACTCTGCGGCGAAAGCAGTTGTGATTATGGTCGTTGACAATACCGCATGACCGGCATCCATCTGGGCGCACCACGCCAGGCAGTATCGACATATAGTTGGGTCTTCAATCCTTGATTTCTATAAGAGGTGTCATCCTGAGCGCAGCTTCTCGCAGCTTTATCGCGAGAGGCGATGTCGAAGGACCTGCGGTTAGCTCCTCTAACGCCACTCTCGTTTTGCCCCATTTGCGGCAACACCCTCTCCTCTATAGTTCGATACTGCCTAGAGCCACGCACTCACCATGCGGCCTGCACTGCCCAGAAGTCTCAAATTATCGCTGCGGTTTGCGAAGTAGAGGGAGTTGATCTCCGGAGAGCCGAGATCTTCAAGGTTGTGGAAGGCGGCAAGCTCGGTGGCGGCCTCGCGCGGCGTAAAGAAGAGCTGAAAGGGTTCGCCCGCCTGTTGAACCCGCGTGGCAAGAGAGTCATGGGCAAGCTGTTCAAGGTGCGGCAGGGCAGCTCGCGGCTGTCCGTAGTCAAAGACGACGCCACTGCCGTGAGGCCGGGCGGCGATGAAACCTATAGTCGAACGAAAGGTTTCGCGAGTGAGGTAAGGGACAACTCCGAGCCACGCGAAAAGAGTAAGGGCACTGAAATCAAACCCGGCAGCGAGGAGCCGGGTGGGGAGAGCCTGGTGCTCGAAATCTACCGGGACGAAAGTGAGATTTTGTGGAATCGGAATGTGACTGGTTTCGAGCAACTCGCGCTTCCACTGCTGCGTCGCGGGGTGATCGATTTCGAAAATTCGGAGATTCG
>JBDTEQ010000028.1:0-29127 GCA_039922475.1 Edaphobacter sp.
GAGCGCAAGGTCTGGGCTTTCCTTGGCGACGGCGAGACGGATGAAGTGGAGTCGCTGGGCGCTATTTCGCTGGGTGCGCGGGAGAAGCTGGACAATTTGATTTTTGTCGTCAATTGCAATTTGCAAAGACTTGACGGCCCGGTGCGCGGGAACAAACGGATCATCGATGAGCTGGAGGGCGTGTTCCGCGGAGCGGGATGGAACGTCATCAAGGTGATTTGGGGCGCGGACTGGGATGCGCTGTTTGAGCGCGACCATACGGGGTTGCTGCTGCGGCGGATGGAAGAGTGCGTCGATGGCGACTTCCAGACGTTCAAGGCAAAGGACGGCGCGTTTCTGCGGACCTACTTCTTTGGGAAGTATCCGGAGCTGCTGGAGCTGGTGAAGGACTATAGCGACGACGAGTTGTTGCGGCTGCATCGCGGCGGGCATGATCCGGCGAAGATCTACAACGCGTACAAGTGGGCGATGGAACATAAGGGCGGCCCGACGGTGATCCTTGCCAAGACGGTGAAGGGTTATGGGATGGGAACGTCGCAGTCGCGCAATGCGACACACAATGAAAAGAAGTTGACCGATGAGGGGTTGGCGGCGTTCGTGAAGCAGTTTGCTATTCCTATTCCGGAGAATGCGGCGAAGGATGGGTCGTTCTATCGTCCGGCACCGGATTCGCCGGAGATTATGTACATGCAGGAGCGGCGGAAGGAGCTGGGCGGGTATCTGCCGACACGATCGGTACCGAAGATCGACATCAAGGCTCCGAGCCTGGACCAGTTCAAAGAGTGGACGGCGGGGTCGAATGGGCGCGCTGTGTCGACGACGATGGGTTTTGTGAGCATCCTGCGGCACCTGTTGAAAGACAAGGCGATCGGCAAGCTGATTGTGCCGATTGTGCCGGATGAAGGCCGGACGTTTGGGTTGGAGTCGGCGATCAAACAGGTGGGCATCTACGCTCCGGAGGGACAGAAGTATCAACCGCACGATTCTGAGATGCTGCTGAGCTATCGCGAGGAGCAGGACGGGCAGATTCTGGAGGAAGGGATCACCGAGGCGGGATCGATGGCTTCGTTTACGGCGGCGGGCACGGCTTACTCGAATTACAGAGTGCCGATGATTCCCTTCTATATGTACTACTCGATGTTCGGGTTTCAGCGCATCGGGGACATGGTGTGGGCGTTTGCGGACTCGCGGGGCAAGGGCTTCATGATGGGCGGGACGGCCGGGCGGACGACGATGCTTGGCGAAGGCTTGCAGCATCAGGATGGACACAGCGTGGTGCTGGCGAGCACAGTACCGACCTGCCTGACCTACGACGCTGCATACGTGTATGAGCTTGCAGTGGTGATTCAGGATGGGATTCGGCGGATGTATGAGAAGAGCGAGGACGTCTTCTACTACCTGACGATGTACAACGAAGACTATGCGATGCCAGCGATGCCGGAGGGTGCGGCCGAGGGTATTCTGCGCGGGATCTACAAGCTGAAGCCTGCAGCCGGCAAGGCGGTGGCACAGTTGTTTGGCAGTGGAACGATTCTGAATGAGACGCTGCGGGCACAGGAGATTCTGGCGACGAAGTATGGCGTTCATGCCGATGTGTGGAGCGTGACCAGCTATACGGAGTTGCGGCGGGATGCGCTGGCCGTGGAACGATGGAACCGGCTGCATCCAGCGGAGAAGGAACGCGTGCCTTACCTGCTGACCGCACTGGGCGATGCCAAGGGTCCGATTGTTGCGGCGAGCGACTACATGAAGTCGATGCCGGATGTACTTTCTCCCTGGCTGCCTTCGCGGCTGGTGGCCCTGGGTACGGATGGATTCGGGCGGAGTGACAATCGCGAACATCTGCGGAGGCACTTCGAGATCAGCGCAGAGGCGATCGCCGGAGCTGCGTTGTCGAAGCTGGCGCGTGAAGGGAATTTTGAAGCGAAGGCTGCACAGAAGGCTCTTGGAGAACTTGGGCTGGATGTGGAAGCACGCGATCCGGCAAGAGCGTAATTTTTTAGGTATCGTCGAAGCATGGAGGGTTCCTATTGGGAGCCCTCTCTTTTTGGCAGATTCACGGTTGGGGAGGGTTGGTTGAGCGAGATGGAGTTGCACGAGAATCCGCTGGTTCCGAATAAGAAGCTGCGGCAGATGTATGTTGCGATGGTTGAGGCCAGAGTGCTGGGGGAACACATCTCGGATTTGCAGAGGGGCGCGAGGCGAGGCAAGGGCGCAGGAAAACTGCGAGCAGGTTCGACCCGCGGGCAGGAGGCTTGCCGGGTCAGCACGGCAATCGATCTGGGGCCGGGCGATCTGGTGAGCGACTCTCAGGCGGGAGTCGCGATGGAGCTGCTTGCGGGGGCGAAGGTTGCGTCTGCTCTGAAGCGTGCCGGCGAGCTCCATGCGCGCGGGAAGAGAAAAAAGTCGAAGGCAGGTTTGCTCTCGGGCCGTCTGCTGCCGTGGGTTGAGGATGCGAGCGAACGGCTGAGGATGGCGATGGGTGCTGCGCTGTCGTTCAAGGCTCAGCGGCGGGCGAATGTAGTGGTCGCCTATGTTGGCCAGGGCGAGATTGCCCAGGGAAGGTGGCGACGGTTGCTGGAGCTAGCCGCGAAGCTGGAGCTGCCTATTATTTTTGTGGTGCTGGCTGCGGGAACGCGAGACAGGAAGGATACGACGACGTTGAGCGCGAAGAGTGCGCGGTGGGGTGTACCCGGAGTCCCCGTCGATATAGGAGACGCAGTGGCGCTGTACCGCGTGGCACAGGAGTCGCTGGGGCGAACGCGCGGGGGCGACGGGCCAGTGCTGATTGAGTGCGTGGAGTATCGGACAAAGGGCAAACGGGCGGATGATCCCCTTATTGAGATGGAGCGATTTCTGCTTGGCCGCAAGATTTGCTCTCAAGCCTGGTTGAATGGTGCGGGAGATGGGCTGCGGCGACGGATTGCGGCGGCAAAGCAGTAGAACCTTGTACTTAGGGAGATACTGGTTTGCAACTGCGATTGCGATGCGGCGGCGATTACACTAAAGGAGCGTTTGAGTAACAGGTATTGAGGTGCGAGTGCGGATCAGAGGCTCTCTTTCTTTTGCAGCGATAACTCTATGCGCTGCCTCGACTGCTTTTGGGCAGACGCCGGCTTCTCCCGCTGCTCCTGCCCAGACGAATCCGCATCCTGCTACTCCAGGAGCGGCTGCTCCGATACCGGTTTCCATTCCTGCCGGGACGACTCCGGAGGCGCCCGCCTATGGGGTGCGACCGTCGCAGCAGCAGCCTAAGACTCCTGCTCCAGTGGCTCCGACGCCGCAGCGGAAGGAACCGCCGGTAGCTGTTCCGGCTACGCCTACGCCGGAGGCTCCGTTTGCTGCGTACCCCGCGTATGTTCCAGCGGACCAGAGGCCGAGACTGGATTGGTCGGGATCGGTCTATATTCCGGTGGATAGCTGGGTGTATCCGGCGTTGACGCGACTGTACGAGATGGGATTTCTGGACACGATGTATCTGGGGATGCGGCCTTATACGCGGCGCAGCACAATGCATATGCTGCTGGCATCGCAGAACGCGATTGTAAACAGCGATAACGAAGAGGCACAGGATACCTTCGCGAAGCTGATGCATGAGTTGAGCGCGGAGGTACCGAGCGGCAATGTTGATCGCGGGCTGGTGTATGGCATGGACTCGTCCTACACACGGTTCATGGGGATCGGCGGCCCGATTCTGCGGGACAGCTTTCATCTTGGGCAGACGATCAGCAACGACTATGGGCGTCCGTATCAGAGCGGCTTCAACCTTCTGACTGGAGCTTCGACGATGGCGGAGTGGGGACCATTTTCGTTGTACGTGAGGGGCGAGTATCAGCATGCTCCTTCGGGCACGGCGAACTATCCTGATCCGCTGCTTGCAAAGCTGGCAAACAATGACGAAATTCAATTTCCATTTGCCGGACCGCTGGACATTTATCCCATCGGCGCTATTGCGGCGCAGAATCCGTTTCGACTGGTGGAGGCGTATGCGTCGTTTCACGTGCTGGGACACGAGATCTCTGGAGGCAAGATCGACTCGTGGCTTGGGCCCGGATTCGGCGGCGCGATGGCGTGGTCCAATAATGCAGAGAACGTCTATGCATTGCATGTCGATCGGATAGAACCGCTGAATATCAAATACCTGTCGAAGCTGCTGGGGCCGGTACGGTACGACTTTTTTGTGGGAAGCCTGAAGGGGCACACCGATCTGAATTCACCGTGGGTCCACTCGACGATGTTTTCTTTCCGGCCGACGAGGGACTTCGAGTTTGCGTTTCAGCGCACCGTGATCTGGGGCGGCAAAGGACATGCTCCGGTTACGCTGCACACTTTTCTTCACAGCTTCTTCGATACGAACGATACGGCGGCAGACGAAAAGTATTCGCGGAACGACCCTGGGGCACGGTTCAGCGACTTCACCTTCTCTTACCGGCTGCCGTTTGTGCGGAAGTACGCGACGTTGATTCTGGATTCTATATCCCACGATGATGTGACGCCTATCAGCGCACCGCGGCGTGCGGCCTACCGGACGGGCCTGGCAATCTCACAGATTCCTGGGATACCAAAGCTGGAGTTTCGAGTGGAGGCTGTGACGACCGATCCGAGAGTTACAAGAAGTTTTGCAGGCCAGTTCAACTACTGGGAGATCGTGCAGAAGGAAGGCTATACGAATAAAGGATTCATCATGGGGGACTGGATTGGACGCGAGGCCAAGGGTGGGCAGGCCTGGTTGACCTATCACCTGTCGGGGAATGAGTGGATTCAACTGGAGTATCTGAACAAGAAGACTGCCAAGGATTTTGTTCCCGGCGGCACAACGCAGAACCAGTTCAAGGCAGATGTTGTGAAACGGTTTGGCAAAGATGTGGAGCTGAATGCGTGGGTGCAGTATGAGGGATGGAAGGCTCCCGCATACAAGACGGGATTGCAGAAAAACACCACGGCGGCGGTGCAGTTGACCTGGTATCCGAAGCTGCACCACTACCCTGCACTGCCCTGACCTGAGGCTGATTCGCGACGCGTTGCGCTCAACGGATGCATGCCTTAAAGTACGCCAGTGATTTCTCCAGACCTTCGCGGAGCTTGATCTGCGGCTCCCAGCCGAGGAGTTGCCTTGCCCGGGTAATATCGGGGCGACGCCGCGTGGGATCGTCCTGGGGAAGCGGGTGGAAGGTGATTTCAGTGTTCGCTCCGGTGACCGAGAGTATCTCGCGCGCACATTCAAGGACGGTCCATTCATCGGGGTTGCCGATGTTGACGGGCAGGTGCTCCTGAGAACGGGAGAGGCGCATGATGCCGTCGATGAGATCGGAGACGTAACAGAAGCTGCGGGTCTGTTCGCCGTCGCCGTAGATGGTTAGAGGTTCGCCCCGCAGAGCCTGCATCATGAAGTTCGAGATGACGCGGCCGTCATTGGGTTGGAGGCGAGGACCGTAGGTATTGAAGATGCGAACGAGGTGGGTATCGACTCCATAGTAGCGGTGGTAGGCCATGACGGCAGCTTCGGAGAAACGCTTGGCCTCGTCATAGACGGAGCGCGGGCCGACGGGATTGACGTGCCCCCAGTAGGATTCGACCTGCGGATGGATCTCCGGGTCGCCGTAGCACTCTGAGGTGGAGGCGTGGAGGTAGCCGGCGCTGTATTTACGGGCGAGATCGAGGGTGTTGATCGTTCCGGCAGAGCCGACGAGGAGGGTTTCGACACCAAGGCGAGTGTAGTCAATAGGACTGGCGGGAGATGCGAGGTTAAAGATGTAGTCGACTTTGCCGGGATCGAAAGGTTTTACGATGTTTTGTTCGATCAGGCTGAACCGGCTCTCGCGTGTGAGGTGACTAAGGTTGGCAAGATTGCCTGTGCTCAGGTCATCTACGCCGATTACCGAGTTCCCTGCTGCGAGTAGAGTGTCACAAAGGTGGGAGCCGAGAAAGCCGGCTGCACCAGTGACAAGAACGATTTGAGACATCATCTACTGCCTTTCTTTTCTTTAAAGCATCTTCTGTTGGATGCTGACTTGTGCTGCAGAGAGCCGACGCGGGCGAGCGAGTTACGAATGCCCCTGAGCGGCGTCCTTAACCGGGAGACGATGTGGACGGGTCCCGCGTGGGATAGGCTGCGGGCCGACCAATGCTTAGATAGGTAAAACCGTGTTTGACCATGATATCCGGGTCGTAAAGATTGCGACCGTCGATGATGATTGGATAACGGAGAGTCTTATTGAGACGAGCGAGATCGAGCGCTGCGAATTCGGCCCAGTCGGTAAGGATGAGCAGAGCGTCGGCGTCTTTCGCGGCAGCGTAAGCGTCGTTTACGTAGCAAAGGCTGGAATTTGCAGGGAGAACTTCCTGCGCCCGCTTGATTGCAGCAGGATCATAAGCCGCAATGGAGCAACCTTCTGCGAGGAGCATCTCGACAACGTCGATCGCAGGCGACTCTCGAATATCGTCGGTCTCTCCTTTGAAGGCAAGGCCGAGAATACCTATGCGCTTGCCGCGAAGCGTCCAGAGAGCAGAGCGAACTTTATTGAGGAAGCGCTTCTTCTGCTGGCCGTTGATCTTTTCGACTTCGGTGAGGAGATTGAAGTCGATGCCGAGTTGCTCTGCCACTGAGCGGAAGGCAGCGACGTCCTTGGGGAAGCAGGAACCTCCGTAGCCAATACCCGGACGCAGGAACTTGGGGCCGATGCGGCTGTCCAGCCCCATGCCGCGGGCAACCTGCTCAACATTGGCGTTGGCCGCTTCACAGAGGTTCGAGACAGCGTTGATGAACGAGATCTTGAGAGCGAGGAAGGCGTTGGAGGCGTGCTTGATGATCTCGGCACTCTTGGTGGAGGTCAACAGGAGTGGAGGAGGCTTGACAGCATGGCAGGAACCGGCGATCGCGTTGTTGCGCTTGTAGTATTCGCCACTGGTGAGCGGGAGATAGATGCGATTGAGGACAGCGGCTGCTCGCTCGCTGTCGGAACCGACGACGATGCGGTCGGGATGGAGAAAGTCGGTGACCGCGGTTCCCTCGCGGAGAAATTCAGGGTTGGAGACGACATCGAAGAGGTGACGGGCGACGCCGTTGCGCTCCATGGAGCGGGTGACCCACTCGTTGGTGTAGACGGGAACAGTGCTTTTTTCTACCACGACCTTATAGCTGGTGATGGAACGTGCGATCTCGCAGGCGACGGCTTCGACGTAGGAGAGATCCGCGTCACCAGCCTCGCTCTGCGGGGTTCCGACGGCGACGAAGATGGCTTCGCACTCACGGGTAGCCTCGGCGAGATCGGTCATGAAACGAACTTTGGTGTTGCGGTACTTCCCCAATAGCTCGGGAAGAAAGTTCTCGTGGATGAGCGAATCGCCCGCCTGGAGTGCGGCGACCTTACGTTCGTCATTGTCTACACAGATGACATCGTGGCCCATTTCGGCGAAGCAGACGGCAGCGACCAGGCCGACATATCCAGATCCGACGACTGCAATTTTGATGGTTTCACTCATAGAGCGTGGTGTTGCTCCTCATTGTGAGGATAACCGAATACGCGATGAATCGAGGAGAGATGCAGGCGCTCGGTGTAGTTTTGAGTCGGCAACCGGAGAAAGGCAATCCTAACCTTCCTTCCCCAAGGCCACTCGGGTAGACTAATGGGCAATGGCATCTGAAAATACGCAGCCGCCCCACGTGGGCGTTCCGGAGATGAGCCGGTCCGGGTTCAGCACAACGGCTACAGATACGACACTGTCTGAAGCAGTGATCGTGCTGCGGAAGCGGCGGTGGGTTCTGATTATTGCTGTCTTGCTAGGCCTGGCGTATGGGGTCTTCAAGGCCGAGTCTCAGCCGAAACTATATGACGCGTACGGGCGGATTGAGGTGCGGTCGGGCTCGACGAATGAATACAGGGTGAGTGGACCCACCGGTTACGGCAGCGATGCCAGCTCAAAGATGCTGACGGAACTGGAGATTATCAAAAGCGATACCCTGATGTTGACGGTGTGTCGCGAGATGGACCTGTCGAATAACGCCGATTTTCTTGAACAGAAGGGACCGGTTCCGCATGCCAGCCTGGATGATGGAGAGACTAGGCAGTCGACTGTCCACCGCCTGCAGAGCAATCTGCACGTTACCGTGATTCCAAAGACAGACCTTATCCGGCTGGACTACAGCAGTCTCAATCCGAAGCTCTCGGCCGATATCGTCAACCGGGTAATACAGGACTACATCCACCGCAGCTACGAGACGCGGTTCGAGTCGTCGCGACAGGTCTCCGAGTTTCTCTCCGGTACGCTGGAAGGGCTAAAGCAGGAGGTAGAAACCTCGCAGGAACAACTGATCGATATGCAGCGCCGGTTGGGAATTCTTGCATTCGATCCTACCCATAATGAGATCAGCACCTCTCTGGACGCTCTCTCGCAGGCGGCAGGTACGGCGAAGCTGGCCAGGATCATCGCAGAGGCCCGATACCGTGTGCTGAGCGGCATGGATCCGGATACGATTGAGGGCGCACTGGCGATGACCCCGGGAACTGCTCCTGGCGAATTAGGCCAATTGCGCGGGCAACTTGCGAGTTCCAAGGCCAGCTATGCGCAACTGGAGGCGAACCTCGGACCCAATCATCCACAGTCGAAGGCTTTGAAGGCGCAGATGGAAGAGCTGACGAAAGCGATCGATGCGGAACAGAACCGGTTGCTGATTCAGGCGAAGCAGAATTACGTTATAGCGCGCGCGAATGAGGACCAAACTACAGCAGCTCTTGAAGCACAGAAAGCGGACGCTTACAAGCTTCGGGACCAGTTGGTGGATTACACGCTTCGCCAAAGAGAGTTTGAAGCCAACCGCACGCTGTACGACAGTCTAAAACAGCGTCTGCGGACCGCGAGTGTCGAGTCGGGGCTGGAGTCGCTGGACATTGAGATTGTCGATCGGGCGCTTCCTCCGGCGAGCCCTGTGCTGCGGCCACAGTCGACCGTAATTCTGACTGCGCTGATCTTCAGCCTGATCGGCGGGATAGTGGCTGCATTCCTGATGGAGAGCCTGGATACCGGTCTGCGGAGTATCGCGGAGATCGAAAGCATCACGGAACTGCCTTCGCTGGCAATCATTCCACGCGCACGGCGATCCTCCGCCGATCCAGCAACGTTGACAACGGCGCAGCGAAACATCGGCGTATTGACGCAGCCGAAATCGCAGTTTGCGGAAGCCTTCCGCTCGCTACGCACATCCCTTCTATTGTCCACCGCAGGACATCCTCCAAAGTGCATTGTGCTGACGAGCGCTACGCCGTCGGAAGGCAAGACTACAGCGGCGAGCAACCTGGCGGCAATTCTGGCACAGCGGGATACGCGAGTTCTGCTGATCGATGGAGACCTGCGGCGACCCAATATTCATCATCGGTTCGGGTTGAATGGGAAGATTGGCTTGACCACAGTTCTAACCGGTGCAACAAAACTGGAAGAGACAGTACAGAGTGTTCCAGAGATCCCCAACCTGGACATCCTTCCGAGTGGCCCGGTTCCTCCTTTCCCAACCGAGATGCTGAGCTCCGGAGCGATGGAGGCAATTCTGGCACGATGCGAAGAGATTTACGACTATATCGTCATCGACTCTCCGCCGATTCTCTCGGTTACTGACGGCGTTATTCTCGCGCGACAAGCTGATGCCGTTGTGCTGGTAGTACGTCATGGCAAATCAAGCAAACATATCGTGCGACGTGCCCGAGACATCCTGTTGCGCGCCGGGGCCGGCATTACAGGGATTGTGTTGAATGCCGTCGATCTGAATTCGCCTGAATACTACGGGTATTATGGGTACTCCGGGTACTCGTACGCGAGCGTAGATACGGATAGCTGGGAGTCGCAACCTGCCTCCACAGATGAGGCAACACGCAAGGCCGGGGAGGGTGATCGATGAAGCTGAAACCGTATCATTATCTCCGTTGTGCGAGCGAAGCGCGGGGCAGATCGCGACTGCTGGCTGGTGCCCCGTGGCTCATTCTGGCTATGCTGCTGGTCGCGGCGATAACGACTCCTTCCGCTCAGGCGCAGTTCAGCGGGCCGGGGCCGGGCGCTTCTACTCCGCTGAATCCGCCGGTACATATCACAACCGATCCAGCAATTCTCTATCCAGCGAGCCGGGAAGTTTATTTCGGACGGGGAGACCTTCTTGCGATTCGCTTGTACGCAAGTACGGACTATACACCGACAGCACGAATCGATCTTGACGGAATGATCCAACTGCCTCTGATTGGCTCTGTGAAGTTGGAAGGGCTCACTCCACAAGAGGCACAGACTCTGATCGAGCAGAAACTGATCACTGCGGGGATGTATCGCGACCCTCAGGTGTCCATCCAGATTGTAGAGTCTCCTAACCAGGTAGCGACGGTCATGGGAGAGTTGCACGGAGTGGTTCCGGTTATTGGACAGAAGCGGCTTTACGACGTGCTGGCCTCGGTCGGTGGGGGCGCCTCGCCATCAGCGACTGTGGTCGTTGGAGGCGGAGGTAGCGGACTTCCACCCACGGCAAGCCATGTTATTACGATCGATCGCCCCGGTGTAGCGGAGCCGATCACAATCGACCTGGGAACAGATCCGGCGAAGAGCAAATATGCCAACATCCCCATCTTTCCACGGGACACAATCATCGTTCCGCGAGTAGGCGTCGTGTATCTGCTTGGAGCATTCAAGGCTCAAGGCGCCATCCCTCTTCAGGAAAATGCGCCGATGACCTTGATGAAGGTAGCGGCACTTGCCGGTGGTCCGGGGTTCGAAGGCAGGAACAACGATCTTCGAATTATTCGATCTGAGGGACTGACCCGCCAGGTGATTCGGGTGAATATCAGGAAAGTGATCAACGGCAAGGAGCCCGACCCTGTACTGCAGTCCGAAGATATTATCTTCCTGCCCACCAGCCCGATGAAAGCCGCTATTAAATCGGGCGGGATTGGCACGCTGATGGGCATTGCATCGCTACTGCTGTTTGCCGCTCAACGATAACGATGTTCCGCAACAGTCAGACACAACCTCCAGGGAGCCGCACGAAGACAGGAAAAAGGTATACCTTCGTCAACGATGGGGTGAACGATTGAAGAACAAAGTGAGGATGGCTTATCTGGTAAGTCATCCCATTCAGTACCAGGCGCCTCTGCTGCGCCGGATTGCGCAGGAGCCGGACATCGACTTGACGGTGTTCTTCGGCTCGGATTTTTCCGTTCGTGGATATAAAGATAAAGGGTTCGGGGTGGGCGTGGAATGGGATGTGCCTCTGCTGGATGGGTACCGGCATGAATTTTTACCCGTGCTCCGCGACGATGCCAATCCACGCACGTTGAGCCCTATAAACTATGGAATTTTCAGCCGGCTGCGTGGGAGAGACAAGGAACCGGCCTTCGATGTGTTATGGACGCATGGGTACTCGTCGCTGAATGCACTGCAGGGCATGGTAGCCGCGAAATCGCTGGGTATTCCAGTGCTGGTTCGAGCGGAACCCTGGCTTGGGGACCGTGGCAGAAGCGGGATAACGCTGGCTTTGAAGCAGGGTTTTTTCAAGCTGCTGCGTGCAGCTATTGATGGTGCATTGCCGATCGGAACATTGAATGCAGCATATTGGCGGTACTACATGGGCGAGGACTTCCCTTTGTATCGGATGCCCTATGCCGTGGACAATCACTACTTTCAAAGCCGGAGCGAGGAAGCCAAGGAGGGACGGTGTTCGTTGCAGGCGGAGTTGAATCTGGATGTTTCGAGACCCGTGATTCTATTTGCTTCCAAGTTACAAAGCCGTAAGCGATGCAAGGATCTGGTGGAGGCCTACAAGAACCTTCTTTCACCGGGATGGCCGCTGTCGCCTTATCTTGTGATTGTAGGAGATGGCGAGGATCGTGTTGCGCTTGAAAAACAGGCAATAGAGTGGGGTTTGGAAGGGGTTCGATTCTGCGGGTTCAGGAACCAGTCCGAACTGCCAAGATTCTTCGATCTGGCGACAGTCTTCGTGTTGCCGTCGCGACATGAGCCGTGGGGGTTGATTGTAAATGAGGTGATGAATGCGGGGCGGGCGGTGATCGTCTCAGACGAAGTGGGCTGCCAGCCGGATCTTATTGAAGATGGCATCGAAGGGTGTGTATTCCGGGCCGGAGATGTGGGCGCATTGACAGAGGCTTTGCAGAGGGTGCTCGCAACGCCAGAGACGGCAGTGGCGATGGGGCAGCGCGGCCTGGCGAAGATCCGCACCTGGGACTTCGAGGAAGATGTTCGGGGCCTGAGGCGAGCAATTGCAGAGATTACACGGAAGATAAATGCAGAGTGACGGCACGACTTCGATACCGAATCGACTATAGTTCTGCTGATATTCTGGGGATAGATCAAGAAAAGCGGATGCGGATTCTTCACATTATCGGAACGCTGGACCCAGCGGCGGGCGGCCCCACAGAGTCCGTTAGAGTGTTGCTCAGTTATGGTCCGATCGGCTATACGGGCGAAGTGGTCACACTGGACGATCCGTCGTCGCACTTCCTTAGCGATATCGGATTTCCCGTCCATGCCCTGGGACCGACGAAAACTAAATACGGTTTTAACTCCAAATTGCTGCCATGGCTGCGAGATAATCGACACCGCTTTGATGGCGTGGTGGTGAACGGGCTTTGGCAGTATTGTGGCTACGCGGCGTGGCGCACGCTGTCGGGAAATACACCGTATGTTGTTTTTACGCACGGCATGCTGGATCCATACTTCAAGCATGCATTTCCGTTGAAACATATTAAAAAATGGCTTTACTGGGTTCCGGCTGAGTACTGGATTCTGCGAGGCGCCTATCGTGTCCTGTTTACTTCGAAGGCGGAGAAGCGGCTTGCGGAGGAGAGTTTCTGGATGCATCGGTGGAACGCGTATGTCGTACCCTATGGGGCGAGCGGTCCATCGGGTAATCCCGAGGTGCAGAAACAGGCCTTCTTTGAGAAATGTCCAGGCGCGAAGGGCAAGCGGTATCTCCTTTTTCTCGGGCGCATCCATCGCAAGAAAGGATGCGACCTTCTGATTGACGCCTTCGCAAAGGTCGCTGGAGACGATCCCGATCTTTATCTGGTGATGGCTGGGCCGGATCAACAGTTGTGGAGCGCCAAGTTGAAGGCAGCGGCAGCCGAGGCAGGGATTGCCGATCGCGTCTTCTGGCCTGGCCTGATCCTTGGCGATGCAAAGTGGGGAGCCTTCTTCGGATCAGAGGCTTTCATCCTGCCCTCACACCAGGAAAACTTTGGGATTGCAGTGGCAGAGGCTCTGGGATGCGGTAAACCCGTATTGCTCGCGGATAAAGTGAATATCGCAGAAGAGATCGCAGAGGATGGTGCCGGGTTGATGGAGCTGGATACAGCGGAGGGGACGCTTCGGCTTCTGCAGCGGTGGATCGGGATGACCATCGAAGAACGGCAACACATGGCTAAGCTTGCATACGAATGTTTCCATCGTCGATACGATATGCGAGAGAATGCAAAGGCTATTATCAGGTTGTTTGGAGCCGCGACAATCTCGACACCTGCGGTAGTCAATCCAGAATAAGTGTGGAGTTCCATGCCAAAGCAGATTCACTACAACGCGGCAGAGCATATATCGGCTGAGACTGCAGCGGATCCATATCTTCGACCTGCATTTTCGCTCCGCGATCGTCTGAGGCGGCTGCGATGGAATATCTGCTGGGCGCTTCTCTATAGAACTTCGCCGAGACCGTTACATTCCTGGAGATCGTTTCTTCTCGGCCTGTTTGGCGCGACGATGGGAGCGAACTGTCACTTCTATCCTCGATCGAAGGTGTGGGCTCCGTGGAACCTGACCTGTGCCGACCAGGTGACTGCAGGGGATGGCGTTGAGATCTATAACCCTGCACCGGTGATGCTGGGATCGCACGCAATCCTGTCGCAGGACGCATATATCTGCGGAGCGACACACGATTATGACGATCCAGCATTCCCGCTGATTGCCTATGCGATGAACATCGGCGCATATGCATGGGTGTGCGCGCGCGCCTCGGTTGCGCCCGGAGTGAATATGGGCGATGGCGCAGTGCTCGGACTGGGATCGGTAGCGACGCGAAGTCTGGATGCGTGGACGGTGTATGCCGGAGTGCCGGCGGTAAAGGTGAAGGAGAGACGACAGTTCGATGTCGGCTCCGTAGCCGGGCATTGACGTAGTCGACGATAACTTACGAATGAAGAACGCACTAACCGCGTAACTTTGCCAGGAGATCTGTGGGATGGACCGGCTTGGCGAGGATTTCGAACTCATGGCCCTGGGTACGAGCCTTTTCGAGCAGGTCAGCAGTGGCAGCCTGGCCCGAAAAGAGAAGGATTTTGCACTTTGGCAGTTTACTGCGGGCAATAATTGCGGCTTCGATGCCCGTCATCCCGGTCATGATGACGTCGCTGATGAGCATATCGGGCTGGAAGCTCTCAAGCGCCTCGACAGCCTTTTCACCGCTGAATACCGCGTGCGCTTCAAAGCCTGCCTGATTCAAGATGATTGCCAGGGTGTTGGCGATGACCTGTTCATCATCAGCGACGAGAACCCTGGGTTTCGGTGTAGACGCGATTGCTGGATCTGCCATGCTGATTGTCCCCAAGATAGTTCGTTTTAAAGTGACGTTCGCAGATGCCCGATTGTCTCAAGGCCCACACAATAATGATACGCTGGGCGAAGAACCGATTGACACACAAACCACCACAATTGATAGAGAACGCATACTGTACTACAGAAAAGCTTATGCAGCCAGCCATCATACGCGCCGAACGTGTCGAGAAATACTATGCGCAGCCGAGCGAGAACCGCATTCAAGTGATCTCGCCGACCGACCTGTCTATTACGGCAGGGGAGATCGTGGCGCTACTGGGACCGTCCGGCTCGGGTAAATCGACGCTGCTTCGAATGCTGACAGGGTTGTCGGCACCTTCCGCAGGCGAAGTTTACTGGCATGAACAGCCGATTGCAACTGCCAATGTCAATGTATCGATTGTTTTTCAGAGCTTCGCGCTGTTTCCATGGCTTACGGTTCTCGAAAATGTTGAAGCACCGTTGAAAGCGCGGGGCATGGAGGCGACGGAGAGGCGTAGACGCAGCCTGAAGATTCTCGACACGGTAGGCCTTGATGGATTTCAGGCGGCATATCCGAAGGAGTTATCCGGGGGAATGCGGCAACGCGTCGGATTCGCACGGGCGCTGGTTGTTGAGCCAGAAGTTCTGTTCATGGACGAACCGTTCTCTGCTCTCGATGTTCTGACAGCGGAGAATTTGCGCAGCGAACTGCTGGAGTTGTGGCAGAACAAGACGATTCCGACACAAGCGATTTTTCTTGTCACGCACAACATTGAAGAGGCGGTTTTACTGGCGGATCGTATCATCGTTCTGGGTCGCAATCCGGGCCATGTGCGAACGGATTTCCGGGTGTCGCTTCCGCATCCACGGGATAGAAAGACGACCGCGTTTACGCAACTGGTGGACTACATCTACAAGGTTCTGACGCAACCGGATGCGCAGCCGCCGGCACTGCCGCAGACAGCGACCGGCAAGCAGGTTCGCGATCAACGGCAGATGCACTACCAGATGCTGCCCCATGCACGGCCAGGCGGCATTGCGGGACTCCTTGAACTGGTGCTGGATCATAACGGCAAAGACGATATTTACCGACTGGCGGATGATCTGGCTTTCGAGATCGATGACCTGCTGCCGATCGTCGATGCGGCCCAGTTGCTGGGATTTTTGAAGGTGACCGAGGGCGATGCGGAGATTACGCCGACGGGGGCAGAGTATGCCAACTCGGAGATTCTGCGGCAGAAAGAGTTGTTTCGAAGCGCGGCGATGGAACATGTGCTGCTGCTTCGCCAGATCGTTCGCGCGATAGAGTCCAAGAGCGACCGCAGCGTGCCGGAGGAGTTTTTTCACGATGTGCTGGATGAGCAGTTCAGCGAAGACGAGACTCTGCGACAGTTGGAGACGGCGATCAACTGGGGCCGGTATGCAGAGTTGTTCGACTTCGATGCGTCGCGGCGGCGGTTTATCCAATCGGAGAAGCATCCTGAGACTGATGGTTCGACAACTACGGAGATCGACGCGTGATCCGGTTTCCCAATAGTTTCAGTAACATTCCCGGACGAGAGACGCTTGCACGCTCGCAGGTGTTGCAGCGCAGTTGGCCATTTGTTCTGGATATGTCGGTCGCCGGCCTTGGACTCGCCTGTTTTTATGGTGTGGTCGTCATTGCACGGTCCTGGTTTGGGCACTTTGAACCGGCGATCGTGATCTCGCAGAGCCCGCGTGCGCTGCCGTTGTATGCGTTTTATTCAGTTGTACGAATTGGGCTGGCGTATCTGCTGAGCCTGATCTTTGCGATAGGCTACGGATATGTTGCCGCTTACAACAAGCGGATTGAAGCGCTGATGATTGCGGCTCTGGACATTCTGCAGTCCATTCCGGTGCTCAGTTTTTTACCAGGGGTCATGCTGGCGATGGTGGCACTGTTTCCTACGCGACAGATTGGCGTAGAGATGGGCGCAATTGTGCTGATCTTCACTGGCCAGGTGTGGAATATGGCCTTCAGCTTTTACTCGTCGATCAAGAGTATTCCGCGTGAGCTATCCGAGGCCGCCAGTATCTACAAATTTTCGAGGCTGCAGAAACTGATTCAACTGGAGCTTCCTTATTCTGCGATCGGGTTGGTATGGAATTCGATGGTGTCGGTGGCGGGCGGATGGTTCTTTCTGATGGCGTGCGAGATGTTCGTGCTGGGGACTCGAGATTTTCGGTTGCCGGGACTTGGATCTTATCTACAGACAGCCGCGAGTACGGACAACAAAACTGCAATGGCATGGGGCCTGGTGACGATGATTGCCATTATCGTTGCGACCGATCAGTTGATCTGGCGGCCGGTCATTGCATGGAGCGACAAGTTCAAATTTGAGCAGGTGGAAAGCGGCACGCGTGTGAGGTCGCCGCTGCTTCATCTGCTGCAACATTCGCGCGGCCTGCAGACGCTGCGTCAACATACGTTAGTGCCCCTGAGTGAAAAAATGTACCTGCGGTTGGCGAAGGAACCCAAGGATCCGGCGGCAATTTCCGACGTAGATAGAGATCAAGCAAGGATTCGTGGAAGAGCTTCTACGTGGCTGCGATATGCCGCTCTTACGGTTGCAGCGGCGGCTGTGATCTATGCCGCGTGGCAGGCGCTGGGCCTTCTGCGGGAGGTACACGGATCGCAGTTCGCTGAGATTATGAAAGGCGCGCTCGCAACATTTTTGCGGGTGAATTTGTCGCTTATACTGTCTGCCGCATGGACGATTCCGGTAGGGGTTGCGATTGGTTTCAATCCGCGGCTGGCGCGCATCGCTCAACCGCTTGCCCAGATTGCGGCTTCGGTTCCCGCTACCGCTCTCTTCCCTGTTATTTTGCTTGCCCTTATTCGGCTGGGAGGCGGGATGGGGATTGGTGCGATTGCATTGATGTTATTGGGAACGCAGTGGTACATCCTGTTCAACGTGATCGCCGGAGCGATGGCGATTCCCTCGGACCTGAAAGAGGTCGCTACACTGTTTCACTTCACTGCGATTCAGAAGTGGAAGACGGTGATCCTGCCTGGGATTTTTCCGTTTTTGATTACAGGCATGGTGACGGCTTCGGGCGGAGCATGGAATGCCAGCATTATCGCGGAGTACTTCCGATTGAAGAATCAAACACTTCAGACAGTGGGGCTGGGGGCGGTGATCAGTGCAGCGACCGATAGCGGACAGTTCCAGATATTGCTTCTGGCAACTATTGTGATGGCAATCATGGTGGTGACAATCAACCGGCTGGTGTGGAGGCCACTCTATCGAGTGGCGGAGATGCGGTACAAGCTTGGGTGAAGCACTAGGGAGTCTTTGGTAGCGCAGGTTTGTAGAATGCGAAGAAGACCGCGAGCAGCGGCGGGGCGAGTAGAACCCCCCAGAATGGAATGATGATGCCGAGCACGATGGGGCCGAAGAATGCGGCCCACCATGGGACTTTTGTGGTGCGGTGGAGAACGTAGGGGGCGATGACGAGACCTTCGAGAATGACGATCAGACCGTAAAGGCCGAGTACGAGGCCGAGACGCCATTCGTCGTGTCCGGTGACGGCTACAGCGACGACCGGACCGATAAGAGCGATCATGCTTCCGAAGGTGGGGATGATCTGTAGCAGCCCCCCGAGGACTGCCCAGAAAGGAGCCCACGGGACATGGATGAGTTCGAGGCCGACAAGCCAGAGAACGCCAACGATGAGAGCGTCGAGAGTGGCGGCTCGCCACCAGGCTGCGAGTGCGCTGCCGGCTGTCTTGAGATGTGTGGTCGCATTGCTGTTTCTGATGTTCATACCAACCTGACTGTCCTGTGCCGCATCAGACCTGCTGGAAGAGAACTATATCGCAAAGTCTTCGGTTGCGATGCTATGACTCGTTTTGCCAGATGGGTGCATTTCAGGCACGAGGCATGAATGGAGAGTGATTGAGATGGCAGTGATGATGCAGGCGTTTTACTGGGATTCACCGCAGAAAGACAAACAGGAGCACAACTGGTGGAACTTCATTGCTGAAAAAGTGGAGGACTTGAGCAAGGCCGGTATCAACGCATTGTGGCTTCCTCCGATTTCGAAGGCGTCAAGCAATACTTCGATGGGATATGACCCATACGATTACTTCGATCTGGGCGATTGTGATCAGAAGGGCGGAACGAAGACTCTATATGGCAACCGGGCCGAGTTGGAGGCGTTGATCGCGAAGGCGCATAAGCATGGCATAGGCCTGTATGCCGACATGGTAATCAACCACAACTCTGGCGCTGACGAAGAAGAGGTGAATCCTCTGGATGGACAGAAACGGTGGACAAAGTTCAGTCCCAAGAGCGGACGGTTTCCGCGCGATTGGAACTGCTTCCATCCCAGCCGCTATGAACAGGTGATGATGCCCAATGAGGAAAACTTTGCCGGCTTTCCGCACCTGTGTCATCGTAATCCAGTCGTCTATACGGCGATGTTCGAGTATGCGCGGATGATCATCGAGGAGCTCGGGTTCGATGGCTTCCGCTTCGATTTCGTCAAGGGATTTGGCGCCTGGATGATTGGCCTGCTTAGTAAATACCGCTATGTTAAGGGCGGCAAGGATTTCACTCCGTATATCGTCGGGGAATACTGGTCCGGAGCTGAAGATATCGATCACTGGCTCGATCGGGTGAATAAAGTGACCGACAAACAGATCGCTGCGTTCGACTTTCCCTTGAGATACAAGTTGAAGGATGTCTGCGATACGCCAAACTATGACCTGCGCAACTTGACCGATGGTGGAACTGTCGTGATGAAACGTCCTCTACACGTCGCCACGTTTGTCGACAATCACGATATGGGCGATAACGCGATTGTGAACGATAAGATGATGGCCTACTCGTTCATCATGGTGCATGAGGGGTATCCGAGCATCTTCTGGTACGACTACTACAACAACGGACTGGCGCGACCCGGAACAGCTAATGGAATCGACGCGCTGATTGGAGCGCATCACCAATACGCCGGAGGGGGTTCGCAGATATTGCACGCTGATCCCGATCTGTACATCATGCAACGAGTGGGATACAAGGATGACAGCCAGGATCAACCTGGGCTTATTTATGTGCTCAACAACCTTGGGGATAAGTGGTCTGGCACATCGGTGAAGACCAAATGGACGAATCAGAAGTTCGCACCGATCGCATGGGATGGGCATGATACGGCGCATCCGGATGAACGCACGACGGATGATGAAGGTAAATCCGAGTTCCCTGCTCCGCCGCGAGGGTTCGCGATTTACGCGCCGGTTTAACAGATTGTGAATGTTATTCTTAATTTATGAAATTTGGAGTTCTGGTCTTTCCGGGGTCCAACTGCGACCATGACACCCATCATGTCGTCGACGCGATCGCACAACAACCTGTGACGTATCTATGGCATGCATCGGAAGACCTCCAAGGGTGCGATGCCATTCTCGTCCCAGGTGGATTTGCTTATGGCGATTACCTGAGAACAGGTGCGATAGCGAAGTTTGCTCCGGTGATGCATTCCGTGGTGAAGTTCGCCAGAGGTGGCGGATTGGTTCTGGGGATCTGCAATGGATTTCAGATTTTATGCGAGGCAGGGTTGCTGCCTGGTGCGTTGATGCGCAATGCGAGCCAGCACTACATCTGCAAACAGACGTTTTTGCGCACGGAGACGGCGGATTCTCCTTTTACCGATGGTCTTGCTAAAGGTCAGGTGCTGCAGATGCCGATTGGGCATATGGAAGGCAACTACTTTTGCGATGCGGAGACGCTGACAACTCTGAAGGCAGAGGATCGGATTGCATTTCGCTATGCAACACGCGAAGGCTTAGTGATGGCAGAAGCAAACCCGAACGGATCGCTTGAGAATATTGCCGGAGTGCTGAGTGAAGGGCGCAATGTGCTGGGAATGATGCCACATCCTGACCGATCCAGCGAGACACTGCTGGGATCGGCGGACGGACTACTGCTGTTTCAGGCAATGGCGAAGTCGCTGGCGACCGCGGCGCGGTAGAGGCAGCAACCGGGTCAAGCTCGGTGATACCCTGACTAGCAATGATCGATATTCACCATCACCTTCTGTGGGGCATGGACGATGGTGCGACCAGCGTTGAAAACTCTGTCGCCATGGCGAGACTTGCGGCTGCGGACGGGATCTCGCATATCGTATGTTCGCCTCATGCAAATAGTTCCTATGCCTACGAGCCTCGGGTAATCGCAGAGAAGATCAGCCAGTTGCAGGGTCTCCTTGATCGCGAAGGAATCGCAATCAAGCTGGGGCGCGGCTGCGACTTCCATATGTCTTACGAGAATATTCAGGAAGCAAAGCTCGACCCGGAGAAGTTCAGTATCAATGGGCTAGGGTATCTGCTGGTAGAGATTCCGGACTATGGGGTTTCGCGTGGGTTGACGGAGATCTTTTACCAGTTACAACTTGCGGGGCTGACACCCATTCTGACGCATCCGGAGCGCAATCCGACGCTGCAGGCCGATCAGCTACGGTTGATCGACTGGCTACGCGGTGGTGTGCTGATTCAGGTGACTGCCGGATCGGTCGTAGGACGGATGGGGCGTCATGCTGAACGCATGGCGCATGATCTGCTGGCAAATCGCTGGGTACATTTTCTTGCGACCGATGCGCACAATACAACCTCGCGACCACCACAGATGCGTGCTGCATTCGAACTGGTGGCAGAGAAGTATGGACCCGATTATGCGCGACTTCTATGCATTTCGAATCCGCTGGCAGCGTTCATGGGGAAGCCGCTGCAACCGCAAATCGAGCCGCTCAATCTATATGACGATTTGAAGGAAAAGAGCTGGTGGCAGAGGTTGACAGGGCGGTAATCTCTTCGAGAACTAAAGGCCGAGGCCACCATCGACGGCGAGCAGTTGACCAGTGATGAAGTGGGGCGCGGTGGCGAAGAAGATTGCTGCCGCGGCGACATCCTGTGCGGTGCCGTTGCGTTGCATGGGGGTTTTGTGGGCAAAGTGCTCGTATGCCTCGCCTGCCTCTTCTGCCTCGCCCTGGACGATCATTCCTGGAGCGATGCAGTTGACGCTGATCTCGGGAGCCCAGGCCTTTGCCATGGTCTTGGAGAGCATGTGCAGGGCGGCTTTGGAGGTACAGTAGTGAGCGTGGGTGGCCCAGGGATGCAAGCCGCCGAGCGAACCGATGTTGAGGATGCGTCCTTTCGTGGCTTTAAGGTGCGGGTGAGCGGCTTTGGCCATCAGGAAAGGTGCGCGGGTGTTGGTAGCGAACATCGCATCCCATTGTTCGACCGAGATGTCTTCGAGAGGCTCCGACTCGTAGATCCCGGCGTTGTTGACAAGTAGATCGAGTTGGCCGAACTCTTCAATGACCGAGGACATTGTCTGCTGAATGCTCTCGGGGTCACGGAGATCGCAGCGTACCGCCAACGCGTCGACATCATGAGCAGCCAATGCATGCACTGTGTTCTCCGCTTCAGGCTGCGATGTGAGGTAGCTGATCGCTACGCTTGCGCCACGTTCGGCGAGCGCAAGAGCGATGGT
Source organism: Edaphobacter sp. (assembly GCA_039922475.1). GTDB lineage: Bacteria > Acidobacteriota > Terriglobia > Terriglobales > Acidobacteriaceae > Edaphobacter. The sequence continues at coordinate 22,065 of JBDTEQ010000028.1, forward strand.
GCGACCGATACGCCTGGCCGCTCCGGTAACGAGCACGGTCTTTCCCTTTAGCAGCTTGTCCATAGAATCGAATTGCCGGATCGAATTGCGGGAATGCGCGTGTTTTACTGCTGCGGGGTCGGAGTTGCCGGAGGTGCGGGCTTCGTTGCTGGAGTTGTCGGCCGAATGGGCTCCTGTACGCCGGGCTTTCTTATGGCGGCCTTTCCTTGGTTGTCCTGGTAGGAGGAGAGTTGCTCCTGGGGCCGAAGCATTGATATTTCGATCTGCCTAGTTGGGCCGTCAACGACATAATTGTCGGCGAAGGTTGCAAAACCCGTGGCAATCACCTGAACGCGGACCGTACTTCCGGTGGGAATAACGTCGATTGCCGCTTTGCCATCGGGGTCGGTCTTGACCTCCAGGTTGCCCTGATCCTTACCATCCAGGGTTGCGTCGAAGACGACAGCGGCGTTCATGATGGGCTTGCCATTGAACTTCTTCAGCACGGTGACTTCGATGTGGGAGGTAGCCGGGGGTGCCTTGTATTTGCGGCCCCGTCTCGCGGGAGCGTCCTGGGCTACTGCCGAAAGACAGAAGATCATTGTCAAGGCAAAGAGAACGACAGATAGTTGGGCGCGTCTTAGCTGCATGGAACCATTCTACGACTTTCTGCAGCTTTTTCGTGGGGCTCCGGTGCGTTGGCGGGATTACGCCCTCGAGCATTCCTGCGTGAGTTTCACTCAGATTTCAGAGCATCGATTTGACTTATTGAGCCAAGCTGGCTATCGTTAGCAATCGGAAGGCTTGAGTGCTAACCGGCTGTGAACGGTGAACTCATGGCCTCCTGGATCGCGGGGCAGGCACTATCCCCTGAATTTCCTCGTGGCAGGTTCAGGTGCAGTTTGCCGGAACTGGTCGCGCAATGTAACGCGGACGGAAACCCCGTTCGCCACACACTCGCAAGAGTAATCGAAACAAGGAGATGCAAAGCAATGGCGAAGACATCGTTTACACCGCTGCACGACCGGATTCTGGTCCGGCGCATTGAAGAGGGCGAGAGCATCCAAGGCGGGATCATCATCCCGGATTCGGCAAAAGAGAAGCCGCAGCAGGGTGAGGTGATCTCGGTCGGCAAGGGCAAGTCGAACGACGAAGGCAAGGTATTTCCTCTCGACGTGAAAGCCGGCGACAGCATTCTTTTCGGCAAGTACTCGGGAACCGAGATCAAGCTGGACGGCGAAGAGCTGCTGATCATGCGCGAAGAAGAAGTTCTCGGCGTCCTCAAGAAGTAGGCACTTCGTGCCGTATACCGCGGCTTCGCCGCATAATCGGCGCTTCGGGCGCCTCACTCAAACAAATTTGATCGGTTGATGAACCGAGAAACAGGAGCAACACAATGGCAAAACAGATTCTGCATGGAGAAGATTCGCGTCAGGCAATTCTGCGCGGCGTAAATATTCTGGCCGACGCTGTGAAGGTGACGCTCGGACCGAAGGGTCGCAACGTCGTTATTGAGAAGAAGTTCGGTTCGCCGACGATCACCAAGGACGGCGTGACAGTTGCCAAGGAGATCGAGCTTTCGAACTCGCTGGAAAACATGGGCGCGCAGATGGTGCGCGAGGTTGCGTCGAAGACCTCGGATGTAGCCGGCGACGGTACCACCACCGCGACAGTTCTTGCTCAGGCGATCTATCGCGAGGGTGTAAAGACGGTTGCCGCCGGTGCGAACCCGATGGCGCTCAAGCGCGGCATCGATAAGGCCGTGGAGGCGATCATCGGAAAGCGCGATGAGAATGGCGTTCCCGTTGGCGGCGCGCTGAGCAAGTTGTCGAAGCCGGTTTCGGGCGACATGATTGCTCAGGTCGGAACGATCTCTGCAAACTCGGATTCGCAGATCGGCGTGATCATTGCCGAAGCGATGAAGAAGGTTGGCAAGGACGGCGTTATCACCGTTGAAGAGTCGCGCACGATGGAGACGCAGCTGGATGTGGTCGAGGGTATGCAGTTCGATCGCGGCTATCTGTCGCCTTACTTCGTGACGGATGCCGAGCGGATGGAAGTTGCTCTTGAGAATCCCTACATCCTGATCTACGAGAAGAAGATCTCTTCGATGAAGGACCTGCTTCCCTTGCTCGAGCAGATTGCACGGACGGCAAAGCCGCTCGTCATCATTGCTGAGGATGTGGATGGTGAGGCGCTCGCGACTCTGGTGGTCAACAAGCTGCGCGGCACGTTGAATGTTGCGGCAGTAAAGGCTCCCGGTTTCGGCGATCGTCGCAAGGCGATGCTGCAGGACATCGCGATTCTGACCGGCGGCAAGGCGATCACCGAAGACCTCGGCATCAAGCTTGAGGGCGTCAAGATCGAGGACCTCGGCACTGCCAAGCGAGTAACGATCGACAAGGACAACACGACCCTCGTCGATGGCGGCGGCAAGCATGGCGATGTCGAAGGACGCGTGAAGGAGATTCGCGCACAGATCGACAAGACCACGTCCGACTACGACCGTGAGAAGCTGCAGGAGCGTCTGGCCAAGCTGGTTGGCGGCGTTGCAGTGATCAAGGTTGGCGCGGCGACCGAGACCGAGATGAAGGAGAAGAAGGCTCGTGTTGAGGATGCGATGCATGCAACTCGCGCTGCTGTTGAGGAAGGTATCGTCCCAGGCGGCGGTGTTGCTCTGGTTCGTTGCACCTCTGCGGTTGATGCGGTGATCAAGAGCCTTGAGGGCGATGAGAAGATCGGCGCCTCGATCATTCGCCGCGCGATTGAAGAGCCGTTGCGGATGATCGTCTCGAACGCCGGCGAAGAGGGTGCGGTTGTAATCGGCAAGATCCATGAATCGAAGGAGCCCAACTTCGGCTACAACGCCGGAACTGGCGCCTACGAGGACCTGGTGAAGGCCGGAGTGATTGATCCTACGAAGGTTACGCGGACTGCGTTGCAGAATGCGGCTTCGATCGCTGGATTGATGCTGACCACGGAAGCGATGATCTCCGACATTCCCGAGAAGAAGGAAGCGGGCGGCGGCGGACATCAGCATGGCGGCGGTATGGACGGCATGTACTAAGCTGCTTTTTTACAGAAAAAAATGTGAGACCCCGAAGAGAGCATTTCTCTTCGGGGTTTCGCTGTTTTACGGGAGTTTTTGAAGGGTGTTTTGAAAGTGGGTGTGTTTTTTGGATGGTTTCCGATGGTGAAGTTGTGGTGAATCGGGTGGTGAAACGTGGTGAATTGACGGACGATTTTCGAGAGCTAAAAATACGCCACTTTCTTTAAAGATTTCTGTGGAAAATGTAAATAATTTGAGTGGGAAGTAATTTGTGACAGGCAAACCACTTCTCCGAGTGTGTTCTGACCAACCAGAGACACCGAGCAGCCCCGGAGAAGAGGGAAGAACCTGTTTAACAACTATGGGTTTGTGGCTCTTGCGACGTGAATAACAAGCAAAGACAAAAGCGAAATGCGGGGATCTCTCCACTGTGCCGCGCGATAAGACTGCGCGACCTCGGTCGAGATGACAGCTTCTTTCAAGTTTAAACAGGCCATTAGAAAGCCAGGACCACCCCGAACACGTTGCCCTGAAAGGAATAGTTCCGGCTGAACTTGGTTCCAAACTGCGGCTGATAGCCCTCAAGTCCCTGCCGCGTAACCGCCGGGATCGAGATGGTGCAGTTGGAGCCAGGAGACGTGTGCTTACTCTTCCATCCTCCGGCGATCATATTGCAAAGCTCTCCGATCGCGTCGTCCACCATCGGATCGTGAGGTTCCGAGGGAGTTCCGAGCAAAGCTTCCGCCGTAACCGATGCAGTCGTCTGGCTTGCATACAACAGACACTCGCCATCGACAGCGCCCGCAAATTGAATCCTCGCCACGATCCTGCTTTCGATCGTATCGACCTCGCCCTCCATCGGATGGCAGCTTCGCTCCAGCATCATCTCGAACACCTCCGAGACGGCTGAGTCGAGCCGGCTCATTGCTTCATCCTGCACCTTGGTCACGCTTGTCCTCTTCCTGTTTACGTTTTTGAATTTGAGCAATCTGCGAGGCAACCTACGCCGCCCGCAACAATGGCAGCACACGCGCCTTGACCTGTTCCGAGGTGAACGGCTTGCAGATATAACCCTGAGCGCCTGCGGCGATCGCTCGCAGCACGGACCCTTCATTGCCCTCAGTCGTAATCATCACGACCGGAACATCATTCGCGAGGTTCTCCTTCCGCCTGTTCTCCAGAAACTGCAACCCATCCATCACCGGCATATTAATGTCGCTCAAGATCAATGCCAGGGGATTGGCAGAGCCCTGGTTCTCGCGAAGAGTCTGCAATGCCTCCTCGCCATTCGAGGCTTGCAGCACCTCGGTCAATTCCAAACCGGCCTGCCGGAGCGCCCGTTCGATTACTTTCCGCATCACCGCCGAATCGTCAACAATCAGAGCTCGCAACCAACCCTCCTCAACTCTATCTGCATCTTGCCTGAAGTCACTATCGGCATCGGTTTGGCAATCTTGAGCAGGCGCGTCTTAGCATCTTCTAACTCACGTTGCGCGAAGTTCGGCCATCGGAGTGCATAAGCCTGTGGCATGGATAGTGGACTCTACGCCGCATATACAGGTCTTCTGGCAAGAACGCAGGCGCTCGACACCGCGGCCAACAATCTTGCCAACGCAGGAACAGCCGGCTTTCGCGCACACCGCGACTACTTCAGCGGGGTTCTCGCCGGAAACGTCGATCAGGACCCCGACACGGCGTCGCAGGTAGGACAGTCCGTTAATGGCTTCGGCGTCCTCGGAGGAAACCGCCTCGACCTTGGACAAGGTGAGATCAAGGCCACGGGTAATCCTCTCGATCTGGCTCTTGAGGGCCAGGGCTTCTTTGCCATGCAGACATCGAATGGCATCCGCTACACGCGCGATGGCGCCTTCTCTCGCTCTCCGACCGGGGTCCTTCAGACTGCACAGGGCGAACCGATCCTCGACTCCAACCAGAAGCCAATCACGATTCCCACTGGCACGATCTATGTATCGCCCGACGGCAGCATCTCCGTCTCCACCGGTAGCGGTAGTGTGATCGTCGGCAGAGTGGGGGTCTTCGACTTCAAGGACAAATCAGTTTTGACCGCGGAGGGAGCCAATCGCTTCACCGCAAATGGAGCGAAGCCGGTTGCGGCAAATGCCTCCATCGAGCAAGGCTCCGTGGAAGGAGCGAATGAGGACACCATTCACGGAACGATGCAACTGGTGCTGGTCCAGCGTCAGGCAGAGATGATGCAAAAGGCCCTCAGCGTCTTCAACAACGACTTTGACAAGACCGCGTCCGAGGATCTTCCCAGAGTTTGACGCGGTTTGAACACCGCGCACTTCAGTAGAAAGAGGAGTTTGTAATGATTCGAGCTTTATACACAGCAGCAAGCGGAATGAGTGCCCAGCAGACAAATCTGGACACGATCGCGAACAACCTGGCGAACTCAGCAACGACAGGCTTTCACCAGCGCCAGATCCAGTTCGAGGACATGATCTATCAGAACCTGATCACGCCTGGCTCGGCGCAGACGCAACAGACTTTGTCTGCGGGGCTGCAGGTCGGGCTGGGAACCAAATCGGCGGCGAGCGAAGTGATCATGACGCAGGGAGACTTCAACCAGACGAATGGCCGGCTCGATCTGGCGATTCAAGGCGCTGGTTTTTTCCAGGTCTCGCGTCCTGACGGAACTATCGCTTATACCAGAGCAGGCAACTTTCATCCGAATACCCAGGGAACCCTGGTGACCTCGAATGGAGACACGGTGCTGCCGGCAATCAGTATTCCGTCGAATGCAACGAACATCACGATCTCGTCGTATGGAGTGGTCTCGGCTACTGTGCCGGGGCAGTCGAACAGTTCGCAACTGGGGACAATCCAGCTTGCCACTTTCGCAAACCCAGGAGGCCTGAGTTCCATCGGCGGCAATCTGCTGACCCAGACCGACTCTTCAGGCAATCCGATCACCGACGCTCCGGGTGGGTCAACCGGCATGGGCACTCTCCAACAAGGCTATCTGGAGAATTCAAACGTGGATGTCGTCGCCGAGTTTGTGCAGATGATTCTTGCGCAGCGAGCCTATGAGAGCAACTCCAAGGTGATCCACGTAGCCGACGATATGTATTCACAGATCAATGGTCTGGTTCGATAGGAATCTATGTTTTCTTCTCTTCAATACGTCAGGACTGGAGTTGTCTGTTTGCTTGCGCTTCAGTCGATGCTTGCGGACGGTTCGGCCCAGTCGATTTGCTATAGTACTCCGCATCTTGCAGTCGAGGCCCTCGCAAAGAGCTCTCGATCTTCTACGACGCCTAGAGACAGCGGCTATCGAGTAACGGAGATCCAATCGGATCCTGTGCTTGGACAGCGCTGGGCAGTGATTGCCACTTGCGAACATCCGGACTGGCCTGCATTCGCGCTTCGAGTGAGCGCATCGGAGTTGCTGCGAGTGCCTCAAAAATCTGAGCGATCGGCGATTGCTTACGCCAGAACTGTTCCCGTCGTTCGAGCGGGGGAGACCATTCTGCTATGGAAGCAGGAAGATCTTCTGCGAATCGAAGCGGCCGGAGTGGCCGAAGAGAATGGCGATGTAGGTAAAACCATACGCGTGCGTCTGGTGCATAGGGGTACAGACGACCAGTCCGCACCGCAAGAACTCGCCGGCATTGTCCGAGGACCTTCGAACGTGGAGATACAACGGTGATAAACTTTTGCGCAGCTCGGCCTTCCAATTGGCCGGCTTACGATCATGAACACGGTAGGGCTGCGGAGGTTCGGCGGCCGTCAACGTGGAATAAGGGTGCGGAAGGTTGCGCACTGGGTGTTACCGGGATTTTGCTCATGCTGTTCGCGCTCGCTTCGGCATCAGCGCAAACGAAGACTGTCCATAAACTTATTGAGCCGAAACCCAATGTTGCGGCTGCTTCCCTGGCCTCGTATCTGGAGCGAGTGCGGGCCGACAACTCTACCATTCAGGCAGCGCCAGGCTCTATCTGGACCGATAGCGGACGGTTCACGCGGATGGTCACCGACGTGCGCGCTATGCGGCCTCACGATCTGATCTCCGTC
>JBDTEQ010000029.1:0-9588 GCA_039922475.1 Edaphobacter sp.
GCACGGTCGGCTGCGACGCGGAGCTGGAGCGTGCGCTGGAGTCGATCGTGGGGGAGAAGTGCGGGGCCAAAGATCTCGGCGAGTGTGCCGGCGGCGTGGTGGCGGAGAGTATCCATCTGCCAGAGGCGGTCTTGCGCGGTGACGAAGCCCTGAGCGATGAGGAGATCATCGAGCGAGGCAGCGCGGATGTGGGGGACGCCGTGGTTGTCGCGCTGGATGGTGACGGGCGCGGAGAGGCCGAGGAGCGTGATGGAGCCGTCGAGTTGAGGGAGGGAGTCGCTCATGGTCTGGCGGAGCCAGTGGCGCGCGATGACGAATCCTATGGCGGCGAGCAGGATGACCACGATAGTCAGTGAGATACCGATGCGACGACGGCGCGCCTGGAACGCGGATTGTTCGGGGGTGAGGGGTTCGTCCGCAACTGCGCTGGAGTTGGTGAGGCGGGGAAGACTCATAGCTTGATCGCAAGTGTAAATGGTGGGGGATGTGTAGCGTTTGAGATGACGATGAGGCCGATTGGGATTTAGTTTGGTTTACTGGAGTTGGCTGGAGGTTGGGCGATGGGTTCGGGCGAGAGCTTGCATGCAGTTGAGACGGTGATCCTGCTGCTCCTGGTGCTGGTGGCAGGGTTCGCGGCGATGGCGCGGCGGCTGAAGGTGCCGTATCCGATTGTGCTGGTGCTGGCGGGATTGGCGATCAGCTTCGTGCCGCGGATACCGCGCGTGCCGCTGAACCCGCAGGTTGTGTTTGTGATTTTTTTGCCGCCGCTGCTGTATGCGTCGGCTTGGACGATGTCGTGGCGCGAGTTTCGGCGCAATGCGGTGATGATCGGGCTGCTGGCAGTGGGGCTGGTGGGCTTTACGGTTTTGGGGGTGGCGGAGGTTTCAGACCGGTTTATTACGGTGCTGGATTGGAAGGCGGGATTTCTGCTGGGGGCCGTGGTGGCGACGACGGATGCGATTGCGGCGACTTCCATTGCGAAGACGCTTGGGTTGCCGAGGAGGATCGTCGACATTCTTGAGGGCGAGAGCCTGCTGAACGATGCGACGGGTTTGCTGGCGCTGGAGATGGGGATTGGGATCATGGTTCACGGCGAGTCGCCGACTGTCGGGAGCGGACTGGTGCGGCTGGTTTATCTGATTGTGGGCGGGCTGGCGATTGGGTTGTTGATCGGTGTGGTGGTGGGTTGGCTGGAACGGTTTATCGACGATGGACCGGTGGAACTTGTGGTGAGCCTGGTGGTTCCCTATGCGGCTTACCTGGCGGGGGAGCGGGCGCACGCGTCGGGCGTGTTGGCGGTGGTGACCTGCGGACTTTATATGAGCCGGAAGAGTACGCAGTTTTTTTCGGCAACCGTGCGACTGCAGGTGGCGGGTGCATGGAATGCGCTGACATTCATATTGAATGGACTTGTATTTGTGTTGATCGGTTTGCAACTGCCGTATGTGCTTGCGGGAATTAATGGAAGGTATACGACCGGAACGTTGATCTTTTATGGTGCAGTGTTCAGCGTGGTGCTGATTTTGCTGCGGATGATCTGGGTGTTTCCCGCGGTGAAGATTGCATCGTTTGTAGAGAGGCGATGGCTAGGGCATACCCATGAAGAAGAGCTGAAGCCGCGAGAGGTTTTCGTTGTGGGGTGGACTGGAATGCGGGGAGTGCTGGCGTTGGCGGCGGCGATCTCGGTGCCGGAGGTGCTGTGGAATGGGAAGGAGTTTGAGGCGAGAAATCTGATTGTGTTCCTGGCGTTCTGCGTGATTTTTGTGACGCTGGTGCTGCAGGGGCTTACGTTGCCTGCGCTGATTCGCAGGCTGGGATTGTCCGGCGTGGTTGGAATGGAGCCGGAGGAGAGAGAAGCCAGGAGGATTGTGCTGAAGTCGGCAATTCGTCATCTGGAAGAGGGACGGAAGACCTGCACCGGACCGGCTGTGCATTTGTATGACGATCTGATTCACCGGTATCGCCATAAACTGGCGCATATAAGCGCGGGTGCGGAGGAGACTGTCGATGGTCTGGACGAAGCGGCGTACTCACGCTTGCGGGGGATCGCTGAAGGAGCTCTGGAGGCGGAGCGGCGCACGCTGATCGGGCTGCGCGACAGAGGACGCATCAGCGATGATGTGCTGCGGACGATGCAGCGGGAGCTGGATCTGGCAGAGACCCAGTATCAGGCGATTCCGTTGTCTTAGGGCAATGTGCTTAGGCCATTGATCTATGTGCGCTATGCTGAAAGCTTCGCATCCGCGGATAGATGCTGGACATGGAGAGTGGCGCTTTGGAATGCAGGATTTTTTATCACGATAAATGTTTCGATGGAGCTTGTTCGGCTTCGATGTTTATGCGATTTCACCGCGAGTGTGTGAAGACGGCAGAGAAGTTTTCGTTTCATGGGTTGGTGCATCGTGCTGGAGCGCTGTTCGACGAGGGCGCTTTTATCGATGGCGAGAATGCGATTGTGGACTTCAAATATTCGGCTTCACCGAAGGTGACATGGTGGTTCGATCATCATCAGAGCGCGTTCTTGACAGCGGAAGACCAGAGGAAGTTTGAAGCGGGGCAGGCGGATGGATCGGAGCGGATGAGAAAGTTCTTCAATCCGAACTACGTTTCTTGTACGAGCCTGATTGCCGATATTGCGCAGGTGAACTTTGGGTTCGATACGGCTCCGCTGCTGGAGCTGATCAAGTGGGCGGACATTGTGGATGGAGCGCGATATGAGAGCGCGAAGGCTGCGGTGGAGATGACTGAGCCGGCGATGAAGCTGACGATGGTAATCGAGAGCGCCGATGATCATTCGCTGGTGCCGAAGCTGATCCCGCTGCTGACGGAGATGAGTTTGCAGCAGGTGTTGGATCAGGGGTTTGTGCAGGAGTTGCTGGGGCCACTGATGGAGAGGCACTGGGCTGTGCTGGAGTTGATCTGTTCGCGAGCTATCGTACGGGGCGGAGTGATTACATTCGATATTACGGATCGGCCTACGGAGGGATACAGCAAATTTATTCCGTATTACCTGCATCCTGAGGCTACGTACAACGTTGGGTTGAGCAAGTCGAGTTTTCGGACGAAGATTTCGGTGGGGACGAATCCGTGGACGAAGAAGGCGGCTTCGGAACTGGTGAATCTGGCGGCGATCTGCGAGCGGTATGGCGGTGGGGGACACGCTCGCGTGGGGGCGATCAGTTTTCCACCGGATCGGGAGGAGGATGCCCGGAAGGCGGTGGGGGAGATTGTCGCGGAGCTGCGGCGATGACTTGTGTAACGGCGTAACGGTGATAAGAAGGATAAAAAAGCGATAAGAGTGGAAGGATGGGACAAGTTACGATCTGTAATTTATCTGTTCTTATTCGTTTGTTCGATCTCTTTTATCACTGTCACGCTTTTGGCGATGGTCAGGGTTTGAGTTTGGTGAAGAGGTTGAGGCGGGTGAGGTCGTTGAAGATAACGAAGGCGAAGAAGGCGAGGATGCAGACGAAGGCGACCTGGTAGATGCGTTCCTTGATCTGCTGGTTGACGTCGCGTCGCATGATGGTCTCGATGAGAAGGAAGAGGATCATGCCGCCATCGAGGATGGGAATGGGCAGGAGATTGAAGATGCCGAGGTTGAGCGAGATGGCTGATATGAGCTGGATGAGCGGCATCCAACCGGGCAACTGCGCGGCCTGATGGAGGTCCTGACCGATGCCGATGGGGCTTTGCAGGCTCTTGACGGAGACCTGGTGGGTGAAGAGGCGCTTGAGAACTTCGACGATGAGGAGCGAGTTCTTCTTATTGAACTTCCAGGAGGCGACGACCGCCTTGTCGAAAGGGAGGCGTTCGACTTTTGCAGGTGGGGGAAGCGTGACAAAACCAAGGTGGTACTCCTTGGAGCCGTCGCCGGCTTCTGCCAATGCCAGTTGTGGCGTGATCTCCAGAGGAACGATTTCGCCGTGGCGCAGGACGCTGAGGTGCGCGGGCTTTCCGGTCTGGTTCTGGAGGTAGGCGAGCAGCGTAGGGACAGAATGAAGGTGAAGGCCGTCGATGGTGACGATCTGGTCTCCGGGTTCGAGGCCGGCGCGAACGGCAGGCATGTCGGGCTGAACCGAGGCGACCTCGACCGGAGTGTTCTGCATCTTGGGCAGAATTCCGAGCTTATCGAGGCTGAAGTCGTCCGGGGTACCCTTGTTCGCGATGAAGAGTTTGGAGTTGATGCGCTTGCCGTCATTGATAAAAGAGAAGTCGATTGTCTGGTTGAGATTGAGAAGCGAGCGATTGCCTACATCGTCCCACGTGGGGTTCTCCACGGTGTCGTAGTGAACGATGCGATCGCCGGCCTGGATGCCGGTTTTGGCGGCGGGGGAGTTGGGGGAGACGTAGTCTGTGATCGCTGGGCCGTCGAGGAACTCCTGTACTTCATTGTGGAGCATGGAGACGCCGGTCATGAGGGCGAAGGCGAGGAGGAAGTTTGCGATGGGGCCGGCGAGAGCGACGAGGATGCGCTGCCAGCGAGGGTGGGCGTTGAAGTCGCCGGGATCGGTGGGAGCTACGCTTCCTTTATTGACCTCGTTGCCGTCAAAGCCCATCTCGCCGGACATCTTGACGTAGCCGCCGAGGGGGACGATGGCGACCTGGTATTCGGTGTCGCCGCGTTTGAAGCCGAAGAGGCGTTTGCCGAAGCCGATGGAGAAGACCTCAACACGGATGCCGCAGAGTTTGGCGACGGCGAAGTGGCCGAACTCGTGAACGAGAACCATGATGCCAAGTACGATGAGAAGCTCGATAACTGTGGACATGAAGTTGGGGAAGGCCTCGTTACCTTATGGGGTTCTTTGTCTACCGTCGAACGCCGGTGGATTGGCGGGCAATCACTTCGCGCGCAGACTCACGCGCGGCAAGATCAGCTGCAAGCACTTCGGAGATAGACGCCGGGGGGTGACCGGATGTTTGTTGTAGCACTGCCTCTATTGTACGTGGAATGCCGAGAAAAGGGATATCTCCGGCGAGGAAGGCGGCTACGGCAATCTCGTCGGCGGCGTTGAGGGCGATACAGGATTTACCCCCCGTTTCTGCAGCTTCGCAGGCGAGGCGGAGGCAAGGGAAGCGGGCCAGATCGGGGACGGAGAAGTCGAGCTGGCTGAGGGCGGTGAGGTCGAAGGTCAGGTCAGACTTTACGCGTTCCGGGTAGGCGAGGGCGTAGAGGATCGGCAGGCGCATGTCGGTGACGGAGATCTGGGCGAGGATGCTGCCGTCGACGAATTCGACGAGGGAGTGGACGGTGGATTGGGGGTGGATGGTGACGCGGACCTGTTTTGGCGGGAGGTTGAAGAGACGGCAGGCTTCGATGACCTCAAAACCCTTGTTCATCATCGTTGCTGAGTCTATGGTGATGCGCTGACCCATGACCCAGGTTGGGTGCTTGAGGGCTTGTTGCGGGGTGATGCTGTCGAAGTCTGCGAGGGGTGTGTTGCGGAAGGGACCACCGGAGGCGGTGAGCCAGATCTGGTTGACTTCCTGTGGTGTGCCGCCACGCATGCACTGATGGACGGCGTTGTGTTCTGAATCGATTGGCAGGAGAGCGACGTTGTGTTTCTTTGCTGCGGCGATGATGAGCTCACCGGCGGCTACGAGACACTCTTTGTTGGCGAGGCCGATGGTTTTTCCGGCGCAGACTGCGGCGTAGGTGGCTTCGAGGCCTGCGACGCCTACGATTGCAGAGACGACGAAGTTGACTTCAGGCAGAGTGGCGACGTGAACGCTGCCGGCGGTGCCGTGGAGGACTTCTATGTTGGTGATGCCTGCTGTCTTCAGACGGGTCTTGAGGGTTTCGGCTAACTTTTCGGTGGCGAGGGAGATGGCTTTGGGGTGCCAGCGGAGGCATTGGTCGTAGGCTACGTCGATGTTGCTGCCAGCGGCGAGGGCGATGACCTGGTAGCGATCAGGGAAGGATTCGCAGATGGAGAGGGTGCTGTGACCGATGGAGCCGGTGCTGCCGAGGATTGCTAGTTTCTTCACGAGGTTTATTTTCGCAGATTGAGCGCGATGTTGCCGTCAGTTCCCAATCAGGTGATCTATGTGGTCCAGCACCAACACTTGAACTTCTCCCTTTTGCGATTCTATTTTCAAACCGAGTTGCCTTTTCAGCGCTTCCTGGAAGGTTGGGCCGTCAAAGTCAGTTGCGAGATCTGAAGATGCAGACGATCCACCGGGTGACTCCGGCGAAAATTCGAGCGTGAAATCGTAAGTTCCCTGGAGGCCTGTTTTATCGACGACTGGACGGTCGAGGGAACCCCATCCTGCCAATGAATTTGTAAGCAGACCCATGGTGATGCTTCGGCCACCGATGTTGTAACGATGAGGGGCGCTTGCAGGCAGGCCGACAATGCCGCCACATGTCGTCGGGAAACCATTGTCGACTGTCTCGGGAGGAGCCGGAGTTGAAGCGGAGGCGGTTGGCGGCAAGGTAGTTGGACAATCAAAGTGCGCGGGATGCTTCTGAAATTTCGGGCCCATCGTTCCGGGCTTTACCATCAGCAACGCATAGACGGAAACCTGCCGCGTCTCATAGTGAACGGACAGATTAAATCGCTCGGCGAGCAAAGAACGCAACATCAAGCGCAACTGGTCTTTTGTAGCGTCCCTCTTGTCGGTACGGGCCTGGATATCGAATCGATCATGGATGACCCATTCCGGCACCCTATCTCTAAATGCCGCGAGTTGGCCATCGGTCATCTTGTAAGCGAATGTTATGTAGGACAACAGTGTGTAATTCCTGACAAAGAAAAGACCTCCAGTAGGGGAGTAGACATTTCCAGGGCCAAGGGGAACATTTGAACGCGGTTCATCGCCGCCGTCTGCTGCCCCTCCGGATTTGTTTTGGCGGACGGACGCGACATCAAAGGTGAGCTTTTCTTCTGTGTGCGATTGAGAGGATCTCGGCGCTTGTGCGGCACTTTCGGTTGCAGTCACGATTCGTATGAAGGCAGTCGTCCCCACAATGATTGCGAGCAATGAGCTGATCGCGGTGCCCATTCTGTAGCTGTTACGGTTCATTTTCATTGGTGGGTAGACCTCTTTGACGATGAGTGATTAAAAGCGGCCGAGGTTGAAGTGGTCCTTGAGAATGAGGATGAACCAGAGGACCGGCGCGGCGAGGAGGAGGGCGTCGATGCGGTCGAGGATGCCGCCGTGGCCGGGGAGAAGTGTGCCGGAGTCTTTGACGCCTGCTCCGCGTTTGATGGCGGATTCGAGGAGATCACCTAGTTGAGCAGCGATGTTGAGGATTGCAGCGAGGACGAGGGACTGCCAGAGGGGCTCCGAGATGTGAAGGATGGTGTTGCCGCGGGCAGTGAGGGTGTTGGAGATGTAGACGACCAGGGCAGCGACGAGCATGCTGCCGGCGATGGACGCGATGGAACCGACCCAGGTTTTACCGGGGCTGAGGCGGGGAGCGAGTTTTCGTTTGCCGAAGGCGCGGCCGATGTAGAGAGCGGCAATGTCGCCGGCCCAGACGCAGACCATGAGAAAGACAACGAGGGCTGGGCCGTCTTCTTGTTTCCAGAGAAGAGGAACGAGGGTGAGGGGGTAGGCGATGTAGATGAGGCCGAAGAGTCCCTGGGCGGTGTCGGGAAGGACCTGAATGAGGGGGGAGCGGAAGCCGTTCCAGGCGAAGAGGACGAGGGTGAGGGCGCTTAGGACAGGAAGCTGGGCTTCGACGGGGAAGTTGGGCAGCGTGACGACGAAGGCCAGGGCGGTGCCGAGGGCCATCCACCAGATGGGAATACGGAGTTTGTCATCATGAACCTCGGCACCGACAGCGGCGAGTTTGAGGTACTCGTAGGCGGCCAGCTCGGCGACGATGGCGGAGAAGAGCGTAATCATCCATAGCTGGCCGAGGAAGATGAGGGCGAAGACGGCGAGGATGAGGACGAGCGCGGTGAGGATGCGTTTCATGGAGGTTATTGACAGGATATATGCCGGATGGATCGGCGAAACGACGGGTGATTAGCGGCGGGTGAGGACGGGGTCGGACTTGGCTTCCGGTGTGGATTCGGATTTTACCTCTGACCTGGGAATGAGGTGGTCTTTGATCTCGGCGGCGACTTCTTCGGCGGGTTGGAGATTGTCGAGGTCTTCGTCGGTGAAGGCTTCGCCAAGACCACCGAAGCGGCGCTCCCGGCGTTGGTAGGCGGCGATGGCTTCGAGGAGATGGAGGCCGTTGAAGTCAGGCCAGAGGCGATCGGTGACGTAGATCTCAGAGTAGGCGATCTGCCAGAGGAGGAAGTTGGAGATGCGCTGCTCGCCGGAGGTTCGGATGACGAGGTCTGGGTCTGGCATGTGACGAGTGTAAAGAGCGCGGGCGATGCTGGACTCATCGAGAGCTTCGAGCGCACCGGCCCCGAGAAGATCGTCGACGGAACAACCGCGCGTGTGGGCTTCAGTGGTGAGGTCGGTGAGGATGGAGCGTACAGCGTCGACGATCTCTGAGCGGGCGCCGTAGTTGAGGGCGAGGGTGAGAGTGGTGCCGGTATTTTTTGCCGTGGCCTCGCTGGCCCACTGCATGGTGTCCTGCACCTCCTGCGGGAGATCGTAGGTGCGGCCGATGTAGGCCATGCGGACGTTGTTGTCGTTCATGCGTTTTACGTTGCCGACGAGGTAGCTTCTGAGAAGCTTCATGAGGAAGCTGACCTCGGACTTGGGACGGCGCAGATTGTTTTCAAGCGAGAAGGCGTAGAGGGTGAGCCAGGGAAGGTTGATGCGGGAGGCAGTTTCGACCACATACTGGACGGACTCGGCACCTTTTTGGTGGCCGAGGAAGCGTTTGAGTGCGCGTTTGCCGGCCCAGCGACCGTTGCCGTCCATGATGATGGCGACATGCTGAGGGATCTTTGCCGGATCAAGCTGCCGATAGACGGCTAACTCTTCGGAAGAGAGTTCGTGGCTGCGATTGGGGACGCGGCTGAACACAGAGTGGGGAGTCGATAGGGGTGTTGATGCGCGCAAAAGCGACCTCGCAATTATTGACGCTAGCACACCGATGGGGGGTGTGCAATGAAGGTCTTGTTGCATGAAGCTATGCGGTGGGCTGGTGACGAGCGACGCGTAACATAAGCTGTTTATTTTGCGTCAGGAGGAAAGGAGCGCACGACTGCGCTCTCCCTGGAGAGAGATGGCGGGTAGAACGCGACGATTATGCGGTGCGACGGCGTCCGGCAGCGAGTTCGCGGACGTGATTGAGGAAGATGGAACGCTGCAGATCGTCAAGCTGCGAGGTGTACATGGCGATCTCAGCGAGGAAGGGATCGGTCATGAGGACCGCGGTCTCGTCGCGATGGCGTGTGTTGGCGTCTCGCAGGAGGGTGGAGATGTCGACCTGAAGAGCTTTCGCGAGACGGTCAAGCGAGGACAGCGTCGGCATCGCCTTACCGTTCTCGATCTTTGAGATGTAGGTGCGAGGAACTCCCATACGGGCTGCGAGCTGCCGCTGGGAGAGATTGCGCACGTGACGCAGATCGCGAACGGCAGTGGCTACTTGCAAGCCGCCCTCTACTGCTACCGGTGCAGGGACGAGCGCGAGAGGAACAGGAGCCGGTTCTGGCTCTTCAACCTCAAGAG
>JBDTEQ010000030.1:0-19273 GCA_039922475.1 Edaphobacter sp.
GCGACATCCTTGAAGGTGATCTTCTTCTGCTGCATGGAGAGGAGACGAGCGCGGGACTTGCCGAAGCTCATCGCTTTATTGCCGCCGGACTGCATCTGGCGGAGGAGGAAGAACCAGAGGCCGAGCAGAAGAGCAAAGGGAGCGATGGAGATCAGCAGGTTGAGCCACTGATTGGGGCTCTGATCCTTGATGGTGATGTTGACGCCGTGGTCGCGGAGCGTCTTGTACATGTCGGGGTAGTTGCCCGGGATGGTGGTCTCAAACTGATTCTTGGGGTCATCGCGATAGTGGCCTGTAACGTCGGCTCCGTTGACGACGACGTCGTTGATCTTGCCCTGGTCGGCGTCGTTGAGGAGCTGGGTGAGGCTGATCTTCTTTTCCTGGGCGTTGCCACCGGTTGTTTTGACGACTACCTGCCAGAGAAAGACAAGGCAGGTGATCATGAAGACCCAGATCAGGATTTGTTTGACGGTCGAGTTCAAAGCGAATTTCCTCATTTTCCGGTCTGCAACTGCCTCGGAACCCCACAGGAGCTTGTCAGACCCGGCTGCCGGACGCCAAAGCGCGGGGAGCAGCCTACAACTGTTAGACGCTAACGAATGAAAGAAGGTTCTGGTTCCGATAGTTAAGTCGATCCCGGATGCCAGTCCTGCCTCAGTCAGATGCTTAGATTCTACTCTTTGCTCCGGGATTCGGGACGGCAAAAGCGGAGAGCGGATGAGACTTTAGGGCTATTGGTGGAAAAAGAGGACGAAAAGGGCGATTCCTCGCGGGATCTGCGGGAGAGGCGAAGTTCTCTGGGGGAGCGTTCGGCGCGGAGGCCGTTGGAGAGGTGAAGGGTGGATCCGGTGCGAGCGGCTACGGTGGGCGTGCCGACGGAGGGGTAGGGACGGAAGCCGCAGAGGGCGAGGAGGCGTGAGGTTTCGTCGAAGCTGAGACGACTGCCAAGCTGACGGGCGGCGGCTCGGAGGACACGGCGGCGAAGGGCGGGGTCGAGGGCGCGGAGACGGTCGAGCTCGATGGAGATGGCGGCCTGGGCGGGGTTGGTGCTGACGGCTCGGCCACCACCACGGACGGGTTTGCCGGGGAGAAGGATCTGTGGGAGGAGACGCACGAGTTCGATTTGCCAGCGGGACTCTTCTTCGCGGGCTAGTTCGGCGAGGTTGGCGAGGGTCTGGTCGAGGTTTGGGTTGTAGGCGCGGAGTTGGGGGAGGAGTTCGTGGCGGATTTTGTTGCGGGTGAAGGCGGTGTCGGTGTTGGTGGAGTCTTCGCGCCAGAGTTGGTTGATGGATTTGAGGAAGGCTTCGATGTCGGCGCGGCGGGTTTCCAGGAAGGGGCGGAGGATCTTTCCTTTGGGCAGTGTGACAACGGGATGGATGGCAGAGAGGCCTTCGGTCCAGGCTCCGCGGAGGAGCTTCATGAGAACGGTTTCGGCCTGGTCGTCGAGGGTGTGGGCGGTGAGGACAGCGTCGGCGTGGCCGGAGGCGAGGAGGGTGTTGAAGAATTCGTAGCGGACGTTGCGGGCGGCCTCTTCTATGGTCTCTGGATTTCCAGCGGCGCGTGTTGTAGCTACGCGGGCGGGAACGTCGGCTTGATGGAGATGGAGCGGGATGTCGAGGGAGATGCAGAGGTCTTCGACAAACTGCTGGTCGGCGTTGGCTTCTTCCCCGCGAAGGCCGTGGTTGATATGGACCGCGGAGAGGCCTACGCCTAAAGATTCGCGTGCTGCGGTGTTGGCTGCGTGGAGGGTCAGGAGGAGCGCTACGGAGTCTGCACCTCCGGAGACGGCTGCGCAGATGCGGTCTCCGGGTTTGATGCTGGTGCGGTCGAAGGGAAGCGTGGCGGGCATTGCGTCTATGGTAGTTGGTTTGGAAAGGCGTAACGGTGATTAGAAGGATAAAGACGGATAAGAGCGGATTTTGAGTTGTGGGGTTTGGATGTTGTTACGTGCTCAACTTTCTATTTTGCGGGTTTATATACTGGAGCTATGTTTGAGACTAGATTGGCTACGGTTGCGGATGCGGAGTTGATTGCGGAGCAGCGGCGCAGCATGTTTGTGGATGCGGGGCAGGCGTCGGATGCTGGGCTGTCGTTGATGGTGGAGAATTTTGTTGCTTGGGTTCGGCCTCGGTTGAGCGACGGGAGCTACGTGGGTTGGATTGTGGAAGAGGATGGACGTGCGGTGGCCGGGTCGGGGATGTGGCTGATGGACTTTCCTCCGCACTGGATGGATGCAGAGCCGAGGCGGGCTTATCTGCTGAATTTCTATGTCGAACCGGCGTTTCGTGGGCAGGGGCTTGCGTATGCGCTGCTGAAGACTGCGGTTGAGGATGCGCGGCGGCGAGGGATCAAGGTGGTGTCGCTGCACGCTTCGAAGTTTGGCAAGCCGCTGTATGAGCGGAATGGATTTGAGCCGACGAATGAGATGATTCTGAGTTTCGAGGGCGACCGATCCAGTTGAGTTGAAGCGCGCATCTTGTATACTTCGCAGGTTATGCGAGTCTTTGTGATTCTTCCGGCAGCAGGAATGGGTACGCGGATGGCCGCGGGTGGTGCGTCGACGGTGGCGCCAAAACAGTTTTTGGAGATTGGCGGCGTGCCGGTGCTGGTGCGGTCGGTGCAGGCGTTTCTTGCGGTGCCGCGGGTGGATGCGGTGTGTGTTGCCGTGCGGGCGCAGGAGCGGGAGCGGGTTGAGGCTCAGATGCTTGAGCACAATCTTGGCGCGCGCGTGCATATGGTGGAAGGTGGAGATAATCGGCAGCAGTCGGTGGGGAATGCGCTGGCGGCGCTGGAGTGCGATGCGGACGATGTGGTGCTGGTGCACGATGCGGTGCGACCGCTGATCGATGTGGGGACGATTGAACGAACGATCGATGCGGTGATGAAGCACGGGGCTGCGATTGTGGGGCTGCCGGCGGTGGATACGATTAAACAGGTGGAGCGGACGGCGGATGGAGCGATCGTGACGGCGACGATTCCTCGGGAGAGGATTGTGCAGGCTCAGACTCCGCAAGGGGCTCGGTTCGGGTTGCTGCGACAGGCGTTTATTGAGGCGGAGGCGGATGAGTTTTCGGGGACCGACGAAGCTAGTCTGCTGGAGCGGGCTGGGATTGAGGTGGCGGTGGTGTCGGGGTCGGCTCGGAACTTCAAGATTACGCAGCCCGGGGATATTGAGCTGGCGGAGTTTTATTTGGGTAAGGCGTAACGGTGATCAGGGGGATAAAAACTGATAAATGCTGATAAGGCAAAGACTGATAAATGCAAAGGTAAAGGCTGATGCAAAGGCAGAGGCTGATAGAGCAAATCTGATAGGGCAAGACGGATAAGGGCCAATGGGTGATGCTGAGTTTTCTGGTTGTAATGATCCTCTGACAGAGAAGATTATTGGGGTGTTCTACGAGGTTTATAACGAGCTTGGGTTTGGTTTCTTGGAATCGGTTTATCGTGAAGCTATGCGAATTGCTTTAAGCCAGGCAGGGTTGCTAGTTGAGGATGAAGTTCCGATTCCTGTAAGTTTTCGTGGGAGACCTGTTGGAATATTTCGTGCGGACCTTGTTGTAAATGAACGCATCGTTCTTGAATTGAAGACTGCAGATTCGATTAGTAAAGCGCATGAGGCACAGCTGCTGCATTATCTGCGCGCTTCAGCGATGGAGGTTGGTCTGGTGATGAACTTCGGGCCGAACGCGAGATTCAGACGGGTTGAGATGCGTAACGAGCGGAAGAAGAGAATGTCTTCGGACGCTCCCCGACTCTCTGAAGGCGTGGGAAGATAAATGTATGGGAATGAGGATTGGTTACGGGTTTGATTCGCATGCGTTCAAAGCGGGGGTGCCGCTGGTGATTGGCGGGCTTGCGATTGAACATCCTGAGGGGTTGGCTGGGCACTCGGATGGGGATGTGTTGCTGCATGCGATTACGGATGCTCTGCTGGGAGCGGTGAGCGCTGGGGATATTGGAACCTTTTTCCCGCCTAGCGATCCGCGGTGGAAAGGGGCGGCTTCGAGCGTGTTTTTGAAGACTGCGCTGGAAGAGGTGGCTACGGCTGGGTACAAGATCGTCAATGTGGATACAGTGCTGGTGATGGCGAAGCCGAAGATTGTGCCGATCGCAGGTGAGTTGCGCGAGAGTGTGGCGGAGTTGCTGGGAGTGAAGCCGGGTGAGGTCGGGATCAAGGCGAAGACGCCGGAGGGACTGAACCAGGATGGAGTTGCGGTGGCGCATGCTACGGTGCTGCTGGAGAGTCTGGGGATTCCTGAGTCGGTTGGAGCGATGACGGCTACGGCTGAATCGGAGGATGAGATCGATGTTGTGGTGAAGACGCTGGTGGGTGGTGCGAGGGATGTTTCTGCATTGGGGCGGAAGAAGAGCCCGTTCGATACGGATGATCTGACTTAAACACCAACAGCAGATCCCCTACGGGGATGACAAGAAGAACAGCGACGACAACGACCCGCGATAAGAGCGACCACGGATTGACACGGATTGACACGGATGGGCGCGGATAAAGCGCTTTGTATGGGCGGAAAGAATGCTGCGGACTCGATGCCTGTCTCGGGTATAGACTGCGTGCACTGTAAATTTCCTTTTTTGAGGGACTCCATGAAGATTCAGCTTGGGCTGGTAGCGGTGTGTTTGCTGGTGGTGACGGGTTATGGCGTGCGTGCGCAGGCTCCTGCTGCGGGCGACGACTATGTGAAGACGCACTATGCGAAGTATGAGTACCGCATACCGATGCGCGATGGAGCGAAGATGTTCGCGGCGGTTTATGTGCCGAAGATGGGCGCATTCAAAGATGCGGGGCCGTATCCGTTTTTGATGACGAAGACGCCGTATAGCTGCGCGCCGTATGGGGTGGATAATTTCCCGGCTCGGATTGGGCCGAACAAGGATTTGATGGAGTCGGGGTACATCTTTGTGTGCGAAGACGCGCGTGGGCGGAATGCGAGCGAGGGTGTGTTCCAGGAGATGAATCCGCATATCGACGAGAAGAAGTCGCCGAAGGACGTGGACGAGTCCAGCGACATGTACGACACGGTGGAGTTCCTGCTGAAGAATGTGCCAAACAATAACGGCAAGGTGGGGATTGCGGGGATCAGCTATCCGGGGTTCTACACGTCGGCGAGTGTGATTGATTCGCACCCTGCGATCAAGGCGGCGAGTCCGCAGGCCCCGATGACGGACTTGTTCTTCAACGATGATGGCTACCATGGCGGGGCCTTTATGTTGGGTGCGAACTACGGGTTTTATCGCGGGTTTGTGCCGCAGAAGAACCCGGTGATTCCCGGACCAAGAGTACCGCGTGAGCCATCGAGTACGGAGAATCCGGATACCTATGCGACGCTGCTGGCGGCCGGGGTGACGGAGAATCTGGACAAGGGCAAGGATTATCTGGATGGGGAGAACTGGCTGTTTCACGATCAGGTGACGCACACGACCTATGACGATTATTGGAACAAGCGCGATATTTCGCGTCATATGAAGAATGTTCATGCAGCGATGATGGAGGTGGGCGGGTGGTTCGACGCGGAGGATATTTCGGGGCCGGTGAAGACGTTTCATGCGATCGACAAGTACAACCCGGGAGCGGTGAACTCGCTGGTGATCGGGCCTTGGACCCACGGTGGATGGGAGCGCGGTGACGGCGACCGGTTGGGCGATGCGACGTTCAATGCGAAGACATCGGAGTTCTTCCAGGAGAAGATCGAGTACCCGTTCTTTGAGTATTACCTGAAGGGCGTGCACGGCGGACCGCTGCCGAAGGCTTACGTCTTTGAGACTGGGACGAATGTTTGGAAGACGTATGATGCGTGGCCTCCGAAGACGGGTGTGGCGAAGACGCTTTACTTCCATGCGGGCGGAGGATTGAGTTTTGAAGCGCCGAAGGAGCAGACGGGCAAGGACGAGTATGTGAGCGATCCTGCGCATCCGGTGCCGTTTGTGGGATACCCGACGGGGACAGTTCCACAGCGATATATGGCGGATGACCAGAGGTTCGCGTCGGAGAGGCCGGATGTTCTGGTGTATGAGTCTGAACCGCTGACCGAGGATGTGACGATTGCGGGGCCGGTGCGGCCGAAGCTGAAGGTGGCGTCGACTGGAACTGACTCGGACTTTGTGGTGAAGCTGATCGATGTCTATCCGTATAACGCGGTGGGCGATGAGACCGGGAACAAGCGGATTATCGGTGCAGCACCGATTGTGATGGGCGGCTATCAGCAACTGGTGCGCGGCGAGCCGATGCGGGCGAAGTTCCGCGATAGCTGGGAGAAACCGACGCCGCTGCCTCCGGGCAAGATGGTGGAGGTCAACTCCGATATGCCCGATGTGAATCACACGTTCCGCGTGGGACACCGGATTATGGTGCAGGTGCAGAGCTCGTGGTTCCCACTGGTGGACCGGAACCCGCAGACGTTTACGGATATTCCGACGGCCAAGCCGGAGCAGTTTGTTAAGGCGACGGAGACGGTGTATCGGAACTCCGGCGCGGCGAGTGGAGTTGAGGTGCTGGTGTTGCCGCAGCCTTAGGCAGAATCGCCGCGAATGGGGTAAAACGAGAGTGGCGCCAGGAGCAAACCGCAGGTCCTTCGACTCCGACTCTCGCGATAAAGCTGCGAGAGTCTGCGCTCAGGATGACAGTCCTTATAAAAATCAAGGATTTAAGACCCAACTATATGTCGATACTGCCTGGAAGATTCGTGGGGCGAGATGGAGGAGCTACTTGTGAAAAGCAAAGGCACCAAGAAGAGTGTTCAAAGTCCGCGAGAGGTTGATCTTGTTGTGGGAGAGAAGATCGATGTCTCTTTTGAACGGAAGCGCGACTACCCGGGTGTTGTGATGCAGCAAGGCCGTGTTCCGCTCGATCCAGACTCCAACGAACAGGGTGCGATCGATGGCAGGCCGCAGCGATTCAAGAAGAAGCTCAACAAGCCTTGAAGGGCAAGTTGGAGACTTCCTTGAGTCGCTGCGGACTGCTGCGTTACCAGATGCGGACGCGGTCTTTGGGGGCGAGGTAGAGTTTGTCGTTGGGTTTGATGTTGAAGGCGGGGTACCAACTGTCCTGATTGCGGACGGTGAGTGCCCGGTATTCGCCGGGGGCGTGCGGGTCGGTGAGGACTTGTTGGCGAAGAGCTGCCGGGCGAGTGACGCCGCCCCAGTTCTGACCGAAGGCGATGAAGAACTGCTGGTCTCCGGTGAAGTTGGCGACTTTGGGAGCGATGCCGCCTTTGAGTGAGGCGTGGAAGGCGTCGTAGGCAGCGGCGAGGCCGGCTACGTCGGCGATGCTTTCACCGAGGGTCTGGCGACCGTTGACGTGGAGGTCGGGGAATGGGGCGTAGGTGTCGTACTGCGCGGCGAGGGCTGCGGTGACGGCGTCGAAGTGGGCGAGATCCTCGGGGGTCCACCAGTTGCGGACGCGGCCCATTGAGTCGAAGGCTGCTCCTTCGGAGTCGAAGGTGTGACTGATCTCGTGGCCGATGATGGTGCCGATGGCGCCGTAGTTGTGCGCGGCGGGAGCGTTGGGATCGAAGAAGGGCGGCTGCAGAATGGCGGCGGGGAAGTTGAGGCCGTTGTCGAGGGGGAGATTGACCGCGTTGACGGTCTGCGGATACATGCACCACTCGGAGCGGTCGACCGGTTTGCCGATGCGGCTGAGAGAGTAGTGATAGTCAAAGAGGCTGGCGTTCCGGAGATTGGCGAAGAGGTTGTCAGGCTTTACTTCGAGTCCGGCGTAGCTGCGCCAGTGGTCGGGATAGCCAACGCTGACTTTGAGCGTGCCGAGTTTGGTGATGGCTTCTTTCTTTGTTGCAGGGGCCATCCAGGTGATGTTTTCCAGGCGAGTGCGGAAGGCGGTGATGAGGTTGGCGACGATGGCCTGGGCCTGGGCTTTGGCTTCGGGTGAGAAGAAGCGTCTGGCATAGATCTGACCGACGGCGTCGCCTAGCGTGGCTGAGACGAGGACATCGCCGCGGAAGTCGCGGGGGCGTTGCTGGGTTGCTCCGGAGAGTGCGGTACCGAAGAAGGCGAAACGCTCGTCGGCGAGGGCTTTGGAGGTTGCGGTCGCATTGGCTTCGATGAGGTGATAGGCGAGGAGATCTTTCCAGCCGTCGATGGATTGGGAGGCTACGAGGGCTGCTTCGCCAGTGAGGGCTGTAGGTTGCCAGACGATAATCTCCTGCGCCGCACCGAGTTTGTCGAGACCAGCCGCGCGGAAAAATTCAGTCCAGTCGAGGCCGGGAGCTTTGGTGGAGAAGTCTGCGAGGTGCCAGGGATTGTTGGCTTTGTGGATGTTTTCGCTGTCGGCGAGAGAGATCTGCTGTTTGGCTATGGCTGTTTCGAAGGAAAGGACGCGGATGGCGCGGGCTTCGGGATCGGAGAGACCGGCGAGACGGAACATGGCGGCGACGTGGGCCTTGTACTTCGCTCGGACGCTCTTCATGTTGTCGGAGTCGGAGAGATAGTAGTCGCGGTTGGGGAGTTCGATGCCGCCTTGCAGAAGGTAGGGTCCGTAGTGGTCGGGATCGTTGAAGCTGGGGGCGACCCAGAGGCCGAAGAGATTGGCAGTGTGGAAGTTGGTGTTGTTGAGGGCGTCGACGTCGGCGCGGAGGGCGAGACCGAAGGCGTGCGCCAGCTCGCGGCGGGTGTGGATTGCGGCGATTGCGGCGAGATGGGGCTTGAGAGCGGCGAGGCCGTGGGATTCGATGGCGGCCTCATCCATATACGAGTGGTAGAGGTCGGCGATCCTTTGCTGGTCGGAGTCGGCGGGTGCTTTGGATTTCGCGGCATCTTGAATGATGCCGGCGACCTGCTTGAAACTGCGATCGGAGAGGACGCTGAAGACTCCGATGGCTGCACGGTCGGGGGGCAGTTCGGTTCGAGCGATAAAGCCGCCGTTGGCGTAGAGGTAGAAGTTGTCGCCGGGGCGGACGGCCGGGTCCATGTTGGGGATGGAGATACCGGTGTCTTTTGTTTGCGCAAAGGCGGAGAGAGTGAAGGCGCAGAGGAGTAGGGGGAGGATGCGGCTGGTGCGGGTACTCATTTGATAGATGCTCCGGGGTGTGGCGCTTCGGGCCGACGTCACGGAAACTCCAAGTCGTCGGCCCGGATCATTATCGCTCAGACATTGGCGAAGGGGTGTTCGAGGCTGGGGCTTTGCGGAGTGAACATCTTTCCGCCGTCTTCGGTGACGTGCCAGTCGTCTTCGAGGCGGACACCGAACTCGCCGGTGATGTAAATGCCGGGTTCGTCGGAGAAACACATACCTGGAGCAAGCGGGGTGGTGTTGCCGCGGACGAGGTAGGGCCACTCGTGCATGTCCATGCCGATGCCGTGGCCTACGCGGTGGGTGAAGTGTTTGTAATCGGGGCCGAAGCCGGCGGCGGTGATGACGTTGCGCGCGGCTGCGTCAATGGCCTGGCACTGGACGCCGGGATGGGCGGCGGCGAGTGCGGCGGATTGAGCGTGGTGGACAATGTCGAAGACTTTGCGCTGTTTGTCTAATTTTGGCGAGGTAGCGTCGCCGAGGACGAAGGTGCGGGAGATGTCGGATTGGTACCCTTCGACAAAGCAACCGTCGTCGATGAGGATGATTTCACCTTCTCGGATGGTTTGGGGTTGCAGGGAGCCGTGTGGGAGTGCGGAGTATTCGCCGACCTGGCAACTGGCTTCGCCGGTGACTCCGCAGCGTGCGTAGGCGGCGTCGATGAGCTGGGTGAACTGGTGGTTGGTCATGCCGGGTTGCGCGGATTCGTATGCGGCTTTGTAGACGGCGAGGGTGATGTTGTTGGCGAGCTGCATGAGAGCGAGTTCGGCGGGGGTCTTGATGCCTCGGCAGCCGTAGGTGACGGGAGTGGCGCTGGTGGTAGTTAGAGCAGAGCTGGCGTGGGCGATGCCGTCGGCGAAGACGAACTGGGTACGTTCCTCGACACCGATGCGGCCTGTGGCGATACCGGTCTCCTTGAGGGCTTTGGCGAGAAGTTTGTAGGGGTCTTCGTCTTCGTTCCAGGTGTAGACGCGGGTGGTTGAAGCGGATGGGAGTGTGGCTGGCTTGGCGTCCATGCGTTCGCGTACGCGGCCTTCTTCAAAGACGGGGCAGACGATAAAGGGAGCGCCTTTGGCGGGAAGGGTCCAGGCGAAGAAGCGTTCGGACTGTCCCCAGCGGAGACCGGTGAAGTAGGTGAGTGATGTTCCGGTGGTGATGACGATGGCGTCGATCTTATTCTGGTGCATGAGGGCGCGTGCGCGGTCGAGGCGCTGCTCGCGCTCATTGAGCGTGATGGGGACGGCTTCGGTGCGGCGGCTGGTGAGAGCGGCGATAGCCGGTGGGAGATTTTCTGACTGATGGGATGGTTGTGCGAGAGAGAGGGCCGGAGTTGCTGCGGCTGCGGCTGCGGAGGTGAGAAGGAAGCGGCGGCGGTCAAATTTTGTCTGGCTCATGGGTGTGGTGATTGTAGCGGTTTGGGCATTGGGGAATCGATTGAAATTAATGAATGAATCGTCAGGGAGATGGTCAGGTTTCTGCGGGGGGCAACAATGTTTAATAGAATGCGGTAGAAGGAGGAGAGGATTGAGGGAGTTTTCTGGGGTAGTGACGGATATTCGAGAGGAGTCTCGCGTGTTGGGGACGCAGCGCTGGCAGATGTCTCTGGATCGGACGGAGTTCGTTGTCGGAGATGTCGGCGTGCTGGAGGCGGTGGCACGGAGCGGGGTGAGGCTGTCGGTTCCGGTGCTTGGTGTGGTGACGGATGCAGGCGGCGAGGTGTGGCATGTGGTGGAGAAGCCGTTGGCGGCGGGGACTGCGGTGACGGGTCGGGTGGGGTAGCTTCTTGTTTACGCATTGCGCTGCGGGAGTCGCGCTCGTGTTGAGCGTTGTGGCGCTTGCTGGTACACTCGGAGAGGTTATTAGACTGCGTTGTGCCTGTGCAAACGGTGTGCGGCGCGTCTGGTGGGGGGCTGTAGCTCAGCTGGGAGAGCGCCTCGTTCGCAACGAGGAGGTCAGCGGTTCGATCCCGCTCAGCTCCACCAAAGAATCAATCACATGCGGCATGGGACCGCGTCGAGCGCCATATTTGTGTCGCTCTTTGTGTCGTAACCCTCCGTTTTGCCACCTAATCATTCGCAATGGACCGACTCATGGACAGGGAATCGAGCGCCGTGCGCTTGGCCTGTAGGCGAACGTGCGAGTAGTGCCGGAGCATCTTGGGGGAGACGTGCCCCGCAATCGACATGACCGTTGCGTCGCTCGCCTGTGACTCCGCAAGTTCGGTGATGGCATGGTGGCGGAGGTCATGGAAGCGCAGACTGTCAGCGGACTCCTGAGGGCAGGGCGATAGCTAGCTATTGCCCAGGCCTGTTCGGGGTACCCCCTCCCCCTATGTAGCGTTTGCGATAATCCATTGTTTGCAATGAGTTAGCGGAGAATGGTTTCGCTAAGTTTGTGCAACCATTGGGGTTATAGCTAAATTTTTCCAGTCAAAGGAGTTATACCGTTTTTCCTTTCTTTAACATCAAAAAGCCTCGGTGGCCGAGGCTTTTCTTGATTCCTATTTCTATTATATCGGATTGACCGTAACTTATACGCCACGCGGATAGTATTGTCTGGTAAGGAGTTGCGGGGTTTCGGGGCTTGACATGCGAATTTGGCGGGAAAAACGCAAAAAATAATTTTTGGGGGTTGCGGGAGTAGACCTTTCCTTGAAAAGTCAGGGCAAGGCAAAGACAAAATACGGGGATTTCTCCACTGCGCAGCCGACGATGAAACTGTCCGTTGCTTCGGTCGAAATGACGGTTCGTTAGGGTGTGGGTCCTGGGGATGACAACCCAGAAAGACAAAGCAACGGCAAGGCAAAGACAAAATACGGGGATTTCTCCACTGCGCAGCGGACGATGAAACTGTCCGTTGCTTCAGTCGAAATGACGGTTCGTTAGGGTGTGGGATAGATGGGATTGAGCAATTAGCAACTGCAAACACAGATCCCCTTCGGGGATGACAACAAAGAGCAGGCAACTGCAACGACCACAGCAGATCCCCTACGGGATGACAACAAAGAGCAGGTAACTGCAACGACCACAGATGAGGGGGTTGGATGAGTTTGGAGACGCATCAGACGGTGTCTACTCGGTTTGTTGAGGCGGCTGGGGTTCGGTTTGGCTATCGGCGCTTTGGGAAGAGGGCGGGGATTCCTCTGGTTTTCCTGATGCACTACACGGGGACGATGGACCATTGGGACCCGGCGGTGACGGATGGCTTTGCGCGGGACCGTGAGGTGATCCTGTTTAACAATGCAGGTGTCGCCAGCTCCAGCGGGGAGGTGCCGCGCACGGTTGTGGGGATGGCGCGGCATGCTGCGGCGTTTATCGATGCGCTTGGTCTTGCCCAGGTGGATGTGCTGGGACTTTCGATGGGCGGGTTTGTGGCGCAGCAGCTTGCGCTGGATCGGCCGGAGCTGGTGCGACGATTGATTCTGGTGGCGACGGGGCCGCACGGCGGTGAGGGAATGGAGACGCTGACCCAGGAGGCGCTGACGATCTTTGGTGGAGTGTATGAAGATCCCGATGATCTTTGGCTGAAGGTATTCTTTACCCCTTCGGAAGCGAGTCAGGCGGCGGGGAGAGAGTTTGTGAAGAGATTCCACGCACGCACGGAGGACCGCGATCCTGCGGTGAGCGCGATGGTGGTGCCATCGCAGTTGATTGCCCTGGAGGAGTGGGGCGAGGCGAGAGCGGATGGGTTTGCTTATTTGAAGAAGATTCGACAGCCCGCGCTGGTGGTGAGTGGAGGCGACGATGTGATCATCTACACGGAGAACTCGTACCTGCTGCAGCAGAATCTTCCGAACGCGCAACTGATTCTTTATCCGGATGCAAACCATGGAGCGCCATATCAGTATCCGGAGTTATTCGTAGCGCATGCGACGATGTTTCTGGAGAGATGAAAGGCGAGCATGGGAACGTCCTGGTCGATTGCGCGAGTTACAATTGGGAAGGATGCGGGAGTAGTTCAGTGGCAGAACGTCAGCTTCCCAAATCGCAAAAATCCAATCCTTTAGTTTCAATAATTTAGCTTGGTTTTGCGGGCTTACTGTCCAGTATACTGTCCATAGAAGGCCATGAGGTGGACAGTATGGCGAACAAGACCTACGCCGAGCGCGTCAACATCATCAAGTACGTTAAAGACGCTAACCGCTGGCGCTTTGCCCCCGTCGTCAAACGCCCCAATGGGAGCATTCATTGGGATCACGTTTTGATTGGTGGAACCTCTCAGCCGCACCCCGAAGGCAAATACTTCATCGAGTGGCGCGAGGACGGAGTTCGTCGCCGGAAGAGCGTCGGGGTCATCCCTTCCGACATCCTTGCAGAGGCCCAGCGGCAACGTGCTCTGCTTGACGCGCGGGCGGCAGGTATTGAAATCCCGGAATCTGAATCCAAGCTGGCGACGCGCCAGCTCCTCGTCGCCGACGCATCGGAACGTTTTCTCCGCGACATAAAGATGAACAAGGAACCATCGACGTTCAGCCACTACAGCCATTGCCTCGGACTCTTCAAGCAATCGCTGACCAAGGCTTCGATAGATGCCATCGACCGTGACGACTTGATGGACTTCCAGGCCTACCTCTACAAGCTGGGATTGTCCCCGAGGACCGTGAAGCACAAGACGGTGATCGTCATGTCGTTTCTCAAGCTGAATGGAGTTGGCAAACTCCTCAGCAAGGGAGACTGGCCGACGTATACGGAGTCTGAACCGGAGATATACACGCCTGAAGAATTGCAGAAATTCTTCGAGGCCTGTACTCCAGAGGAGTTCCTTCTCTTCCAATTCTTTCTTCATTCAGGCTTCCGGGACGCCGAGGTGCGCCATGCCGTCTGGGCGGACATAGATTTCCAGCACGGCACTGTGAAGGTAAAGCGCAAGGAAGTCACGAAGGCTCAGGATTGGCAGTTTCAACCGAAGAGCAAGCGGGTCCGTGAAGTTCCACTACCCGATATTCTGCTGGACCTTCTCACGGCTGCAAAGAAGGTTTCCAAGTCTCGTCTGGTTTTCCCGTCCAAGCCCCATTGGAAGGCTCCAAACGCACACCCAGGCGGCAAGCCCTCAGATGAGTTCTTAGAGTATTGCAAGGCGATTGCTTACCGGGCGGGGTTGAACTGTGGGGATTGTGAGAACGCGGCTGGAGAGATTTGCGCCGCCGCGCCATGCTGTGAAGGGTTCTTCCTGCATAAGTTCCGCCACACGTTCGCCACACTGCATCTTCAAAGCGGGGTGGACATCCTCACCGTCTCCACATGGCTAGGTCATAAGGACATCAAAACGACTATGCGATATTTGACAAGCGCTCGCGGGACGGACGTGCGAAGGAAGGTGAACGATGGGTTGCTGGCGTCATCATTTTCGCCTCATGCCAAGCCAGAATCGCAGCCGGCTCAAACGCGTAGATGATGCAATCTTGAGATGTGGGATACGAATGCTATGCTGGGCCTTCTATGACTGAACTTGATCTGAGAGTGTCGCCGCCGCCCGAACTCCTGGATGACGTGCGATCCTTAATCGCAGCGGCACAGCGTCAGACCGTGACGGCGGTCAACATCGGGCTCACCGCCCTCTACTGGCGGATAGGCAAACGTATCCAGAGCGAAATTCTGGGCAGCGAGCGTGCCGCTTACGGTGAACAAATTGTCGCCACACTGTCGCGACAATTGACGGCAGAGTTTGGCCGAGGTTATACCGAGAAGAATCTTCGACGGATGATTCAATTTGGCGAGGCATTTCCCGATGAAGAGATTGTCGCCACACTGTGGCGACAATTGAGTTGGTCCCACTTCCGTGAGCTTTTGCCGCTGAGTCAGCCTTTCCAGCGTGAGTTTTATGCGGAGATGTGTCGTATCGAAGGCTGGAGCGTGCGGACGCTCCGTGAACGTGTTGACTCAATGCTTTACCAGCGCACCGCGCTCTCCAAACAACCGGATGCCTTGATCCAGCAAGAGTTGGCGATCCTTCGCGGCCAGGGCGACATGACCCCTGCGCTGGTACTGAAGGACCCGTATGTTCTGGATTTTCTGGGACTGACTGATCGCTTTCTCGAACGCGATCTGGAAGATGCCATCTTGAGGGAGTTGGAGACCTTCCTGCTAGAGTTGGGGGCAGGGTTTTCTTTCGTCGCACGACAGAAGCGTATCCAACTCGACGGCGACGATTTTTATATTGACTTGCTGTTTTACAACCGCAAATTGAAACGGCTGGTTGTTGTGGAGCTTAAACAGGGGAGTTTCAAACCCGAGTACAAGGGTCAGATGGAACTCTATTTGCGCTGGCTGGCACAGCACGAGCGGGAGCCAGAAGAGAATATGCCGTTGGGCATCATTCTATGCGCCGGAAAGAATACTGAGCAGATCGAACTCCTTGAACTCGGTACCGCCGGCATCCATGTTGCTGAGTATCTGACCGTTCTCCCACCCCCCAAGATTCTGCGGGAAAAACTGCACCAAGCAATCGAGTCGGCACGAACACGGATTGAGCGAAGAGCAGAACCGGGCAGTTCGGAGGAGTAGGGTCCGATCATGTTAGTTCCCCTTGCCGCGCGGGAGCATAGGCGAACTGGCGAAACCATAATCCGGTTCCGCTATGCCGTGCGCGAGGAGCGAAGATCAGCCCTTACGACTGAAGTCGGCGGCCGCCGCCGCGAGGTCGCTGTGGACACTTCTTTTTGCTCAAGCCACTCTTGGACGGCAGCCGGATCAAACCGGACGGAGCTGCCGATTTTGAAATTTGGAATGCGATTGCTTGCGGCCATCTTGTAAATTTGACGGGTGCTGATACTTAGCATTGCCGCAAGTTCAGGTACGGTGATAGCGGAGTGGCGCGCTCGCAAGATTTCGACAATCAACATAAGGCTGGCCTCAATCATGGGACTCTGTTGCGAACGGGAAATGTACCGGACGTGACTCAAGCCTGACGTACTGGCCTCAACCTGTCCAATACTCTCTGACTATGGCCGATTCTCGACTGTCATAGTCTTTGACTATGGCCTCAGTTCTGAGCTTTTGGGACCACTTCGATCTCCAGTATGTTGACTTTGCAGGTACCTAAGCCGACAATCGCATAACGTTGGGCTTGACTTGTGGCCGCATTTAGCGCATCGACTCAGAGCATGAACGATCACAAGAAAGCGGGCCCCGTATATGTCAGACCTCGTAGAGTTGAAGAAGCTCAAGAATCTCATTGCGGTCGCAGAAGCAGGAAACATCAGCGTTGCTGCAAAGCGCCTCTATCTCTCGCAGCCCTCTCTCAGCATTCAGATTAAAGATCTTGAAGACGTGTTGCAGGTTCCCCTACTGGTGCGCGATCACAAGGGCGTTCGCGCGACTCCTGCCGCAGAGATATTGATAACAGGTGGCCGTGAACTCTTGAGGATGCGCGACGCGCTGATTGTGGCCGCCCGCGCCTTACATCGCGTGACGTTTGCGCCGATGCGACTGGGGTTCTCTTCCTTCGTAGACCATGCGCTGTACGAGATGGTTTGCTCCATCCACACATCGCTCTTTCCGTCGTGCGAGATCAAGCCAAAGAGTGGCGATCCTGTAGACCTCTTGCTAATGCTTGAAAGAGGAGAGATTGACGCCGCATTGGTGACACTTCCCGCAAGTGGCGCGGGACTCAAGGCATATCCCTTTACGCAGAGTCGGCTCGTAGTATGCATGAAATCCGACGATCCGTTGGCAAGGCTGAAAGAGATAACCCCGGCAGACCTTGGCTCGAAACTTACGATCTTCCGCGACCCCAGACAGCATCCCGAAGCGCACGACCGTTTGATCGAGATGCTGGACGTGGTTGGCATTACAGGTGACGTTGCAAGCACGAACAAGACGCCGCACGACCTTCAATGGATGGTCGAATCGGGTACTGGTTATGCACTCATCCGGGAGGGCTCGGAGTTGCAGCCAGGACTTGTAACCCGGCCCGTCGCCGGTGTGACGTGGACTGTCGATAGCGCATTGATTGTCGCGAAGTCGACTTCGCAGAGAACGATGCCTTACTTGGTCCGTGAGATGAGAAAGAGGTTGAGGCTGCAATCGTCGTTGCCGCCATCGAAGCCGGTTCGTTCGGTTCGCCCAAGAATCGGCGACAGAATCCTTCCTCTTTTTGGGTGAAGATTAGCCATAGCCACAGACTATTGGAAACGCCATTTAGGCCGATTCGGCCATAGGGAATGAGTATTGGACGCGCGCGCGAGCGCGGCCTAGTGTCAGGGGCATATCACGACCGTTCCGGTCGTTGGAGGTGCTAATGACACGTATTCGAATCATCATCCCAGCAGCAACGATTGAGCGGATAAAGCTCTATCTCATACGCGGAGGAGTTCTTCTCCTCTGCGTATTGATCTTCCCCATCGCAGCTCATGCTTCGCCATTCGATTCGGGTATCAGCTCAATTCAGACGCTGTTTACCGGAACGATTGCGAAGGCCGCGAGCCTTATCGCAATCGTGATCGGGGGCTACACGTTCGCCCACGGAGAACCCGGCGCAAAGAAGACGCTAGCGGGCGTCGCTGCCGGAACCGGGATAGCGATTATGGCGACCAACATCCTCACATGGCTTTGGGGTTCCTAGCCCTGTCGCCGCCATCTTCCTGCACACCATTCCATTTCACCTCCAACGACTTTCCAAAGCGAGGGGTTTATGCCGGGAATTACTCAGAAGCGCCATAACCGAGTCTTCAAGAGTCTGCATAAGCCCCTCACCTATATGGGCATTGAACGCACCCTGTTTTTCATGATTGCAGTGTCAGCAGTGGGGATGTTCAACCTTTTCAATTCGATCATCGGGGCCGTCGTTGTATTCATCGGCGGTTGCATCTTCGGACATTGGGTGACGAACTCCGACCCGGCTTTCCTCAAGATTCTCGGACGTTCCGAGATGTTCAAGCTGCGGGACGACGCAGCCAAGCAGACAGTTCCGAACGTAGAGGTGCGGTAATGCTCAATCTCTCGCGTGTCATCAAGCCGTGGAAGGAGGCGGACGCGCTTAGCGCCCACATCAACCTTTATGGGTTCTGGACCGAGACAGCTTTTCTCACCAAGAGTGGTGACCTCGGAATGGTGTTGAGCGTCGCGGGCGTTGATTATGAAAGCCTCGACAATGACGAACAACAGTATGCGGTAAAGCGGCTCGAATCCGCACTCAAGTCCTTCGGCGAAGGCTTCCATGTCTATCAATACCTCTTCAAGACCAACCGCCCCGAGATTCCGTTCGCCCGCTACGACGACGAGCTGATCGACGCAGCCATCGACCAGCGGCGGCAATACTTCGAGTCAAAGAGCGACCGTCTATATGAGGTTGAACTCTTCTATGTGATCGTGCTGGAGGGTGCGCGGTCGAAGACCGGCATCCTCTCTGCTCTCGGCAGGATGCCGCGCGATCCCCAGGGCGCTATCCGCGAACTCAAGGCGCAGTTCACCAACGACAACATGAAGATCTTGCTCCGCAAGCAGATCGACGCCGACATGGTGAGGCTTGAGCAGTGCGTCCAGAACTTTACTCGGCATCTTGCTGACCTCATGCCCATCGAGGTCCAAGGTCAGCAGGCGCAGTTCAGCTTCTTTCGCCGGCTGCTCAACTTCGACGACTGGCGGATCGCAGGCAAGCCGCAATCGACCCAGTACCTCGACTTCCAGGTGGTGAACTCCAACATCGAAGCAGAGCGCGACCACCTCCGCGTCGGCGATCACTTTGTCCGCATTCTCACGATGAAAGAGGCCATCGCGGAGACACGCCCCCTGGTCCTTGACCGGCTCTTCAAGATCGAGGGCAACTTCTACGTCGTCACCGAATGGACTCCGCTTTCGATGGCAAAGGCCCGCAAGGAGGTGGACAAGCGCCGCCGCCACTTCAACATGAGCAAGTCTGGCTTCGTGTCGCAGATCGGCAGCGACCCAGCGAAAACGAACCAGCGGGACGTGCTGATTGACGAGTCCAAGCAGGCTGACATCGAGAACCTTGGCGAGTGTCTGCGGGCTCTGGGCGACGGACAGACATTGGGTGACTTTTCACTGACGGTCGTGCTGTACAGTACCGACCTCCAGACGATCAATCAGGAGATGGGCGAGTTTACCAGCGTGTTCACGAACGCCGACGGTGCGCTCTTTACAGAGACTTATAACCAGCTCAATGCCTTGTTTGCGACCGTTCCGGGCAACTACGCCCAGAACCTTCGCAAGATGTACCTGCTCAACTCCAACTATGCCGACCTGTCGTTTCTTTTCACCATTCACCCAGGCGAGA
>JBDTEQ010000031.1:0-11986 GCA_039922475.1 Edaphobacter sp.
TGCTCGGCCTCTGGTTCTTCCTCCTCCGCCAGATGCAGTCCGGCGGCAATAAAGCGATGAGCTTCGGCAAGTCCCGCGCTCGTCTCCTCTCCATGCAGCAGAAGAAGATCACCTTCAAGGATGTCGCAGGCGTCGATGAAGCCAAGGAAGAGCTCAAAGAAATCATCGAGTTCCTCCGCGAAGCGCAGAAGTTCCAGCGTCTCGGCGGTCGCATCCCCAAGGGCGTCCTCCTCGTCGGGCCTCCGGGCACCGGCAAGACCCTCCTCGCCCGTGCAGTCGCAGGCGAAGCCAACGTTCCCTTCTTCTCCATCTCCGGTTCGGACTTCGTTGAGATGTTCGTCGGCGTCGGTGCATCCCGCGTCCGCGACCTCTTCGAGCAGGGCAAGAAGAACGCCCCCTGCATCATCTTCATCGACGAGATCGACGCTGTCGGTCGTCATCGTGGCGCAGGCCTCGGCGGCGGACACGACGAGCGCGAACAGACCCTCAACCAGCTCCTCGTCGAGATGGACGGCTTCGAGTCCAACGACGGTGTCATCCTCGTCGCCGCGACCAACCGCCCCGACGTTCTCGATCCTGCGCTTCTCCGCCCTGGCCGCTTCGACCGCCGCGTCATCGTCGATCGTCCCGACATCCGCGGCCGCGAGGAAGTCCTCAAGGTTCATTGCCGCAAAGTCCCCATGGCCGAAGACGTCAATCTCAACATCCTCGCTCGTGGAACCCCGGGCTTCAGCGGAGCCGACCTAGCCAACATGGTCAACGAGGCCGCTCTCACCGCTGCCCGCTACAACCGCAAATCGGTCCACATGTACGACTTTGAAGTAGCCAAAGACAAAGTCATGATGGGTGCCGAGCGCAAGTCCATGCTCCTCACCGACGAAGAGAAGCGCGTGACCGCCTATCACGAAGCTGGTCACACACTCGTCTCCGCCTTGCGCGAGCACTCTGACCCGCTCCACAAGGTCACCATCATCCCTCGTGGCATGGCTCTCGGCGTCACCGTCTACCTCCCCGAGGAAGACCAGCACACCGTCACCAAGGACTATCTCGAAACCCGCCTCGCCACCCTCATGGGCGGTCGCTGCGCCGAAGAGATCTTCCTCAAGCAGATGACCACCGGTGCCGGAAGCGACATCGAGCGCTCCACCGAGCTCGCCCGCAAGATGGTCTGCGAGTTCGGCATGTCGAATCTCGGCCCCATGACCTTCGGCAAGAAGGAAGAGCAGATCTTCCTCGGTCGGGAGATCGCACAGCATCGCGACTTCTCCGACGACACCGCCAGGCAGATCGACGCCGAGGTTCGCATCTTCGTCGACAACGCCTACAAGTCGGCCTACACCATCCTCGAGTCCAACCAGGACATCATGCACCGCATGGCAGCCGCCTTGCTCGAGCGCGAGACCCTGGACGCCAACGAGATCAAGCTCATCATCGAAGGCAAAGAGCTTCCCGCCGCCAAGTCCGCTCTCGCCGACCCAGGCAGTGGCGAAACCCAGAAGATCCTCAAGCCCGAGTCAGGCCGCAAGCCCGGCTTCGGCGAAGGCCAACCTTCCCCCGCATAAGGACTTTCAACCCAGCAAAAAACAAGAGGCAGCCCCAGTGGCTGCCTCTTGTTTTTTGCAATTGCCTTTGCCATCGCCCGTTCTTTTGTTTGTCATTCCGAAGCGAAGCGGAGGAATCTGCTGATTGGCCACCGCCTGAACCATCCCCATCATCAACAAAACCCGCTACAATCCGCCGCCGCCAATGCGACAATAGCCATAGCGCATGCGCCTTCGCCATCTCACGCTGCTTCTCGCCGTCACGCTCACCGGATGCGGCTACCATCAGGCCGGTTCCGCGACTCACCTCCCCGCCAACGTCCACACTCTCGCCGTCCCCATCTTCGCCACCAACGTCCAGGCCTACCGCACCGAGATGGCCTTCACCCAGGCCACCATCCGCGAGCTCAACACCCGCACCCGATACCACATCCTCAACTCCGACAACCCTGAAGCCGACGCGACCCTCCGCGGCACCATCCTCACCCAGACCGTCGCCCCTCTCACCTACGACGCCTCCACCGGACAATCCTCCAGCTACCTCGTCACCATCACCGCCAAAGTCATCCTCACCGCACACGACGGCACCGTCCTCTACCGCAACGACTCCATCATCTACCGCGAACAGTACCAGTCCACCCAGGACCTCTCCGGCTTCATCCAGGAGGACGGTTACGCCGTCAAACGTATCGCCCGCGACTTCGCCCAGGCCATCGTAAGCGGTATGCTGGAGTCCTTCTGACCCATCCGCATCCCAATCCGCGGTATCGTTCTACCCAGAAGCCGCATCCGGTTCGTTGTCTTGCCGTATCAGTCCTTATCGCAGTTAAAATCCTTATGATCACTGTTACGCCTTTGCTCTTAATCCGCGCCACCCCGCAATCATCCGCGGTCGGCCTCTCCTGACCATGACCCCGCTCAAATCCTTCGCCTCCACCGACCGCTTCATCGCCGAAATCGCAACACCCGCGATCAAGCCCGGCTACGTCCTCATCGGCGACGAGGTCTTCCTCTACGATCGCTGCCGCAAAGCCGTCCTCGCCACGCTCACGCCAGAAGAAGCCCGCGACTTCTCCCTCCATGATCTCGATCTCGCCGACACCAGCATCTTCGAAGTCCTCGACCGCGCCCAGACCCCATCACTCATGGCACCCTTTCAGGTCCTCTTCGTCCGCAACCTGAAAGCTCTCTACGGCCGAGGCAGTAAAAAAGAAGAATTCGCCGCAATCGACGCCTACTTCCGCTCTCCCAACCCGCAAGCCCTCATCCTCTTCGTAGCCGACCATCTCCGCATCCCCACCGACCTCCGCAAGATGGACTATCAGGACAAAGAGCGCTTCGAAAAGATCCGCGAAACCCTCGGCGACTGGTGCGGCTTCGTCGAACTCGCCCGCGTCGACGAGAACGATGCCATCAAGTGGGTCACCGCCACCGCCGAATCCCGCAACGTAAAGTTCGACCCCGACGCCGCCCGCGAGCTAGTCGACTCCCTCGGCGCCGACATGATGCTCATCTCCAGCGAGTTCGAAAAGCTCCTCCTCTTCGTCTCAGCCCCGCAGCACGGAGCGCCACAAGACCGGGTGCCCCATCTTCGCGACGGTCTCATCGTCGCTAAGGTGGGCGAACCGCCACAGAACTCCCCGGCAGAGCCCCTGACCAAAAACCGTGTCACCCTCGGCGATGTAGAAACCATGGTCCTCGCCGCAAAACAACGCAGCCTCTACGAGCTCACCGACGCCATCTCCGCCAAAGACCGCCCCCGCGCCCTGCTCCTCCTCCACGGCCTCCTCAACGCCTCCGACGGTGGCGAAGACTCCGCCATCGGCCATCTCTACATGCTCGCCCGCACCTTCCGCCAGATGCTCATCATCTCCGAAAAAAACGTCCGCGACCCCCGAGCCATCTGGCAGGTCCTCTGGCAGGGTTTCCGTATGCCGCCCTTCGCCGCCGAAGACCTCATCAAGCAGGCCCGCCGCTACAAATCCCGCCGCGACCTCACCCGCGCCATCCGTCTCGTAGCCCGCGCCGACCTCGAACTCCGCAGCTCCCCCGCCAACAAGCTCCTCGTCCTCGAGCGCTTAATCCTCGACCTCTCCACCGAACCCAAACCCGTCACCCACGAACCCTCCTACCAGTTCGCCATGGAACTCTAGGGCAAACATTACGCTCGGCTGCTAGCGCGATACAAAGCGAGGATAAATCTGCATGCAAATCGAAAATCGAAGACCGCCCCAACCTCACGTTCGATACACCGCCAGAATCCATCAACTCCTTACAGTGATGACTCTGATGGCTCTCGCGCTTCTTCCACTCTCTGCACTATCGGAGACTCCAGCCGTCGGAACCAAGGCGCCTGACTTCACTCTCTCCACACCCGAGGGAACTCCAGTCCAGCTCTCCAGCCTCACCGCAAAGGGCACGGTTGTCCTCATCGTTCTCCGCGGCTATCCCGGCTATCAGTGTCCCTACTGCCAGCGTCAGGCCCACGACTTCCTGGTCAACGCCGAAAAGTTCACCGCGCTCGGAGCGCAGATTCTCCTCGTCTATCCCGGTCCCCCCGCCGATCTCGACAAGCGCGCTCAGGAGTTCCTCGCCAAAGAAGGCTCCCTCCCGCAAAACTTTCACCTCGTCATCGACCCCGACTACAAGTTCACCAACCAATACGACCTTCGTTGGGATGCGCCCCGGGAGAC
The DNA here is from genome assembly GCA_039922475.1 of Edaphobacter sp. GTDB lineage: Bacteria > Acidobacteriota > Terriglobia > Terriglobales > Acidobacteriaceae > Edaphobacter. Next base: position 4,235 of record JBDTEQ010000031.1, read on the forward strand.
GGCATACCCTTCAACATTTCTCATCAATCGCAAAGGCATCATCTTCTCCCGCCAGATAAGCCACTCTCACGGAGACCGGTCTACAGCGCAGGACATACTCGCCGAGCTGGCCAAAGCGCAATAACCAAACGCAATAACCAGGTGCCGGGTGTGAGGCATCCCTGCGCTTCACACTCGGCCAGGGGATTGGGACATGAACGCCAACATCTCCCCCACGATCAGACCCACGATGCCGAAGCCGACGAGCAGAAGCCGAAAGCGCACAATCCCGGATTCATACCCTCTGCACGGCATCTCCCATGGCCTGTATCGGCATCAAAACTGATAAGAAACTTTCGATTCGGAGGAATCAGATGAAACGTGTTCTTTCAGCTCTCTGCTGCATCGCTCTCTGCTCGATGCCCGCCCTGGCCCAAACGAAAACCGCAAAAAAGCCGGCAATGAGCGATCAGAAATTTCTCGATCTCGCCGCACAAATTGACATGGTGGAAGCGAACCTTGGCCAGCTCGCGCAATCCGCGTCCTCCTCGCAGCCGGTAAAGGACTACGCTCAGATGCTGGTCACCGATCACACCAAAGACTTCGACCAGCTCTACCAGATCGCCCATCAAGCCAATCTCAACCGGCCAGACGCCATCGACGCCGCCCACAATCGAGCGATGATCGCTCCTTTTCAAAAGCTGAAAGGTACTGCCTTCGACCGTCGTTATATCCATGAGATGATCGCCGGGCATACCCAGGCAATCGCCGTCTACAAAAAGGAAGCCGCAGACGCCGACAACCCGGCCCTGAAATCCTATGCAGAAGACACCTTGCCCGCCCTGCAGAAGCATCTCGACGGCGCCAAGGCCCTCATGAAAGCCAAATAATCAGCCACTCGCTGGATTCGCCGATGCCCATATCTCGATTCTGAGACGTGGGCATCAGGCGAATCGGGGTCCCCGACGAGCGCTTTTGCTCGTGGGGGTGAAGAAGCACGACCGTTCTCTTCGATTCAAATTGCAAAGAGCGGCTCAAAACTCAAACCAACCGCCGCGCCGAATGACCCTACAACCGTAGGCCCCGGAGTAGCTTACCCGCAGCGTATCGTGCTGCCTGCGCGCAACGCGACCATAGGCGACCTCGCCTCTCTCTTGCAGCGCGCGATCCTGGACCGTCCAGTAGTAGACAAAACCGAACTTACAGGACGCTACGACTTCGACCTCGAGTGGGCACCCAACGAAACCCAATTCGGTGGAGACGTACAAAAAGCCTCCGACGACGCCCCCAGCGCGCCCCTCTTCTCAGCAATTCAGGAACAACTAGGCCTGAAATTAGTAGCGACCCGAGGCCTCGTCGACGCACTCATCGTAGACAAAGTAGAACGCCCCTCTGCCAACTGATCATTACCTTCTCAAAACTGTGTACGATACTATTACTTTGCCATGTCCTCCTTTCTTCGTTTGATTCTTACGGCAGTTCTTGTCTCGACTCCATATGCCTTTGCGCAGACTGAACCCTTCTCTCTTCCTATTCATCACGGTGCGATGTTGCTTGATCTCAGCGGCTTCAATGTCGTCCAAAGTTCCGCAAAGCCAGGCGGTGCCGAACTTGGTCTGAGAGTGCATGATCAGGGCAACACGACAGCTTTGCTCTTCTTATTCCTCACCCCGGAGAACACTCACGGAACTCCCGCTTCTTGCCGGCAAGCAGAGTTGGAACAGATAAAGAAGGGCATGGGTGCAAATTTAATAGATGCGAAGCTAGACCCTAGCGGCAAGGATAATAACTCCATTGCGACCATGTTGATCACAGAAAAGAATGGACAGCATCTCTATGGTTTCCGTGGAGCTGACGATCAGTGCCTTTCAATGGAGGTCTACTCTGATCCTCGAACGACGCTTGATCTCAGCAAAGCATCTTCTTTTCTTGCGCGGCAGAAATACGATGCAAACTATGTCCCCTCTGGCAAAGATAAATTCATATACGCCGAAGTACTCTATCGCAGCCAACAATACAAAGCGGCCGCCCCGATCTATTTAGACTTCTTGAAGTCTCTCCCAAACAATCCGTCGAATTTGATGCAACGAAGAATTGCGACAGACAACATGGGGATGGCACTGGGCATGTCAGGAGACGTAGATGGCGCTCGCAAGGTATTTGAGGAAGCCGTCAGAAGCGACCCCGACTACCCCCTTAATTACTACAATTTGGCCTGCGCCGACGCCGAACAAGGTAAAGCCATAGACGCAAAGATCCATCTCCAGCAAGCCTTCGATCGTAAAGCCAACACTATTAAGGGTGAACAAATGCCCGACCCCACCAAGGACGACTCGATCTTGAAGTTGAGATCCGACAAAAACTTCTGGGCGTTCGTTCAAACTCTAAAGTAGTCTTTCGTCTCTAAACTCCAACCATCTCTCACACCACAACCTCCACCCCATACCCCGCCAGCTTCCGCCCATTCATATTCAAATTCTCCGGCTCATACCCAGCCATTCCATCCAGCCGCATCTGCACGCTGTTCGACATCACCGCATTCACCGGCACGGTTCTGTGCTTCGGAATCCCCCACGGAATCAGCTTCCACTCATCATGCTGGTTCCCCAGCGCATTCGCCGCCGCCACCTTTCCGTACTGTTTCATCGCGCTATCGGTAAACGTCAAACCCAGCGCCACCGCCTTGTTCAGCATCCAGCTCATCGCAATATCCGAGAGCTGCGACTCTGCATAGCTTCCCCCCACATCGCCGTGCCCTCCCGGAAACCACACCTGCTCCACCTGTCCATTATTCGCGCGCGGCGTCCCATCGTCATTCGTCCACAACGTCGGCATAAACTGCACTCGCCGCTCGTCGATGCATATCGCGTGATACGCCTTCTCCACCGTAGGATGCAGCGTCGTATCCAGAAACCCGTACCGCGTCTGGTCGAAGATGCTGAACACAATCCCCGGAATCCCCAGCGACCCCACCGTGTCCCACACTCCGATCATCTTCACCGTCACATCCGTCAGCCCATACTCGGCCGTCAGGCTTGCCTTCGCTGCCGCCTTCTGCGCTGCATCCGTCATCCGGTACGCGTCGAAGATCGACTTCACCATCATGTTGTCGAAGTTCCTCGTCGGCACGCCGAACTTCGCAATCATCCCGCCCAGGCTCCGCGCCGTATACGCCCCGCGGCTGAACCCGAACAGAAAGATCTCATCACCCGGATCCCACACATACGCCAGGTACTGGTAGTTCTCCTGAATCTTCTGAAACAGACCCTCTCCCATCGCGCCGCCAATCAGATGATCGATCGGCGTCCCATTCGTCCCCACTCCACTGTCGTAGTAGGCAAGCTGGTTCGCCTCATCCGTCAGCGCGCAGTAGAGCTTCCTCACATTCGTATCGTTCGCCGCCACATTCACTCCATGCGGCGTATTCCACGTCCCATCTGCACAAAGCACAATCCGTTTTCCCATCTCAAACCTCCGTCAACCTGAAATAGTGCCTGAATACCTGACATCGTTTCACGCGAAGTGCCATACCTCGCTCATCTGTATAACCAGCTGGCCCATCCTTTGCGCCGAGAGCCGGGTGCCCCATATCTCGATTTTGAGATGTGGGCATCGTGCGAAGCACGACCGCACTTCGCATCACGTCCCCGCGAAACAATCGCAAACCTCAAACCGCCTCAGACCCTCCCGCTCCCTTGGCTCGATGCAGCAGTGTCATCGAAAGATAAGCTCCAATCCAAGACCCCGCCGACGCAAAGCAAACATAGATCCAGTTCTTGGTATAACTGATCACCGCAAACGCCGACAGCAGATACCAGACGCTGCTCCACGTGGCCGCCGGCACCCTCCGCTTCGAAGACACCGCCGTATTGAACATCACATAAACCGCATCCGTAGCAGCCGTAGATAACACCACGCCAAGCCCCAGCAAAACGTCAACATGCACCATCAATCCACCTCCGAAATGCACTCTCTCATGCAACTAAAGAGTTTCAATCCTCAGCAAAATCGCATGTCCCGAAACGTCGTATCCCGTTTCCTGTCAAACTGATACGCTCAGCGTATCAGTTCCACTCAACCAGCTATACTGAATAAAGAGATTAAATAATCCTTCAAAAGCCTCTGCCGCCCACCCTAACTTGTTTCTTTGCAATATTTTAGAGGATCCACCTGTCGCTATCTACCGGCAAACAATAAACTTGTCGCCAAAATACCCCAGGGGGATGGGAGTACCCGCATCTAACCCAACCAACGGAGCGACAACCCGGATGCACGATAGCCCTCAGGAAACGTCATGGAAGCAGATCAGCCTCTTCCTCCTCACGCTGGGCATCATCATCCTCTGCGCTCTCGTCCTACGCCCCTTCTTCACTGCCATCGTCGGAGCCATCGTTCTCGCCGTCATCACCCGGCACCCCTACAACCGGCTCGCATCCAAAATCAAAAATCCATCCCTCTGCGCCACCGTCGCACTCATTCTCATCACACTCGCCGTCATCATCCCCACCTTCTTCCTCGCTCAGGAGATCGGCAAGCAGGCCTACGCCACAGTCAACGCCTTCCGCGCCGGAGCCCACCAGGAAAAGGTCACCAGCTTCATCGCCAATCGCCCAGCACTAGCCTCCAGCATCGAAACCTTCACCAGCTCCATTGACGTCAACAACGCCGCCCGCAGCGCCGCGTCCTACATCGGAGGAAACCTGGCAAGATTCCTCGGCAACTCCGTCCGCATCATCACCCAGCTAGTCGTCATGCTCTTCCTGCTCTTCTTCCTCCTCCGCGACCGTGAGCTCGCCCTCGCTTCCCTGCGCTCAATCCTCCCCCTCCGCGATGCCGAGACCAGCGAACTCCTGGAGCGGTCCGGCGAAACCATCCTCGCCACCGCCCTCGGCCGCCTCACCATCGCCGCCGTGCAAGGCATCCTCGCTGGCCTGGCCTTCTGGGTCCTCGGAGTTCCGGGCGTCATCCTCTGGGCATTCACACTCGCCGCCTGCGCCATGATCCCCGCCTTCGGTTCCTTCCTCGTCTGGGGACCAGTGGCAATCTATCTCGGCCTAACCGGCCACTGGGGCAAGGCCGCCCTCCTTGCCATCTGGGGAGGTGCTATCGTCAGCACCATCGACAACATCCTCTACCCCATCCTCGTCGGCACCCGCCTCCGCGCCCACACCGCCACCATCCTGCTCTCTATCCTCGGAGGCATCGCCCTCTTCGGCCCCCTCGGCATCGTTCTCGGCCCACTCCTGTTCACCATCGCCTCTACCCTGCTCGACATCTGGCGCAACCGCGCCAACCCCGTCGGCGCACCGTCATGATGCGCAACTCAGTGAACACGCAGATAAATGGAGCTGGGAAAATCCCCTTCGCTCAGGCGAAGCCCCTGGTCAAACCGCGCTGGTCGATAGTTCGGAAGGCTCTTTGCAAGCTCTCCGGGAGCTGCATGATGCAGCATAGAGAGTGAAGCCGCAATACTGTACCGCGCATTCTGCACCAGAAAAGCATGCAGCAGAGCCGTCTCGTGGCCAAAGAAGAGCTCCGAGGTAAGAATGCGTGAAGGGTAGTCGTAAGGAAGCACGATATCGTGAAAGTGAACCCACGCTCCTGCAGGCAGCGTCGGAAGCACATCGCAGATCAACTGCGTCACCTCCCCTGCCGGCCCCAGCGTGTGGCTCGAATCGACAAAGAAAAGACCCCCTCCCTCCAGCATCTCCGTCAGGGGCAGGTTGCTGTCTTGAAACTTTTCTACAACCAGGCGAAGCGTTCCCGAAGCTGCCTGCTGCTTCAGAAACTCCGTCGGGTAAGGCTCGATACAAACGATCTCAGGCTTGTATCCAGCGTCAGCCGCCGCAAGAATGCAAATAGCTGTCGACACGCCACATCCAATCTGAACAATTCGCGGCGGCATCTGCGAACGAACGAAACAATAAAGGAAATCAGCCTCAATCGGACCAAACCCCTCCTGCAACCCGTTCATCTCGCACGCGCGCCGATGCAGCGAGCCTGCAGTCATGCTGGAATCGAGCCCTTGAGTACAGGAAGCGACAAATGCCTGTTGTGAAGAAATATCGGCGCCGGCAATGTGTGCCATGCTGCGGGGCTTTCTCCAGGCAGTCGTAGCCCGAAGCTGCCCGATCGCAGGAATCTCCGAATAAAAATGCCGCGGCAGAATATCGAACTTGAAATGCTGCCCAACTTCAAAGGCCGACCGCATCATCTTCTTGACGTACCGTTTCAGCCCCATGCCGACATCCTCTCCCACCAGAAATGCTAGCACGCAAATTTCTTCCGCCTACTTGATATCGCGCCAGTTCGCGCCGATCCCTACTTCAGCAACAATCGGAATCGAAAACTCAGCCACATGTTCCATCTCTTGCTTCACCAGCTTCTGCAGCTCCTCAGCCTCCTCTGGAACCACATCGAAGAGAAGCTCGTCATGAACCTGAAGCGTCATCTGAGACTTCAGCTTGCGATCGCGAATGAGTTGATCGATCTTCAACATCGCCAGCTTGATGAGGTCGGCAGCAGTTCCCTGCAGCGGAGTGTTGATTGCAGTGCGCTCCGCAAAACCACGCATATTCGGATTGCGCGACTGAATATCGGGGATCGGACGAATACGCCCAAAGTACGTCCTGACTGCCTGGTCGCGGCGTACCGTCTCCAGCGTCTCCTCAATAAATCGCTGCACGCCTTTATACCGATCGAAGTACGTCTCGATATACTGCTTCGCTGTCTTCTGGTCGATGTTGAGTTGCGCCGCCAATCCAAACGGGCTGATGCCATAGACGATCCCGAAGTTCACCGCCTTCGCACGTCCGCGCGTCTCTTTATCCATCGTTGCTGCATCCACACCAAACACCTCACTCGCAGTAAGCGTGTGAATGTCCTTGCCAGTCCTATATGCATCGAGCAGCAGCGGGTCCTGCGAGAAGTGAGCCATCAGCCGCAACTCGATCTGCGAGTAGTCCGCCGACATCAGCACATTGCCTGCAGCCGGAATGAACGCCGCACGAATCTCGCGGCCAACTGCAGTGCGAACCGGAATATTCTGCAGGTTCGGATTCGTCGACGACAGCCGTCCCGTCGCCGTACCAACCTGGTTGAACGTCGTATGCACGCGCCCCTGCGCATCCGTCAATTGCGGCAGCGAGTCCAGATACGTCGACTTCAACTTCGCAAGCTGTCGATACTCAAGAACCAGCGCCGGCACAGCATGCTCTTCCGCAAGCTCCTCCAGCACATCCACCGCGGTCGAAACAACTTTACCTTTACCATACTTCATCGGCTTGGGCAGCAGCATCTTGTTGAACAGCACATCGCCCAGTTGCTTCGGAGAATTGATATTGAACCGATGTCCCGACTCCGAGTAGATCCGTTCCGCCAGGTCATCGATCTCCACCGCAAGCCGGTTCGACATCTCTCCCAGCACCGTCGAATCGATGCGAACACCCGCCTGCTCCATCCGCAACAAAACCGGAACCAGTGGCCTATCGATCGTGTTGTAAACCTCAAGAAGAGGAGATGAAGCACCTGCAGACTTCGCGCTCACCGGCGCGACAAAGAGCATCTCCTTCGTCATCGCGCCGCCCAGCAGCGGATCATCCTTCACAAGGCGGTGCTCAAACGACCCCGCCTCGGCAATCTGTTTCCCAAGCGCAGACGCCAGCCGCACAATCGCAGCCGCAGCCTCAGGCAATCGCTTCGGATCAGCCGGGTTGTCTTTCGTCGGCTGATGCGTCAATGCCCGGCTGGTCGCGCGCGCAGCGATATCCGGCA
>JBDTEQ010000032.1:0-15314 GCA_039922475.1 Edaphobacter sp.
GCCTGGTGCTCGAAATCTACCGGGACGAAAGTGAGATTTTGTGGAATCGGAATGTGACTGGTTTCGAGCAACTCGCGCTTCCACTGCTGCGTCGCGGGGTGATCGATTTCGAAAATTCGGAGATTCGGATGAGTGTTGCGAAAGGCAAAAGTATCGAGCCCTGCTCCAAGGAGGACATATTGAGTTACACCATTCATAACCGCGTGGAAGAGCATGTCCTCCGCATAACGGCTGCGGGCGACAAGGAAGGCGCGAAGGGCGACGGAGAAGGGCTTCTCCAATTTGGTAACCGTCTTGTGGAGCTCCGGCAGGTACTCCTGGCCAAGGATGGGAATAGCGATGGGGTCGTTCAGAACGAGCGGCTGTGCGTCGTAGAGCTGGTGTGCGGCACGACGGAGAGCCACGCGGAGGGCAGTTCGAGAGGGGCGGGCAGCTTCCATAACAGGGCGGCCTGCTTCAGGCTGTTTGTGCGTCTGGCTCAGAAGCCGCTTTGTCAGTTTGGTTGGTCATCCAACTCAAAGCCTGTACCAGATACTGCTTCATCTCTTTACGCGGAACAATGGCATCGAGAAAACCGTGCCCGAGAAGGAACTCGGAGCGCTGGAAGCCTTCGGGAAGCTTCTGCCGGATGGTCTGTTCAATAACGCGGGGTCCGGCAAAGCCAATGAGAGCGTTCGGTTCAGCAATGTTCAGGTCCCCGAGCATGGCGAAACTGGCAGTGACGCCGCCGGTGGTGGGATCGGTCATCACGGAGATGTAAGGAATCTTCGCGTCGTCTATGCGTGCAAGCCCAGCCGAGATCTTCGCGAGCTGCATCAGCGACGCGATGCCCTCCATCATGCGTGCTCCACCAGAGGCCGCAACAATAATCAGCGGATGGCGCGTTGCAAGTGAGCGATCAACCGCGCGGGCGATGGTTTCGCCAACCACTGAGCCCATGCTGCCCCCGATAAAGCTGTACTCCATCACGCTAAGAACGACATTATGTGGGCCAAGCTGGCCGACAGCGTTGATGATCGCGTCATTCAAGCCTGTCTTCCTCTGTGCTTCGGCGAGGCGCTTCTTGTAAGGCTTCAAATCAGTAAATTGCAGCGGATCTGTCGAGCGAAGCCCAAGATCGACAAGCTCGTAGCCGGGTTCGAGCAGGTTTTCAATCCGGGTGCGGGCGTCGATGCGGAAGTGATGGCCGCAGTGCGGGCAAACCTGCTGGTTGGCCTCAAGCTCAGCTTTGAAGAGGATCTTGCTGCAGTCGGGGCAGCGAATCCACAGGCCTTCGGTGCGGACGGTCTTCTGCGAGTCATTGACGATCTCGTGGTCTTCGCGTTTGAACCAGCTCATGCCTGCTTGCCTTCCCAAAAGGTGTCTCGACCATTGTATCGGTGACGGAGAAGATCGGGGTTGCAATGGAGTTTGCGAGTAAGGTGCTTATCTCATTGAGAGAGGGTGGTCAGGTGACAGTCAAGGCATTGGCCACAGTGGATTTACGAGAATCGGCTCAAGTGTATGTGCCTTGTTTGTGACGGTCCACCTGAAAACTTTAACTGCAAAATGTCTTTTTGACTGCTGATCCACCTCTCGTCGAATGCCGCGTGATGCACGGCAGTGTTTTGTTTGATAGTTAGACAGCTTATCGAAATCGCTCGTTTCGGTTTCCACGCGAGCCGTTCGCGATGATATAGCTAATAACGGGCCCGCTTAGAGCATCCAAGGTGACATGATGTCTGCTTCTACGAACAGCCTGCAAAAACCTGAGGGCTTCGAACTCTACGTTAGAAAATTTCGTGCAATTTGTGTCCTCCACGATGTCCAGATTGGATCGCGCAGGGATCTCCCCGGCTTCCTGCATAAGCTAGTCGAGGACAGGCCTCTCGCGATGGACTTCTGGAAGCTGACCGGCAAGTTGAGCAACCGGGAGGGTGGCGAACTCTCTGACGATCAGATGCTCGCTGTCGTCATCGAGGGCGTTACATGCGGTCAGTCTGCTGAGGAAGGTGGAGAACAGAAGCAAAGTGTCGATGATCTGCGCGCCATGCTCGCGGGCGTGGATATTCAGAGCCCAGGTCAGGACAGAACCGAGGCTGTGCCCCCTCAGCAAAACGAAGCGGTCGTGCCACGGGTCGAGGTAGTTCAGAGGACAGAGCTCACCGAGACAACGCCAAGAGAGCCTCCCATCGATGTAGCAACGCGTCGACCTTTACAGGAGCCGCCTCTAAGAGAGATGGAAGAGCCTCGTCTCAGACCTGCGAGCACATCGAGGCTCGTTCTGGAGCCCGCTCCATTACTCAGCGACGATTCTTTAGTGCTGCGGAAGAGCGGTCTTTCGGATCGAACTCCGTTGGAGAGCTACTCGCAGCCAGAGGGATTCGGAAAAGCAATCTCGGTTATCGCGATTGTGCTGGCTCTGGCTGGAGTGGCCTTTGCAGGCTTCCACTATCGTGCTCCGCTGCGGGAAGAGATAATCACGCTGAGTCACAACGTTCAGGAAAAGATCCAACAAAGAAAAACTGCAGCGACGCCAGTGCAACAAAGCGCGCCTCCAGAGATACCTTCGCAGATTGCAGCGCCGGCAGAGCAGTCATCATCGTCTCCAAGCGCGACAACCGTGCCACAGGCCAATACAAACACAACGAAATCCCAGGAACCTCCTCCTGCAGTTCAGTCGCAGCCCGTAGCGACTGGAGCAGTTAACGCCGATAGCAACCGAAAAGCATCCCCGGATTATGAATCAGCATCTGCCAGCAGTATCGATCTAGCGGGAGCCGTCAAGGTTGATCCAGCCGTAATGGAAGAAAATCTCATCGTGTCGCGGGTCCCTGTCTATCCCGACGCAGCAAAGGCCAGTCGAGTCGAAGGAGAAGTTATCATCCAGGCGCTCATCTCAAAAGAGGGAACCGTCAAGCGCGTCCATGTTATTCAGGGAGATTCACGGCTTCGTGGTGCAGCAATGGAGTCAATCTACGCAAGACGATATAGACCATATCTCCTCGATGGCCAGCCCGTGGAGGTTACGACCACCATCACAGTCAACTTCACACTAGACCAGTGATTCTGAGTTTTCCTGCTTTATGTCAGATTGATCTTCAATGCCATGCGACGCCAAAGGTGAGCGCAGGAATTATGGCCGGACATAAGATCTCCGGGGTAAATCCGGTCTATCCGCCACAGGCAAAAGCCGACAAGGTTCAGGGAGCAGTCGTCCTCGCAGTGACGATCAACGAAGAGGGAGCGCCCGTGGATGTTCGCGTGAAGAAGGGCGTACGAGACGATCTAAACGAAAGCGCACTTACAGCAGTTCGACAATGGCGCTGGAAACCCTATCTGTTGAACGGAAATCCAACCGCGGTAAAGATGACGGTGACGGTCAACTACTCATTTGCGCACTAAGGAGCGCTTTGAAGGCAAATGTGGGCAGGGAGGCCATCGTCGCTCCCTGCCTCTATATTTTGCAGGCTTAGCTCGACCTCGGGCTCAACACTAATGCCCGGAGTGGTAGGGGTGTCCCGCCAGAATGGTCAGGGCACGGTAGACCTGCTCGGCAAGCACAACGCGGGCAAGCTGGTGCGGCAGAGTGATCCGGCCAAGGGAAAAAAGAAGATTGGCGCGCTGGCGTGCGGCGGGCGACCATCCATCAGCGGGCCCAACGGCGTACACCATGCGTTGAGTACCCTCATCGCGAACCCGGCCAAGATGGGTAGCAAACTCTTCTGAAGAGTACTGCTGGCCGCGGCTATCAAGCAGCACAGCATAAGCGGGGCTACGTCCGGCTTGCCGCTCCAGCCATTCAAGGACATCGGCCTCAGAGTCGAAGAGTTGGGAGTCGCACGGAAGATATCGAGCTGCACGCTCTATATAGTCGGCAAACAAACGATCCGTTGCCTCAGATTTTGTGCGATTTCGACGAGGAGCGACGGCTGCAACGCTGATCTTCATTCATCTCCCGCCGGTTCAGTTTCGTAGATTCCCTTCAAAGACTATCCAATACCTCATAGATTCGCGCAATCCTCATCTCCAGTAACCTCATTGAAATCAAAGGTAACCATAATCTTTCACTGTGGTCTCCCGCGTGCTTATTGAAGTCGCAGATAGGTAAATAAGAAGAGGGAGCCTTGACAATGAGACAGATTTCTGTTTGCGGTCGAATAATTCTGGCAGTCATCCTCGCGGTATCGTTCAGCTACGCACACGGTCAGGCCGTTTCGGCGCGTATCAAAGGAACCATCACCGATCCTACTGGTGCGGTTGTACCTCAAGCCAAGGTTACAGTCACTAACATGCTAACCGGCGTTATATCGAACACGGCCACAACCACCTCAGGCGACTACATCTTCTCCAACCTTCCGATCGGGACTTACAAGATCACGGTAAATGCTCCTGGCTTCAAGGCCTTCTCGGCAACCGGTATCAAATTGAATATCGACCAGGAATATGTTGAGTCTGTCAAACTGAGTCTCGGTAGTTCGGCAGACACCGTCTCCGTCGAAGCGGATGCGGTCCAGGTGAACACCACCGATATGCAGCTATCCAATATCGTGGACGCGCACCAGATCACCGAACTCCCCTTAATCGGTCGTGCATTTACTCAGCTTGAACAGGGCTTTCCTGGCGTCCAGGCGTCTAATGATCGCTTCGGTTCCTTCTCGGTTAACGGTAGCCAGACTCAGCAATCTGCCTACATCATCAATGGTGCCGACTCGAATGACCTTCCTTTGAACACGGTCGCCATCAATCCGAACATCGACGCTCTTGCACAGTTCAACCTTATTACGGGCCCTCTAAATGCCGAATACGACCGTAACGGTGGCGCTGTCGTCAACGTAGCTATCAAGCAGGGTACCAATCACTTCCACGGCGATATCTTCGAGTTCTATCGCGACACCTTCCTCAACACCCGCAACTACTTTCAAAAGCTCGTTCCGACCTCGAAATTTCACCAGAACATCTTCGGCGGTACGATAGGCGGCCCGGTCTTTCGTGACAGGCTGTTCTTCTTTGGCGCTTATGAAGGAACTCGACAAGGTATTCCTCAGGCTGGCGGCAACGTCAATACCTTCACTGCCGGGCAGGTTTCAGGGGACTATTCGGCAGGTCTGACAGGTAACAAGGGCGGCCCGGTCTTTTCTACGAACGTCATCCCGTTAACTATCAACATCCCAGGTTGCGTCTCAGGCGTTGACACATTTCTACATTGCATGACGGCAAATGGCGGCCACTTGCCCCCAGCGGCGATCAATCCGATCTCGGCCACGCTTGCCAAGAGCTACATTCCCCCGCCCAATAGCGGAGTCAACACCTTTGCGTTCAGTCCCACTGCCACAGCAACGATCAATCAGTACATCGGTCGCGTTGACTACAACATCACCCCCAGGGATCAGATCTACGCCGTATACATTCGTCAGAAGACTTTCGCTCCCAGAACATTGCCCTTCACCGGTGCAACCGTTCCGGGTTTCGGCGATCAAAGCACAACCATAATCGATCAGGGTTCGCTTGGTTACACTCGTCAGATCAGTTCAACAATGGTCAACGATATTGAGGTGCACTACACTCGCTTCAACTTCGACGCGGTTGAACCACAAAAACCAACTGCTCCTTCGAGTGTTGGTTTCGCCATCTCGCCTCAGAACACTGCCGGACAGGGGCTGCCTTTGATCGCCTTCACAGGGAATGGGGACTCAATTGACGCGGCCGGAAAAATTGCTTATCCCCAGCCGACCCTGGCGCTCGGTTTTAGCACAAACGGGCCTCAACCTCGTATCGATCAGGTCTATCAGCTCAACGACAGCGTCTCGAAAAATCTCGGACATCACAACCTGAAGTTCGGCTACGATCTCCGCCGATACAACGTCTCCAACCCCTTCTCTGCGAGAAACAACGGAAGTTTTGCCTTTGACGCAAGCGCCGCCACCGGAAATCCCAACAGCTCCGGCGATGCTGCTCTGGACTTTCTCCTCGGAATTCCTGCCTCATACACTCAGGGTTCGGGCGCACCAATTCAGGCGTATGCCTTCCTGAACTACTTCTACGCGCAAGACACTTGGAAGGCGACCACCTCGCTCACATTATCCTATGGCCTCGGTTACCAGATCGACACTCCTCTCCACAACCGTCAGTTTGGCGGTATTGGAGTTACCTGCTTCAATCCCGGGGTACAGTCGAAAGTCTTCCCCTCTGCTCCAAAGAACCTGGTGTTTCCCGGAGACCCCGGCTGCAATGACGCAACTGGAGCCGTTACACGATACTCCGACTTCGGACCCCGTATTGGCTTCGCTTGGGCTCCGGATCTTGGCATATTGTCGGGAGGCTCTTCCAGAAAGCTCTCCCTCCGCGGCGGCTACGGAATTTACTACAATCGTACAGAGGAGGAGACCTCGCTTCAGAACCTCGAAGATCCTCCCTTCGGTGTCAACTCGGCTGGCGCTGGCGATTATACGACCACGTCGACCATCTACCCCAGCTTCCAAAACCCCTATCAGGACATCAATACACCTGGCCCAGCGGGACTGTATAAGAGCAAGTTTCCTTTTGTTGCTCCTGCTGCAGGCTCCTCACCGGACTTCGGAGCTTTTCTTCCCTTTGGTCTCAGCCAGTACAACTCCACTTTCCGGTCGCCTTACTCTGAGAACGTTCAGTTGACCTTGGAGCGTGAGTTTCCCGGCCAGGTCGTCGCTCGCGCGAGCTACGTTGGTACCTTCGGTAAACACAACGAGGCTGTCCTTGAAGGCAATCCAATCACCCAGGCTGGCCACGACGCTTGTCTGGCATTGCTTGCGTGCTCCGGGACTCCTACCAAGTCGGGCAATCGCAACAATCAGAACTATATCTATCCAACCCACACCCAGTACGGCTACCCGGATGTAGCAAACGGCGGAGTCAACGATTTTGCCAGTATGGCCCTAATCTCGAGCATCAGCTCGTCCAACTACAACTCTCTTCAGCTCAGCGTTGACAAAGGTCTCACGCATGGCCTCCAGATGCAGGCGAGCTACACCTACTCGCATTCTCTCGATGATGCTTCCAGCTTCGAGAGCAGTGGCTTTGGAGGGTTCCGTGGTTACAATCAATTCCCTGGCGGAAAATCTCTCAACTACGGAAACTCGGCGTTCGATGCGCGGCAACGGTTCACTGTGGCTCCCATTTACGTCGTCCCTTTCAAGCAGGGAGGCAATGCCTATTCGCCGATGAACCTCCTGCTCTCGGGCTGGCAGATCAGCGGTATCGCAACCTTCGCAACGGGCTTCCCGTATGACGTCTCCTACGGCGGTGGAAGCTCACTGTCTCTCTGGTGCTCGGCAACCACTTCGTTCTATTCCTGCCCAGATGTTCCCATTCAGGTTGCTCCGCTTGTTCGTACCGATCCTCGCACGTATACCGGCACGGGCACAAACAAGACACGTTGGTTCCAGAAGGCCAGCTTTGCAGCGGAACCTATCGGACAGTTTGGTAACGTCAGCCGCTACAAATACCATGGCGCTGGCATCAACAACACCAATCTCATCCTTGCCAAGAACTTTGCCCTGTCAGGCGATGGCACCCGAACTCTCCAGCTCCGTATGGAAAGTGATAACGTCTTCAATCACACGCAGTTTACAAACCCAAATGGATCATTCACCTCCACCAACTTCGGTTTGATCACTTCCGCAGCAGCGGGTCGTCAGACTCAGTTGGCCGCAAAGATCTACTTCTAACCTCACGCTTCATCCTGTGAACCTGAAATAAATTAAGATGCGGAGAGCCAAACTCTCCGCATCTTTTTCGTAAAACAGCAAAAAGGCGCTCAAATCGAAGAGCGCCTCTTTGCCTGAACAACCCTTCTTCTATCCACTGGATAACGCCATCGGCCGTTATTTCTTTTTTGTGAGCTTCTTCTTTGGCGTAGCTTGACGCACCGAAGACTTTGCAAGTGCCTTCTTAACACCCACCTTTTTCCTGGCAGCTTTTTTAGGTGAGACCTCTTTTGCCCCCGTTTTCACGGATACAGCCTTCCTGGATACAGTCTTCGCAGATACCTTCGTTGCAGATACCTTCTTACTGGATACTTTCTTTGCAGGTATCTTCTTCTTTGCGCGTGCCTGAGCGATCCGCGCACTGACTTCCGCATTCAGATCGGCCACGCTGATACTGGTCGCCGACTTCCGCAAACGCTCCAGCCCATAGAAAGCGCGCTTCTCAGCCGAAAAGACATGGACGATGAAGTCCACATAATCCATCAGGATCCATTCACCCTGGCGACGGCCCTCAACAGAATTCGGATAAACACCGAACTCTCGTTTCAGGCGAAGCTCCACTTCGTCGGTGATCGCGACGTTCTGTCGCTCGTTGGTGCCATTGCAGATGAGGAAGTAATCGGTTAGGCCGCTCTCAGAGGGATCGAGCGCGAGAATGCGAATGTCTTCCGCTTTTTTGTCCTCGCAGGCTGCGGCGGCGGCTAGCAGCAGCTGGTTGCTTTCAGTCGATGGCATGGGACTCCTTGAACTCCCATGGTAGCGGGTTGTTCTGTGGGAAGCCAGCATTTGCGGGGATTTACATGTATCGAAAGGCCTGAAGAAAGATCGAAGAAGGCGTATGGGAACGTAGTCACAACGTCGCTACTTAGCGATAGAGATGGTGAGCTTGAATGTAGGCAGATACAGCAGGTGAAAGCACGTCCGCACATGGATCCCCTGCCTCCAGACGTTCGCGCAGATTTGTGGCTGCCACGTCTACATGGACAGTCTGCAGCAGGTGGACGCGACCTAGTTGCCGTGGTGTCAGACCAAGTGGCGAGAGATCGGCAAGTGCGAAGCCCGGCCGGCTCACCACGATCCACTCCGCCAGTTCCAGCAGTCGCTCAGGCTCGTGCCACCGTGGCAGATCGAGAAAGCTGTCCGCACCCACCAGATTGAACAGCCGCTCCTCAGGCATGGCCTCCTGCAGCTTGGCCAGCGTATCAACCGTATAGTTCGGTGCGCCATCATCTCGCGGAGCGTCAAGGTCGGAGACGCCAAAGCGCGAATCGGAATCACACGCAAGCTCCACCATGGAAAGCCGGTCGGCAAAGGGAGCCGATCCGCCCTCAACCTTCAAGGGCTGACGGCCCACCGGGGCGAACAACACGCTATCCAGGTCGAAGACATCTGCAGCAGCAGCAGCAATCGCAATATGGCCATAGTGCGGTGGATCGAAGCTGCCGCCAAAGAGGGCTACGCGCATAGGCTTTCTCTCGCGGACTGCGCCTGTTCGTTAGGGGAGGTGGAAGACGAAGCCCATGCTGACCTGTTTGATGGGGTAGTTATGACTGAGCGTGCCAAAGGGGTTCAGACCGCCATAGCCGAACTCCGCCACGCGCCAGTCCATGATTGGAAGCAGCTTCACATCCAGCCCCGCCAGCCCCATGTACTCGAAGTTGTTGTAAAGGATGACCTGACCGCTGGACGTTGTATTGGACAGGCCGTAGTCGCTGCGGCCAAGCCCCACCGAGCCCTGAATGTATGGCTTCAACGGCGCGAATGGAGTATGAAAGACCGCACGAACGCCGCCAAGCGCCGAGTAGATGCGTGTGCCGCCGCCATTAAACTGAGCCGCTGCGCCGCGTTTGGTTGTCAGAATACTTCCGCGCAGATCAGCTCCCAGCTTGACTGGCCCGAGCTTCAGAAAGTCGTAATACACGCCGCCTGTGCCGCCCAGAGGGTTGACCGGATCAACCTTCAGCGACGGATTGCTCAACAGGGGCGACGACTGGAGGTTGCTGAGCCGGTTAACCGTGAACTCGCCATAAACGCCGAATTGCGCATATGCGGAGGTGGTACTGGCTACGGCAATGGCGGCAAGAAAGAGAACTGCTTTGCGGAAAATCATGTGCGTTTAGTTTACTAGTTCAGGCGGCTGGAGTGCACCGTCAGGAGCGGAAGCATCAGAAATAAGCCTCACACGCTCCACCGAGGCGTCAACCCCGCAGTCGAATCACCTCATCCAGAATCCGCTCCGCCATCATCGCCTTGCTCATCACCGGAAACTCAACCGCGCCATTCCTGGTCAAAAAACTCCCCGCATTCTGCTCCGCGTCGAACCCAATCCCTTCCATCGAGACATCGTTGACGACGATCGCATCGACACCTTTGCGTTCCAGCTTGGCGCGCCCGCCTTCGAGAACATTCTCGGTCTCGGCCGCAAATCCCACCACAATGGTCCCCGCAACTCGTCGTTCCACCACCTCGCGCAAAATATCTTCGGTAGCCTCAAGCTCCAGCAAAACGGGCCGTGCCGACTCGCGTTTGATCTTCTGCGCCGCAACACTACGCACGCGATAGTCACTCACAGCCGCCGCCATCACCACGATCGTAGCCTCGTTTAGCCGCTTCATGGTCGCATCGCGCATCTCCTCGGCAGTGACCACTCGCACCATCTCAACCCCATCCGGCACCGGCAAACTCGTAGGAGCGCTAATCAGGATCACCCGCGCCCCTCGACGCTGCGCCGCCTCTGCCACGGCATAGCCCATCCGCCCACTCGAACGGTTCCCGATAAATCGCACCGGATCGATCGCCTCGCGCGTCCCTCCGGCCGTCACCAACACTGTTTCGCCGGTAAAATCCCGCATGGAAGAGGAACTAACATCAGCAACAGAGGCTCTACTACCACTCTGCGCAAGGCTGATGTAGTCGTTCGTCACCGCGCTGGTAAGCATCTCCGCCACTGCCGCCACAATCACCGCGGGCTCAGCCAGCCGACCGCCTCCAACCATCCCGCACGCCAGGTAGCCGCTCCCCGGTTCAATCACCTTCACGCCACGCGCTCGCAGCGTCTCCAAATTTGCCCGCGTCGCCGGATGCTCCCACATCTTCACATTCATCGCCGGAGCCACCACTACCGGCGCAGTCGTAGCCAGAAACATCGTCGAAAGAAAATTATCCGCCAGCCCATGCGCAAACTTCGCCAGCATATCCGCCGTCGCCGGAGCCACAATCAGCAGCTTCGTCGTCTGCGCCTCCCAGATATGTTCGATGCCATGTTCAATCGAAGACTCATCCTCCTCAGAACCCGCCCCCGCATCCTCGCCCCAAAGACTCGTAATCACCTTATGCCCGGAGATCGCCGCAAACGTCAGCGGCCGCACAAACTCCTCCGCCGCCTTCGTCATCACCACATGCGGGTCGTACCCGGCATTCTGCAGCAGGCGCACCAGCTCCACCGACTTGTAAGCCGCAATCCCACCGCAAACCCCAACCGTAACCTTCATCCGCGTCGTACTCATAACAAATGGTCTTTCACCCTCATGCAAATGGTCTCACACGAAGCCACAGTCCTGCCGTCATGTATTGATGCAAAACCTTTGCAATGTGCTACTTTTTTGCAGACGGCGCAACCCGAATAGTCTCTAACTCGCATCCGCGTAGACCCTTGCAGGCTATCGGCTTCAGGCTATCTTTAGCGAAACAGGCCTCAACCGCAGTCAGACGCTTCTCGCTGCAGCTCACAAGAATGCTTCCCACCGGAAACGACGGATTAGCCTTCGCAAAGAGACCGGAGATCTCAG
Source organism: Edaphobacter sp. (assembly GCA_039922475.1). GTDB lineage: Bacteria > Acidobacteriota > Terriglobia > Terriglobales > Acidobacteriaceae > Edaphobacter. Next base: position 11,513 of record JBDTEQ010000032.1, read on the forward strand.
CCGACTTCATCTCAACCTCATGCTCAAGGCCATGAAACAGCCGGGGAACACGCAGCGAATGAAACGCCCTGCGTTCCAGCGCAAAAAAGTCCTCCGGCGCAAGCGTGGTGCAGGTGCCATGCTTGCGCCACTCATGCTCCAGCAGCGACCGATCTGGTGTGAGATCGAGATTCCGCCCAGGATGCACCGGACCCCTGCGTTCGCTACAGAACACCGGATACGAGCCGTCGTTATTCTGCGCCCACAAACCATGCACCACAAATCCGGCGGGCGCAACACACTGCGGACTCGTACCTTGTATCGAACAAAACTCCGGCGACCACGAAAGGTTCAGCAGATAAAAGTCGAACTTGCCCGGCTCACCCTTCTGCTGTGCATGCGCAAACACCGGCAAAATCAAAGGCAACACCACCAGCCACACCGTCACGCCATAACGAAGGAGAGAAAACCTCATAGCTCTCGATGCTACTGCAGCATGTGCCGTATCTCACGTCTCACATTTCAAGTGTCCGCCAGCGGACATCGATCTGCACTTTCGGACAGTTGAAATTCTCTCCTCTCTGACAGATCAGTACTTTACGTCTTCCGGTTTTGGAGGCCAAAATGCATCCTAATTACGGATCACACGCCGTCTGGAGGCTCAATGCAATCTCTTCTGCAAAATCTGCGCTACGCCCTGCGACAACTGCGCAAGTCTCCCGGCTTCACCCTCACCGTCGTCCTCACCCTCGCGCTCGGCATCGGCGCCAATGCAGCCGTCTTCACCCTCTTCGATCAGGTCCTTCTTCGCATGCTGCCCGTGCAGCAGCCGCAACAACTCGTCCGCTTTGAGTGGACCGGAGACTTCAGCGGCAATGAAAGCAGCTTCGGTGGAGGCTTGGAGAACTACTTCTCCTACCCGATGTACAAAGATCTGCGCGATCAAAATCAGGTATTCTCCGGTGTCCTCGCGGCAGACAAAACCAGTGTCGGCATCAGTTGGAACAACCAGGCCGAAAACGAAGACGCCGAAATCGTCTCGGGAAATTACTTCGATCTTCTCGGTCTCAAGCCCGCGCTAGGCCGCCTTCTCAACCAGCAGGACGACACGGCCAAAAACGCTAACCCCCAGCTCGTCCTCAGCTACGCCTATTGGAAGTCGCGCTTTGCGAGCTCTTCAGCAGTCATCGGCCAAACCATCAATATCAACGGACATCCCTTCACCGTCATCGGTGTCGCGCCTGAAAGTTTTCAAACTGCTATCGGAGGTTACAAACCCGGCGTCTTCATCCCCATCAGCATGTCCGATATTGCCATGCCCTGGAGAACTCCGATCGACGATTTCAACAATCATCAGGCCATCTGGCTTACACTCATCGCCCGTCTTAAACCTGGCATGACCATCCAGCGGGCTGAGGCTGGTCTTCAGCCGCTCTGGCATGCTCTCCGTGCGCATGAGCTCACCCTTTATAAAAACCACAGCGAGCGCTTTAAGAAAAACTTTCTCGACAACTCTCACCTCCAGGTCAAAGACGACTCGCGCGGCTTTTCTCCCGGCCGCACGGACCTCAAAACGCCACTCATCCTCCTCATGAGCATGGCTGGCCTGCTCATCGCCATGTGCGCCATCAACGTGGCGACCCTCCTTCTCCTGCGCGCCTCAGCCCGCGCCCGAGAGATGTCCATGCGCTACGCCCTTGGAGCCAGCCGCTCCCGCATCGTCACTCAGCTCTTCGTCGAAGGCGGCGTCCTTGGCGTTGCTGGCTCAGTCGCAGGTCTGGCTCTCGCGCCCATGGTTGCCAATGCACTCGTCCGCCTCCTCACCCGCGCCGACCCCGGCAGCGAGCCCTACTCTGCCACCATCGACACTCGCGTCCTGCTCTTCACCCTGGCCGTTTCCATCTTCGTCAGCCTGCTCTTCAGTCTCGCTCCTGTGCTGCACTTCATACGGCCCAATCTCGCCGAAGCGCTCCGCCAAAGCTCCGGCACCGCCTCCAAAGCTTCGCAACGCTTCCGTAAATTTGCCGTCGGCATCCAGATCGCCCTGAGTGTTCTACTTCTCGGTGCCGCCGGCCTCTTCGTTCACACCCTCGACAACCTCCGCCATCAGCCAGTTGGCTTTGATATCAACCGACTCGCTACCTTCAGTCTCGATCCCACCAGCTCCGGTTACGGCGAAGATCGTACCCGGCAGGTCATCACCGGCATTCTCGATGCCGTTGTTCGAATTCCAGGCGTCTCTTCCGCAGCGGCCACCACGGATCCAGAACTCACGGGTGATTCCAACGCTACGAACTTCACAGTAGAAGGCCATAAATTTGCCGAAGACGAAAAATCCAACTTCGAAGATCCCTGGATCACCGCAGGCTACTTCGCCACTCTGCGCCAGCCTCTTCTTGCTGGACGTGAATTTACCGCCGCTGATGCCAGGGGAACCGCTAAAGTCGCGGTCGTCAACCTCGCCTTTGCGAAACGCTTCTACGGTTCGCCTCAGAACGCGCTTGGCCATCTGATCGCCGACGGAGGCGGCAACGTCAAGCCCGACATCACCATCGTCGGTGTCACCGGCGACATCCGCCATACTGACCTCCGCACCGAACTCGGCCCTGCCGTCTATCGCCCATACCTGCAGATGGAGCACCCTACCGGCGTTCAGGTCTACGTTCAGACCGCCCAATCACCCAACGCTGTCCAGGCTTCCATTCGGAAAGCCGTTCACGATAGCGACCCCACCCTCGTCGTCGACGGACTCCGCACCATGGAAGCCCAGACTGCCATCATCTCCTCTGGTGAGCAGGCGCTCGCCGTACTCGCCGTGGGCTTCTCCATCCTCGCCCTCATCCTCGCAGCTGTCGGCCTCTACGGCGTCCTCGCCTACTCCACCGAGCAGCGCACGCGAGAGATTGGTGTCCGCCTCGCTCTCGGAGCCTCGCGCACAAGTATCGTCATGACCGTCCTGCGTGAGATGGTGTTCATCGCCGCCATCGCCACGATCATCGCGCTGCCATCTGTCGGCCTCCTGGCCCGCTACTTCCGCAGCCAACTCTACGGCATCACCGTCTACGACCCCATCACCCTCGCCGCCTCCACCGCCTTGATCATCGTAATGGTCCTGATAGCCGCTGCCTTACCCGCCCGCCGCGCCGCAGGAGTCCAACCCATGCAGGCCCTCCGCACGGAGTAGAAAGAGGATCTGGAAAGTCTTTGGTGTTCTTCGGAGGGAGCGCAGGGCTTCAGCCCTGCGAAAAGGCCGACAAATACAGTGGGCTTTAGCCCTGGGCCGTTTCTTGTTTGTGGGCCATCGGAGGCGTGAGAGTTCTTCCACGCTACAATCCCAGAAGCATGATCGCTCATCTACGCGGACGTCTTCTCTCCAAAACCCCCAACCAGGCCATCGTCGAGTGCGCCGGAGTAGGCTACGACGTCACCATCAGCGTCACCACCTTCTCCGCTCTCCCCAACGAAGGCGCCGAAGCCGCGCTCCACATCCACACCCACGTCCGCGAAGACCAGCTCGCCCTCTTCGGCTTCTCCGAGACGCAGGAAAAACGCCTCTTCGAAAAACTCCTCACCATCAGCGGCATCGGCCCCAAACTCGCCATCACGGTCCTCAGCGGCATCGACGCCAGCCGCCTCGTCATCGCGATCCGCTCCGGCGACCACGCCACCCTTACCAGAATTCCCGGCATCGGCAAGAAGACCGCCGAGCGCGTCGTCCTCGAACTGAAAGACAAACTCGACGACCTCGCCGTATCCCTCCCCACAACCGCAGGAGGCCCCCATCAAAGCGCTGCCGGACAAGCAGGAGACGACGCCCTCTCCG
>JBDTEQ010000033.1:0-20889 GCA_039922475.1 Edaphobacter sp.
AGCAATAATGCAGTAAGTAACCCATCGCCCGTCGTACTCCGCCCAGAGAAGATGATGTGACCGGACTGCTCACCCCCTAGCGCAGCACCGGTAGCGATCATCTGTTCCAAAACGTATTTATCACCCACAGCGGCACGGAGCATCCGGATACCGCTACGCTTTAGTGCGGCTTCGAGTCCCATGTTAGACATCGTGGTAGCGACAATGGTCGCGTTAGTGAGAAGGCCTCGGGCCTGCAAATCACGACTGGCTAAGAGCAGAACAGCATCACCGTTGATCACACGACCGTTTTCGTCGGCGAACAGAGCACGATCTGCATCACCATCGAAAGTGATACCCATTGAAGCTCCGTGATGAATTACCTGGGCGGCAACAATATCTGGATGCAATGCGCCACAAACTTCGTTTATGTTGCGACCGTCGGGACTGGCATGCGTAATGATCACTTCACCACCAAGGCTGGAAAATAGCTGGGGGGCAACCGATGATGCAGCTCCATTGGCACAATCGATGACGATGCGGCGGCCATCGAGTGAGAGACCGGGGACAGCATCAAGAAGGAATCGAACATACTCTGCACGATCTGCTTCGTTGACATTTGGTGGATTACTCTGTCGCGGAGACGTAGCTAAACCGGAGAGCTTGCGAAATATCTCCTCCTCGATAGCGAGTTCAACCACATCGGGCAGCTTGTAACCGTCGGGACCGAACAACTTAATGCCATTATCCTGCCAGGGATTGTGCGAGGCTGAGATAACGACACCAGCGGCAAAAGAATGTGTGTGCGTCAGGAAAGCAACCGCTGGGGTGGTAATGACACCAGCATTCTCCACTGATGCTCCTCCATCGATAAGGCCAGCAGCCAGGGTTGCTGCGATCCAGTTGCTAGACTCACGCGTGTCCATACCAAGCAAAACACGTGGACATGCATTATTGACAGTGAGAGTATGCGCAAGAGCGAGGCCGATGGCATAAATGGTGGACGCATCGAGCGGCGACTGGCCTGCAACAGCACGAATGCCATCGGTCCCAAAGAGCTTCTTCATGAGTTATTGGTCTCCGTTACGTTTGTTTCATCCGTTATTGTCTTGATTACTTCGGCTTCGAAGATGCCGCGTGCAAGGCGGACGCGAACCGTTTGCCCTGCCGCGGTATCTTCGACAGAATATAAGAGGGCTCCGTCCGCGGCGTAGGCGAGAGCGTAGCCGCGAGATAACACAGCGAGTGGGGAGAGAGCTTCAAGGCGTACAGAAGCTTGCTTCAGACGGCCCTGAGACGTATTCATAATCCAGCTTGTGGTGCGATGCAAACGTTGAGTTGCATTCTGTAAGCGCCGATTTGTAACAGCAATCTGAAGGCCTATATTCTGACCGCGAAGCCGGTCAAAAAGAGGCATGAGATTCTGTGCAGCGGTGCGGAGGCGGCGCTGCGCTGAGCTATCCATGCGTAGCCTTAACTCGTCCAACCGTTGACCGCGTCGATTGACAGCATCGCGCAAGCGGGCCAGAGAGCTTTCCGCTGAGAGCCTTATGTGTCGTTGACGCGCATCCATCAGGTGAAATCGCCCCGCACGCCAGATACGAACAGCAAGCGCAGAAATGTGCTCTTCAATACGGTGTTGGGCTGTGGTGATCAACTCTGCAGCGGCAGACGGGGTGGCGGCACGAAGATCCGCGACAAAGTCTGCAATGGTGAAGTCAGTCTCATGCCCGACTGCCGAGACAATGGGTAGCTCCGAGGCTGCAATAACACGAGCGAGCATTTCGTCGTTGAAACCGGCGAGGTCTTCCAATGATCCGCCGCCGCGGGCAATAACAATGACATCTACCAGCGATGGATTGGCATTGAACCAGCGTATGCCCGCAGCGATAGAACTCGGACTGGACGCACCCTGCATGACAGCCGGATAGACAAGCAGATTCAATCGAGCATGCCGTCGCCGCACGATCGTCACAATATCGCGAATCACAGCGCCAGTTGGGGATGTGACAATACCGATGCACTTCGGGAAGGATGGCAACGGCCGTTTACGCGCTGCATCGAAGAGTCCTTCTTCGAGCAACCGGGCTTTGAGCTGTTCAAACGCGAGTTGAAGCGCTCCCGTACCCCTGGGTTCCATGGTCTCGGCGATAAGCTGAAGCTGGCCGCGGCTTTCGTAGACGGAGATGCGTCCACGAATCAGTACAGCGAGACCATCGGCAGGGCGAAACCGCAGAAGACTAAGGTGGCGCCTGAAGAGGACAACGGGGAGTAGGGCCTCGCCGTCCTTGAGCGTGAGATACAGGTGGCCTGACGGCGCGGATCGGCAGTTGGAGATCTCTCCTTCCACCCACAGGTCGGTATAGTTCGTCTCGACCTGTTGGCGAATGTCGGTGACCAACGCGCGGACGCTCCAGACACGACGTTCGGTGGAAGTTGTCGTGCTCTGGGATTTCTCGGGAGAAATAGATGGTCTTCGGCGGTTTGCAGATGGTTTTACTGACTGGGGATCAAGTGGCCGGGATGCCTCATCGACAGCGGAAAAAAGTCCTGCCTGGCTTTGGGAATCGGGATCTGGTGGAGGGGCGGAGGGTCTCTTGCTGGAACCGAGTTTTCCCTTGCGCGCGCGAAGGCTTGCCAGGGTCGGCGGCTTGTCTTCACTCTCATGCATACCGCCTGAGTCTAGCATCGCGACACTCAGCGATACGCTGACGAGAGCACGCTAGCTTGCTGCCAGCAACGCGACTGCTTCGCGAAGCAGTTCTGAAGGCTGGCACGGTTTGGTGAGGATACCCAGTGGCCGTGAGAGTTTCCGGGCCTGCTCGCGGACGCTCTTCAGATTGGAGTAGAAGCCAGTAAGCACGAGGATGCGGCACGCGGGCAGCTCTCGCGTCATATCCTCTACCAGAGACAGGCCATCGCGTCCGGGCATGGTGACGTCGCAGAGAAGAAGATGCGGCTCGAATTCGCGGGAAGATTGCAGCGCCTCGTCAGCCGAGTAAGCTGCCTTTGCCTTGAAGCCGTTTTTCTCGAAGATGAGGGTCAGGGTATCGGCAACCAGGCGATCATCATCGACAACCAGAACTCGTTGCATAGTCCCCCCTGTCCCGAACTTGCGTGCAGTCAGCTTAGGCCTCGAAAAGCGTGTTGTCGAATGAAAATGCTGTTATTTCTTTTTTTATGCGCAATGATCCGGATCTTCCAGCAATGTGCGATGAAGTCATTGCCGTCTGAATGGTCGCCACCTTACTGCCTTTATAGACGCAAGAGGCCCGGGAAGGTGGTGTGGAAGCTCTGGTAAGGTTGAAAATATCGCTTGCAAGCAAAGAATGGACCTCCTATGCACGTAGTTGCATTTATGGTCGGGCTGTTGTGTTGCCTGGGTGTGGCACTGGATGCCTTCCAGACGATTATTCTGCCGCGGCGTCCGACCGGGCGGTATCAAATTACTCGTCTCTTTTTTGCGGCTACGTGGGCTCCGTGGGTGATGATGGCCGAGCGCGCCCGCAATAAGAAGGTGCGTGAGCAGATCTATAGCATCTATGGCCCGCTTTCTCTGTTGCTGCTTCTGCTGCTATGGGCGCTGCTGCTGATCTGCGGCTTCGGGATGTTCTATTTCTCCATGCGCTCCCCCTTTGGCGACATGATGATGCTGCATGTTGGCAGTGCCTGGGCGCAGTTCGGTACCGATCTGTATGTCAGCGGTACGACTTTGTTTACGCTGGGCCTGGGCGATGTTGTCCCGCATACCCGGTTTGCCCGCGCGGTCATCATCTTCGAGTCCGGCGTCGGACTCGGGTTTGTCGCGCTGGTCATCGGCTATCTGCCGGTGCTGTACCAGGCGTTTTCGCGGCGCGAGGTCAGCGTGGCGCTACTGGACTCGCGTGCCGGGTCGCCACCTAACTCTGCGGAGTTGTTCCGGCGACATGCTTTTGAGGGTGGGCAGGAGGCGCTGACTGCTCTACTCGCCGAGTGGGAGCGGTGGTCGGCAGAGATTCTGGAGTCGCACATCTCCTATCCGATTCTCTGCTACTACCGGTCGCAGCATGACAACCAGAGTTGGCTCTCGGCCCTGGTCTCGATCCTTGATACATGTGCTCTGCTGATCTCCGTAATCGAGGGCACCTCGTCGAGGCAGGCGCAGCTTACATTTGTGATGGCGCGTCATGCGCTGGTCGATCTGGGTCAGGTGTTTCGTGTTCAGGAGCAGAAGACCTGGCCGCAGTGGGCCCGGATGGATCGCCTTCCAGCGAAGGATTTTTATCAGATGTGCGAGGCGCTGGGGAATAACCACCTGCTGTTGTGTGGCGACCCGGCGGCGGCGAAGCGGTTGAGTACCATTCGGCTGCTGTATGAACCGCATGCGTTTGCTTTGTCGGAGTATTTGAGGATGCCGCTGCCGGTATGGGTGGCGCCTCCGAAGGTGAACGATCAGTGGAGCGTTTTGACGAAGCTGCGGACGGATGCCGAGGCGTCACTGAAGATTCGCAGCGAGAATATTCTCTTTCATGACGAGTAGTACCCCTCCCCCTCGGGGGTATTCTGGCGATAAAATATCTGGATTCAATCACCTGCAGACGGTTGGTGTCTGCAAAATATTGAAACCAGATGTGTTGTTGACAAAATACTTGTTATCAATGAGATAGCCCCTGGATGACCCGGGCTATTTCGTTTTTCATCTCTATGTTTAATTCGGGTTGAGTAGAACTCATACGCCAAGTCGATCCCTTTTCGTTTCAGCGATTTAGGTGGCTTGGGCGCTTGACATGCGATTTCTGGGCTGAAAACGCAAAGAATAGTTTAAATGGATGGCAGGTGCAGGTAACGAAAGGGGATAGCAGGGCCGTTGGTTTTGGGGAAGGTTTAACGCTGATCTTTCACAGGTCTTCGCGGATTGAACGGATCGAGAACGGGCAATGGCAACAGCAACAGCAGATCCCTACGGGATGACAAACAAAAGGACAAGCAACGGCAACGGCAAAAGCAAATGCGGGGATCTCTCCACTGCCCTGTTCACAATGAGACCGTGAACAGCTTCGGTCGAGATGACGAGTCTGGTGGGAGGCGGGTCTGCCCTTCCTGGTGTTTGCGGACTTCCTTCCGTCGGCGCGGGGTGGCTGGCTGAGGGATCATTCAATGCGGAAACGGGACGCCTGGTTTGAGAACCCTGGCGTCCCGTTGGGGGAATTAAGTATGGTTTTTGATACAGAATGCTGGTTGTTACGCTGGTGTTGTGTGCATTTTGCTGTGGTGCCGAGGGGCGATTACTGGCCGCCGGGGGCGGCTGCTGGATTCAGCTTCTGCGCGGCTAACATTCCGGCTGGGCCCTTCGGGTCTTTGTCCTTGAGCTGGGCGTAGATCTTTTTGGCAAGCTCCGGCTTGTTCTGCGACTCGTAGAGCTCGGCCAACTGAAGCTGGGCGAGGCCGGCAGGGACGGTGGTGGTGGGCTTGGCGGTTAGCTCGTTGTAGAGATCGATGGCCTGGGGGTCGCGGTTTGTCTGGCGGTAGATCTGTGCGAGCGAGAACTTGGCGAGTGCGGCGAGATCGCTGTTCCAGCCACCGGCGACTTCTTTGAATGCGCTCTCGGCAGAGGCGTTCTGGCCCTCTTCCATATAGGTGAGGCCGCCGAAGTAGCGTGACATCTTGCCGTCGGGGGTCATGCCGTACTTGTCGGCGACGCCCATGAAGAGGCTATTGGCGGCCTTGGCGCGTTCGGCGATGGAGGCGTAAGTCTTGACGCCGGGAGGGACCGGCTGGCCCGGTACGGCGATTGGAGCCTGATAGGCCTGCATGGCCTCACCGAATGCGACTGAGGCATGCTCGGCGCGGGTCTTATAGACCAGGCTGACGATGACGACGATGAGGATTGCCGCGAGCGCGATGGCGCTGGTGATGATGAGAGAGCGACGGTTTTCATCGGCCCATTCGATGCCCTGGTTGGTCGTGTCGATAAATCTGTCGTGCTTGAGAGCTTTCTTGGTTTGCTGATCCACTGGGTTCGGTTTCCTTTAGGCTCGCTGCGGTCTTGCCGCTTTGAGAGAGCTTGTTGCGCGTAGGCACAGCACAGACCTTTAAGTCTACCAGTGCGGGGAGGATCAGTGCGCATTTTCCTATGCAGTCGCGAGTCAGTTTGAATTATCCAACCAAAATAGAAACATAGTCCCAAGCAGCATAACGCAGCCACCAGCTATGAATAGCCGGACTGCCAATTTGATCTTTTGTTGTCGTTGCGCGATTGAAAGGTGAGCTCGGGACGCGGGGGGACGATCTGAAACCTTGAAGCTGCGTAGCTTTATCGCATATAAAAAGAAAGCTAAAGCGCCAGCAAAACAGATTATTTCTGAAGAATTGTATTTCATGCCAGCCATACTCTCACGCCTCTAGCTGCCCCACAAGCTCTTCAATTACATGCGGTCAGATTGCCGCACATGAAGCTTATGCCCGACAAAGACAGTACAGAGAGGAATGGCTAGTGCGCTGATGGAGTTTGGGTTTTGGCAAGCTCGCCTATGACGTCGCGACCTAGTTCGACCTGGGTGCGGATGACTTGTGCGGTCTGAGCTGCTCGTATCGACATATATAGCCTGGTTTGAGAAGACCTGATTCTTGCCTGAAAGGGACAAGAGGTATGGGCAACGCGAAGCTTCTTCGGGGTCCTTCGACTGCGTTTGGCGCAAAGTGCCGCGCCAAACTCCGCTCAGGACGGCAGCGTTATTTAAAGAACCAACAGCCTGGCGGAGAGCAATCCGTCGATACGGGCTGGTGCGGGTATCGCACTGAGGGTTGTGATGAGGATCGCTGCTGCGTAACTCGTCTTTAGCCGCTGAATCATTGAGCGTTTCTCCATTTCGAAGCGTACCTGCACCTTACTTCCAACTGGCTGGACCACCGCAAAAGGTTGACAGCATGTGTGCGGAGGCGAAGACTTGTAAAGGAAGGAATTTCATCGACATATGAAGACTGCGATTGCCGAAACCGCCGTTGCCGCACCGCCCACCACGAACAAACACCTCATCCGCTGGGTAGAAAAGATGGCGGAGCTGACACAGCCGGACCAGATTCACTGGATCGACGGATCGCAGGCAGAGTATGACTTTCTGTGCGATCAACTGGTGAAGGCGGGGACGTTTACCAAGCTGAACGAGAAGCTGTGGCCGGGATGTTTTCTGGCGCGGTCGTCGCCGAACGATGTGGCCAGGGTGGAGGACCGGACGTTTATCTGCTCGCTGTCGAAGGATACCGCCGGGCCGACGAATAACTGGGAAGACCCGTATGTGATGCGGAAGAGATTGAAGCAACTGTTTCGCGGGAGTATGCGCGGACGGACGATGTATGTGATGCCGTACTCGATGGGACCGGTGGGGTCGCCGATGTCGCAGATCGGAGTGCAACTGACGGACTCGGCTTATGCGGTGGTGAATATGCGGATCATGGCGCGGATTGGGACGCCGGTATTTGCGGAGATCGATAAAGACGAGAAGCGCGTGGTGCCGTGTATGCATTCGGTAGGCGCACCGCTGGGGCCGGGAGAGAATGACGTTCCGTGGCCGTGCAACGAGACGAAGTACATTGTGCATTTTCCGGAGACGCGCGAGATCTGGTCGTATGGGTCGGGCTATGGCGGAAATGCTCTGCTGGGGAAGAAGTGCTTTGCGCTGCGGATTGCTTCGAACATCGCTCGCGACGAGGGATGGATGGCGGAGCATATGCTGATCGTCGGCGTGGAGTCGCCCGCGGATAAGAATGGGAAGACCGAGAAGACTTATGTTGCGGCGGCGTTTCCTTCAGCGTGCGGGAAGACGAACTTTGCGATGATGATTCCGCCCGCTGGATTTGAAGGGTGGAAGGTGTGGACGGTCGGCGACGATATTGCGTGGATCAAACCGGATGAGACAGGGCAGTTGCGGGCGATCAATCCTGAGGCAGGATTTTTCGGCGTGGCTCCGGGGACAAGCGTGAAGACGAATCCGAATGCGATGGCGACGCTCGGGAAGAACTCGATCTTTACCAATGTGGCGCTGACTCCTGAGGGCGGCGTCTGGTGGGAGGGGATGACGGATGCTCCGCCTGCGCATGCAATCGACTGGCGCGGGAATCCTTGGACTCCTGAGGTTGGGAAGGCGACCGGAGTTACGGCGGCGCATCCGAATGGACGATTTACGGCACCAGCGCGGCAGTGTCCGACGATCGATCCGGACTGGGAGAATCCGAACGGGGTGCCGATCTCGGCGTTTATCTTTGGCGGACGACGGCCTACGACGATGCCGCTGGTGTATCAGGCGTTCAACTGGTCTGCGGGTGTTTACATCGGCGCGACGATGGGGTCGGAGACGACGGCTGCGACTACCGGTGCTGTTGGGAAGGTGAGACGCGATCCGATGGCGATGCTTCCCTTCTGCGGATATAACATGGGCGACTACTTTCGGCATTGGCTGAAGATGCAGCGGAATCTTTCTTCGACGCCGCGGGTGTTCCATGTGAACTGGTTCCGCAAAGGCGAGGATGGAAAGTTTTTGTGGCCGGGGTATAGCGAGAATATGCGCGTGCTGAAGTGGATCGTGGACCGCGTGCGTGGACGGGCGATGGGCAAGGAGACTCCGATCGGGTGGACGCCGCACTTCGACGACATCAACTGGAAGGGTATGGAGTTTTCGCGGAGTACTTTCGATGAGTTGCAGACAGTGGACCGGAAGCAGTGGAAGCAGGAGGTGATGGGACATGAGGAGCTGTTCCTGCTGCTGCATGACCATCTGCCGCCGGAGATGGTCTACGAGCGAGAGCTGCTGATCTGCAGACTTTAAATCAGGCCGCGCAGATTCTAGCTGGACATGTTCGACTGGCTAGTGGCTTCTGAAGTAGACGACTCTGTTGCCGATGTCAGTCATGGGCTGTCCGTTGCCTGCGTCTTCGACGGAGTGAAGACCTGCTTTTTCGGTCACCGGAACGTAGCCGAGGACTTTACCTGTCGTGCGGTCGAGCTTGACGATCCAGCCGGGGGAGCCTGTCGGTTCGTTGAGTGGCTGCATGCCTGCCCATAGCGTCCCGTTTGAGCCCAGCTTGAGGGAATAAGTTCTTCCGAGGCTAGAAATCTCGCCGAGATATTTTCCGTCAAGGTCGAACTTTTCAATTCGCCCGTTCTCGCGGTCTGCGATGTAGAGGATGTTGTTTTCGTCGATCACGATGGAGTGCGGCAGGTGGAACTGTCCCGGCCCGGTGCCTGCGCTTCCCCACTCGCGAACTTTTCTGCCGTCGGCTGTGTACTCAAGGACGCGGGCGTTGGCGTAGCCGTCGGTGATGAAGATTCGACCGTTCGGAGCAAACGCGATATCGGTGGTTCCGCTGAAGGGGTTACGGGATGTTTCCGGCCTGCCACCGACGTCGATCTGCAACAGCTTTTCGCCCTTTGGACTGAACTTGATGACGGTCGAGCTTCCCGCATCGACTGTCCAGACGTTGCCATCGGGGTCGAGCCGGATTGCGTGCGGAATCTTGTAGAGTCCTTTGCCGAACGAGTGGAGGACACGGCCTTTGGGATCGACGGCAATGATCGGATCGGCTTTTTCGCCGCGCTGTATGAGCCACGTTACACCGGTCTTCGGGTCGCGTGCGATCCACGAGACCTTGCCGAGTTCCTGACCTTTCGGCAGATGGATTGCGAGGTCGGTCTGTTGGAGCGGCAGCTTCGGTGCTGCTTCGATCATGGCGCGCAGATGGTCAGCAGCCAGTGCTTGCGCTGCAACTTCGGCCGAAGTTGCGGTAGAGCGGCTTTGAGCGAGAGCAGGTAGGCAGAGCGCGACGAGCAATATTAGAGGAAACATGGTCCTACGATATCAGTGCATGACAAGTTGCTCATGGCCCGGCTGTTCACCGGGCCATGGCTAGCCGTTTAGAAGGAGAAGCGAGCTCCGAACTCTCCGGTGAAGGAGCGTGGAACTACCGTGCTGCTGGGGTTGATGAAGCCGAGCGGCTTGAGGAAGCTGGTTTTGTAGTTATTGACGTTGATGTCGTAGTTGGAGCCGTAGTTGGCGCGGTTGGTGATGTTGAATGCCTGGTAGAAGAGGGAGATGTTGTATCGGTCGTGGATGGAGATGGTCTTGCCGATGCGAGCATCTAGCTGGAGGAATGGCGTGCCGCCATAGTTCGAGTCGTAACTAACCTCATGGCAGGAACCCGAGGTGACGCAGGCTTTATAGAAGCTGGCTAATGTGGTCTTTTTAGTGGAATCGGCAGCAACAGCCGCTTTGGCCGCGGTGATGTAGTCGATATAGGCCTGCTTGGATTCTTTCTCGCCGGACAGGAGAGCAGCGTGTGGGTGGCTGGTGCCGCTACCTACCCCCCAGAGATCGCTAGTTGATTCAATGATGCTGAGAGGACGGGAGCTTGCGGCGGAGAGGATCGGGGAGATCTCAATGCGGAAGGGCAGAGAGAAGGTGCCGGCGACGACGAAGTGATGACGCTCGTCGTTGGGGGCGGTTCCACGATCGGGAGCACGGAACTCGCCGAGGAAGGGGTTGGTCGCGGCGTTGCGGAATGCCGCGGGATTGCCTTGGAAGGCAAGCGCCTTGGAGTACGTGTAGTTGACTACGGCGCTGAAGTGCTTGTAGAGACCCTGCCGGTAGCTTACGTCGAGGCCATCGTAGTAGGAGCGGCCCATGGACTTCTCCAGACCGAAACGGCCGAGGACTGGAACGCCCGCAGCAGCAAGGGCTGCCGAGAAGGGCCGGATGCCACCGTTGAAATATTCGGTTGGATTGATGTTGACGGTCTTGTCTTCGTGGATGCCTCGGGCCTGAACGTACTCGACCTCGACGACGCCGTGGTTGGACACGGCATATTGGAAGCCGAAGTTGACCTGCTGGGTGTAGGGATTACGATATCCGGGGTCCATCAGACGCCCTGTGGAACCAGGCGCGAGATTATGACTTGCAGGGGGGATGACGGGTGCCGGATCGACGCCATAGCGATAGTTGCTGAGCAGGATGTTGGTGCCGGGCATGACGTTGGAGGGAGGGCAGGTTGTGTCGGTGGGGCCGGCGCAGTTGATGGAGTAGGTATTGGCGACGACGAGATCATTTGACTGCTGGACCATGAAGAGAGGAATGTTCTCGAATGTCTGGCCGAAGTAGAGACCGTACCCTCCGCGAATGACGAAGCGGCCATTGCCGAAGGCATCGTAGGAGAAGCCTATGCGCGGGCTGAAGTTGAGATTGTCGTTCTTCGGAAGCGTGGTGTAGATGCCACCCAGGAAGCCAAGGTTGGGAGTATAGCCCACGCCGGTTGGGGGAATCCCGACGGTTGGGACGGTTGGGACGTTGACCTTCGAGGCGGCGACGACTTCCTGGAAGGTGCGGCTGTTGGCTTGCTTTTTAAGTCCGTAGATATCGATATCGCGGTCGTAACGAAGTCCGATATTGAAGAGAAGGCGAGAGCTGACGCGCCAGTCATCCTCGACGTAGAAGCCCAGCATCTTGGGGGTGAGATTGAAGGCGGGGTCGCCGGAGGTTCCGGTGGAACCCTGGATGGCGCCCGGGGAAGAGAATCCGTTGGGGTAGGAAGCCTTGTTGGACAGGAGGTTTGCTGCGCTGTCGAAGAAGTCGAACTCCGGAGTGGGATTGTTCTCGAAGAAGCCGCCGAGCTGAGGGATGTAGACGTAATCGACGCCCATGCGCAGGGTATGTTTGCCGAGGGTGTGAGAGAAGTCGTCGCGGAATTGGAACTTATGCTGGCTGGATTTCTGGGGGACGTTGACGTTTGTTCCGAAGCTGACGCCATCGGGAAAGAGGAAGTAGGGGGCGCGAACCTTCGAGTCGATGAGGTTGTTCCAGTACTGGAAGCCGGCGGTGAAGTTGTTCACCGTTTTTGGAGTCAGGATAGAGGTGAGTACGGCGTTGGTGAGGATTAGGTCGTTGACGGTAAAGTTTCCTTCCGTGGTATCGACCTGAGCGGTGGACTGATCGTTGTTGCTCTTGTTGTCCTGGGCTGAGTAGACGAGGTAGAGTCTTTCCTTGTCGCTGAAGGCGTGATCGACCCTGCCGTTGTAGCGCTTGTCGTCGAATGGAGTAGCGATGGTGTGAGCAGGAATGGCACCGAGCGGAGCTGCAAGGGTGAGTTCCTGAAAGGTGAGATCGGTAACGGCAATGCTGGAACGCTCGCGAAGGGCTTCATAGGCGAAGAAGCCGAAGTCCTTGTTTTTGCGGATGGGACCGCCGATGGCGCCTCCGTACTGCTGGCGGCTATAGTCGGGCTTTGGCTGGCCAGCCTGCTCGCTGATGGCGTTGTTGGTCTGAAGAGCCTGGGTGCGGAAGAAGCCATAGAGCGCGCCGTGAAACTGGTTGGTGCCGGATTTGGTGACGATGTTGAGCGCTGCGCCTTCGCTGCGTCCGTTCTCTGCAGAGAAGCGATTGGTGCTGATCTTGAACTCCTGCACGGCCTCAAGGGGAAACTGCATGACCGCGCCGCCCACGGTGTTGTCCTTGTCGTCGATTCCGTTGACGGTGGTGTTGGTGTTTCTACCGCTGGAGCCGTTGACGGCATAGATGGCGTATCGATTCTTCGTGGGATCGTAGCTGTCCACCAGCTTGACTCCAGGCGCGAGGATGGCGAGGTTGGCGATGTCGCGTCCGTTGAGGGGGAGATCGACGATCTCTTTTGGAGTAACAGAGGCTGAGCTATCGGTCTTCTCAGTATCGACGAGCTGATTGTTGGCGGTGACCTCGATGGAAGAGTTGACGATGCCGGCACGCATGGGGAGATTTGCGGTGAATGCGGTGCCAACGAGAAGTTGAATATCTTTGACCTCGGCTGAGCTGAAGCCGGCGGATTCTCCCTTGACGGTATAAGCGCCAGCGGGCAGAAAATCGAAGCGATATTGGCCGGCGGTGCCGGAGGTGGTGGTGCGTTGAGCGTTGGTACCGAGGTCGGTTACGGTAACTTTGGTTCCTGGCAGAGCCGCGCCAGTGGCATCGGTGACGACGCCGATGATACTGCCTGTCGCGGTTGCCTGAGCGAGCAGACAGTTCCAACCTGTCAGCGTAAGAGATAAGACCAGTAAAGTACGAATGATTGCGTTCATGGTTCCTCCAAATAGAAAAGAAATGTGATGCAGTTCTTTCTAGGTGCTTTCACGAGATCGAGAAGCGAGGCGTTTTTGAAATCGGGCCCGGAGAAATCCAATGCTGGTGTTGGTGGGACTATAGACTCGGTTTCGAAATCAAACAAGAGAAATCGGAGAGAGTTTTTATGAATTGGGAGATGGTTTGTTGTGCGTGTTGTCATCTTCGATAACTTAGAGAAATCTAATATATGAGCCAAATACGGGCATTTTTTGACGAAGAATTATTTTCGAGCGAAGAGATGCTTCGGGCGTCTGTCTGAATAGAAGGAACTTATGGCGTTGGTCGAGGGCTGCAGTTTGGCGTTGTCTTCTATAGAGAGTGAGCGCTCGGAGATCGATCTCGCCGCTTTGGTGGAGACTTACTCGTCGCTTTTATTTCGAGTCGCTCACTCCGTGCTGCGGAGCCGTGCGGAGGCTGAAGACGTGGTTCAGGATGTTTTTGTTCGGGTGCTGGAACATCGCCGGACACTGACCGAGGTGCGGGAGATGCGAGTGTGGCTGGTGCGGATCGCGTGGAATCTCTCGCTAGATCGAAGACGACGCATAAGACCTGAGCAGTTTGACGAAGGATTTGCTGAGGGGCTTGTCGCAATCAATCAGCCTACAGATGAAGCGTTGAATCAGGCGCGAGAGATGGGATCGGTTTTGCGCGAGATGGAGAGGCTGCCCAAGGCGGAACGGCATGTACTGCTGCTTTCGGCGATTGAAGAGCTGGGGACGGCAGAGATGGCAGAGGTTCTGGGACGAAGCGAGTCGGCGGTTCGGGCACTGCTGTTTCGCGCACGGACACGGCTGCGGGAGCGGCTGGAGAGAGGAGGCGGGCGATGAAGAGTTCCGATGAAGCGATTGAAAGAGTGTTGGCTGGCTTGCGGGATGCAGAGTCTCCAGAGGGAATGGAGCGGCGGATTCTGGATGCGCTGGAGCATGGGGCACCGATGCGTACTGAATCGGTCTGGCATCGGCTGCTGCCGCTTTGGTTGTTGGCCCCGACGCGAGCGATGACCAGGGTTCTGGTGGGTGGCGCGGCTTTGGCAGGCGTGATTGTTATTGTCTTTGCGGCTTCTGCTATTCGTCATGCGGGAGATGTTGCGGTTCGCTCGAAGAAGGAGGTTGTTTCTGCGAAGGTCTTGCAGGTTGTGCCTTCGACTGTTGGTGCACCTTTGATTACGGCGCCTTCTTCTGATATTGAGCGAGCGCGTTTGGGAGTGCGGATTGCTCCGGCTGAGACGCGAACGGTTCGGACGGTTGATTCAGTGGGTTCAGTTGCGTTGAGCGAGGTGCGTGCTGCGAGTTTTCCTGCTCCGCCGATGCCTTTGACCGATCAAGAGAAGCTGCTGCTGCGCATTGCGCATCGAGGCGATCCGGTGGAGGTCGCGATGCTCGATTCGAACCAGCGGAACCTGGAGGAGATGAAGGAGAAGGCAGAGTATCAGAGTTTTTTTGCGCGACCTGTGATTGAGCAGCCGGCAACGGAGCAGGCAACTTCGACTGCCGATTCGACAAACGATCCCGCTGAAGGGAAACAGGTGGAAGAGCAACAGCAGATCCCCTCCGGGGATGACAACAAGAACGGCAACGACAACAGCAAGAGCAACGGCAAGAACAAGGGAGAGACAGAATGAAGGCGATGAAGTTTGCGAGCAGAATTTTTGGAGTGATGGTGGCTTTGGTTCTGATTGGGCCAGGCGCGTGGGGGCAGGCGGGAAGTAGCAGCTCCACGGAGAAGGGTGGGGCCAGCGCCAAGCAGGAGATCGACAATCCGAGGGTGGATACACGGCCATTTGAGACGATCTATCTCAAAAACTCCACCGAACAAAACGAAGCCAACCAGATTGTGGTCGCAGTGCGCAACATGGTGGCGCCTTCGGTAAAGATCTACCTGGTTCCGAGCCAGAATGCGATTACGATACGCGGGAGTGAGGAGGAGATTGCTTTGGCGAAGAAGATTGTGAGCGATCTTGACCGGCCCAAGAAGACTTATAGGCTGACCTATACGATCACAGTCATCGACGGGGGCAAGCGTACTGGGGTGGAGCGGTTTGCGATGGTTGCGACTGACGGGCAGAGGACCGCGATGAAACAGGGAAGCAAGGTGCCGATTGCTACGGGGTCGTACAAGCCGAGCGGGACTTCGGATACGCAGACGCAGTTCACATATCTCGACATCGGGATGAACTTCGATGCGACGCTGAACGAGACGGCCAACGGGGGAAAGCTGCGGACCAAGGTGGAGCAGTTGAGCATCGCAGAAGAGAACTCCGGTGTGGGGCCGCAGGACCCGATTGTGCGGCAGGTGGCCCTGGAGGGAACCACTTATTTGACGCTGGGCAAACAGCAGGTGCTGGGGTCGCTGGACATACCGGGGAGCACGCGGCACATGGATGTGGAGGTGATGATGGAGCCGATTGTTCAATAGGGACAGGGGTTTCGGGCTGCATGCTGAGTTCGGGCCTCTGGTGTCTGTGCGCTCGCAAATGCTGCTTGACTCCAACGCACTTTGCCGTTACCTTTAATGAGTGGCAAGACTCCCTTCGGGTTGAGTCAGTCATAACGAAGTCCACCCACTTCGTTGCTTTACCGGAATACCCACGCAACAGCCCCCACCGCGCTGCGTGGGTTTCCTTTTTAAGCTCATCCCTCTTTGAAAGTTCGTGTATCGCCGCATCGCAGGCAGCAACGCCCAGGCGTCTCGGGTTGCGGGCGAGACCGTAAACTAAAGTAGCGATGCCATTTGAGACTCCAAACACCGGTCCGCGGGTTGCGACCGCGCCTAACCCGAGTGGCTTTGCCCCGCTGAAGATTGCACTGTTTCGAGACCGATGGATTGCCAGCACGGTTTCGTCGGTGGGGACGTGGATGCAGGACACGGCGGGCACGTGGCTGATGACTTCGCTGACGGGTTCGCCTCTGCTGATTGCACTGATGCAGACAGCGGCGAGTTTGCCGGTGTTGCTGCTGGGGTTGCTGGCTGGAGCGACCGCGGACATCTTCGACCGACGAAAGCTGCTGATCTTCTGGCAGGCGTGGATGCTGGGGGCGGTGGGGATTCTTGCAGCGCTTACGTTTGTGGGATATGTGTCGCCGTGGGCGCTGCTGGCGTTTACGTTTTTGCTGAACATCGGCTCGGCGATGAACAACCCGGCGTGGCAGGCGATTGTCCCGGAGCTGGTACCGCGTGAGCTGATTCCGGATACGGTTTCGCTCAATGCCGCGAGCAACAATCTTGCGCGAGCAGTGGGGCCTGCGCTGGGCGGGCTGATGGTTGCGGGATTTCAGCGTGTGTATGTCGGCGCGGGGTCAGTGTTTGCGCTGAATGCGCTGTCGTTCGCGGGCGTGATCTGGGTGCTGGTGAACTGGAAACGGGTTCCGCTGTTCAAGTCGGCGCTTCCTTCCG
Organism: Edaphobacter sp.; assembly: GCA_039922475.1. Lineage (GTDB taxonomy): Bacteria > Acidobacteriota > Terriglobia > Terriglobales > Acidobacteriaceae > Edaphobacter. The sequence continues at coordinate 16,488 of JBDTEQ010000033.1, forward strand.
AGCGGATTGCAGGATCGATTCGCTCGGGGCTGCGCTATGTGCGGTATGCGCCGGACCTGCAGGCTTCGCTGGTTCGCGCGTTTGTGTTTACGTTTTTTATTTCGGCGATCTGGTCGCTGCTGGCGGTGGTGGCGAAGCGCGATTTAAAACAGGGACCGCTGGGGTATGGCATTCTGAACGGCTCTCTGGGCGTTGGGGCAGTGTTCGGTGCTACGTTTCTTCATCGACTTCGACAGCGATTTTCTGCGGACCACATTCTTGCAGCTTCGACTTTTTATAACGTGGCTGTGCTGTTGATTCTGGCGTTCGTGCGAAGTCCTTCGATCATCATTGCGGCGCTGATCTTTTCGGGCTTCGCGTGGACGAGCACGATGTCCACGATTAATGTGAGCGTGCAACTATCGGTACCTGCATGGGTGCAGGCGCGCGCGTTAGGTGCGTACATGATGACGTTTCAAGGTGGCATGGCATTGGGAGCGGTGCTGTGGGGCACGATCGCCGAACGCACGTCGACGCCGATTGCGCTGGCTTCTGCCGCGGGTGGACTGCTTGTGACGTTTCCTTTGGTGCGACGGTTCAGAATTCTGCATGGGCCGCTGCCGGACCACACACCATTTCAGTCCAAGCGGCCTGCGCCACAGCCTACGCCCGACACGGAGCCGACGGATGGTCCGGTCCGCATCTCTATTGAGTACAGAATTCCTGCGGAGAACTATGCGGAGTTCACGCGAGTGATCCATCGGCTTCGCGACGTTCGCTTTCGCGATGGAGCGATGCGGTGGGGGATCTATCGGGACGCGATCGATCCGGAACACCTGAACGAGACGTTTATCATGGAGTCGTGGCTGGACTATCTGCGATCGCGTGAGCGGATTACAGCCGCCGACGAGCTGATCCGAGCGCAGGTGCGGGCGCTTCACAAGGCCGGCGATCCGCCGAAGACCACGTACCAGATCTACGCCAAAGAGGTCGCCAACCCGATGCCCCCGGAGCCGGGTCCGGTTGAGTCCGACTAGAGATTTTTACTGTCTTGCGTGCGAGTATGGATTTCTTCAACCTGGAAAAATTTTCCAGATTTCGTTGAAACTAATCCGATCTTCGGGTCAAAGGTGTAGTTGTTACTCGTTACTGCTTGCTGGTTACAGGTTATACGTTACCAAGAGAGATGGAGGTCGATCGGATTGAAGATGCGCTGAGAACTGGTTTCTCACTTTTCCCTGCAAGAACTTGCAGTATAAGGCGTCAGATAACTTTTCCGCTCCGGTACTGTCTTTATAAACAGTTCAGAAATAGCGGCTTCCTGACCATAGCGAAAGTGGCACTATTGGCAGCACAAATGCTCCTTCATAGGTCATCGGTCGCCGTTTCGAAATGGCAAAATACTTAAGGTTTGGATCCACTTTTATGAAGTACTGTCTGCGTGCCTTCTCTCTGGTCTTCTGTATCGCCCTGTTGCTGGCTACTTCAGTGACTCCACGTGCTGCGCACGCCAGCAACATGGGCGGCGCGGTACCGTGCGATGCTGTTGGTGGTTCTGGAGAGCTGTGCGATCCGCCGCCGCCGGCACTGATCGACTTCAACACCAGTGACGGGGATATCGGCTTGAATCATTCTTTCAGGCTGACTGGAGAGGCCGCGAACAATGGCGTCAACTCTGTGCCTCTTAGCAACGTGGACTACGAGATTCCCTCGCGACAGAACTCCGATAATCCGACCGAAGGCACTCCTGAGCCGAGCACCTTTCTGCTGCTGGGCACTGGGTTGTTTCTGGCGGCGGGATTGGTTCGGCATCGCATGCGGCCAGAGCCATTGCCACAGCGACTCGATCGCGTGAGTGTCTCCGAGGCAAAAGTTGTCGAGATCAGGCAAAGAGCTGCCTGAACGAACTTCACAAAAAATTAAACGGCGGAGCCGAATGCGAGATCGATCAGGGTTCTCTCTTCGATCTCGTGTGCCTTTGCTGAGCCGGTGGCGGGAGACGCGTTTGCGCTGCGCTTGACGCTGAGCACGGTGCGATCGCCAGCCATGCGGCGCAACTCCGGCATGACGTAGGTGAAGGGACCCATGTTGGCGGGCTCTTCCTGGACCCAGACGATCTCCTGAGCTTCGGGGTGCTGGTCGAGGGCCGCTTGCAGCTCGGCTTCGGGCCAGGGGTAGAGCTGCTCGATAAAGATGATGCCGACGGAGAAGTCTTTGCGTCTGGCGCGCTCGACGCGGAGGTTGTGACCGATCTTTCCGCTGCAGACGAGAAGACGACGCGGATTTTTTACGTCATTGTCGGGCAGGACGTTTTCGAATGCGGGCTTGCCGAACTCGGCTACGGGCGACGCGGCATCAGGATGGCGGAGCATGCTCTTGGGAGTGAAGACGACGAGCGGCTTGCGCCATGAACGTAACGCCTGACGACGCAGTAGATGGAAGTACTGCGCGGCGTTGGAGGGCTGAGCGATGACCATGTTGTCGCTGGCGGCGAGCTGGAGGAAGCGCTCCATGCGCGCAGAAGAGTGTTCGGGCCCCTGGCCGTCGTAGCCGTGAGGAAGCAGCATGACGACGCCGGAGAGCAGGCCCCATTTGGCTTCGCCGGCAGCGATGAACTGGTCGATGATGGACTGCGCACCGTTGACGAAGTCTCCGAACTGCGCCTCCCAGAGGACGAGCGCTTCGGGATAGTCGCGTGCGTAGCCGTATTCGAAACCTAGAGCGGCGGACTCGGAGAGAAGCGAGTTGTGGACTTCGAAGCGCGCCTGGTTTTCGATCATGTGATCGAGCGGAGCGTAACGGACTTCGGTTTCGGTGTCGACGAGGACGGAGTGGCGCTGATTGAAGGTACCGCGCTGTGAGTCCTGTCCTGCGAGACGGACGGGCGTGCCTTTGGTGAGGAGTGAGGCGTAGGCGAGGAGCTCGGCTGCACCGTAGTCGAAGGAGCGTTTGCCTTCGCCCATCTCGATGCGCTGCTCGTAGAGCTTTTTGACTTTGGGGTGGATGTGGAAGTCGGCGGGATAGTTGTTGGCGAGACGCGCGAGCTCGAGGACGCGATCTGCAGGGATGCCGGTGGTGATTTTTTCATCGGCTTCGGTGAGGTCGCCGCCGTGGTAGGGCTTCCAGTAGTCGGGGAGCTTCGAGAGTTTGGGTTTGCGCGAGGCTTTGGTTGCCGCGGTCTGCTCGGCGAGAAATTTTTCCTGGATGGCTTTGGATTCGGTGGCGGGATCGACGCCGATGGATTTGGCGTAGAGCTGGTAGAGGAAGGGACGGCCCTTGATAGCGGCGTAGCGACGCGGCTGGGTGACGGTTGGGTCGTCGGCTTCGTTGTGGCCGTAGCGACGGTAGCCGATGAGGTCGACGACTACGTCGGAGTGGAAGCGCTGGCGGTACTCGGTTGCGATGGAAGCGATGCGCATCGCGGTGTCGGGGTCTTCGCCGTTGACGTGGAAGATGGGGATAGGGAGACGCTTGGCGAGATCGGTAGCGAAACGGGTGGAGTTGGACTCGTCGGGGTTGGCGGTGAAGCCGAGGAGGTTGTTGGTGATGATGTGCATGATGCCGCCGATGTTGTAGCCGACGAGCGAGGCCATGTTGAGCGACTCGGCAGTGATGCCCTGCCCTGCGAAGGCTGCATCGCCGTGAAGGATGATGGGAAGAACCTGTTGCATGCCTTCTTCGCCCATACGAATCTGCCAGGCGCGGGCCCGGCCCATGACGACGGGGTTGACAGCTTCGAGATGGCTTGGGTTGGAGGCGAGGTGAAGTGCGATGGTTTTGCCGGTGGGGGATTTGTACTCGCCGGTGGCTCCGGTGTGGTACTTGACGTCGCCGCCGCCGAGGACGCTGCGGGGATCGACGTCTTCGAATTTAGCGAAGATGTCGGCGGGGGAGCGGCCGATGGTGTTGGTCATGACGTTGAGGCGTCCGCGATGCGCCATGGCGAGGATGGAGCGCGTGACTCCCGCAGCCGATGCTGTGGCAAAGACCTGATCGAGAAATGGAATGAGGACGGTGAGGCCTTCGAGGGAGAAACGCTTGGTGCCGAGGTAACGCTGCTGGATGACCTGCTCGAAGAGGTCGGCGCGGATGAGTTGCGTGAGGACGTGGGCTTGATCGGGCTTTGATATGGGTTGCTCGATCTGCGCCTGCAGCCACTGACGCTGCTCCAGATTTGGAATGTGCATGAACTCGATGGCGAAGTTCCCGCAGTAGAAGCTGCGAGCTTCGGCGGCGTATTCGCCTTCGGGGACGCTGGTGATGGGGAAGGGTTCGGGCGGGAGGTACTGGCCTAAAGGGTCGAGCGATGCCTGGAGATATCCCCAGCTGCGATAGATGTCGAAGATTGCTTCCCGTTCCTGCTGCACTCCCGCGGGCGCGGTTGCGGAGAGTGTGTCTGCCTTGCTGGCCATTGCTTCCTCAC